>JAMPHV010000100.1 GCA_023663265.1 Bacteroides sp.
TAATAACCATTTCAACTCTGTTTTTTCTTGTGTTGAAATGGTTATTAGTATAAAAAACTGCCCCAAGCCTTCAAAAAATTGACAATTGACAGCTGCAGAGCGGCTCCGCAGCTTGATTCCTCATCAATTATTGTGACGAAAAAAACGACCCGTTTTCGACAGGTCGTTTTTTACAGCCCTTTTGTTGTTTTACGGCTTATGCTCTCACATCAAGGAGCGAGCCCACGCCCTCTGAGGGCATCGGTACGCTCTCGATCGCTTCGATAAGCTGTGCGCTTGCTGCTTCCTGACTGTCCATCACATTGCGAAACATTTTCAAAGAAGCAGCGGACTGTGCGCTCTGCAACGACATATTGACCGACATTGCAGCTATTGCGGATACATAATCCATAGTCCACCCTCCTTTCTGTTTTTTTACAGTATCATTTTATCACAGCTTTTTTTAAAAGTCAACAGGTTACAGAACGGTTTTTTCATCGTTTTCCTTTTTCAGCATATTACACAATTCTGTAATCCCCATTTTTCCGATATCTCCGCGTTTTCTGCATCTTACGGAGACGGTTCTCTCCTCGACCTCGTTATCGCCGATAACAAGCATATAGTTCACCTTGTTTACCTGGGCTTCGCGTATTTTATAGCCTATCTTTTCGCTTCTCGTGTCGATTTCACAGCGTATGCCGACCTCGTCAAGAGCTTTCGCTATCTCATAGCAAAAATCATTGTGGCGGTCAGCTATAGGCAGCAGCTTGACCTGAGTGGGAGACAGCCAAAGGGGAAGCGCTCCCGCGTATTTCTCCAAAATATACGCAAGCGTCCTCTCAAAGCAGCCTAAGCTGGTGCGATGGATAATATAGGGGTTCTTTTTGGTATTGTCCACGTCAACGTATTCCATGCCGAAGCGCTCAGCCAAAAGCATATCTATCTGAAGAGTTACAAGGGTGTCCTCCTTGCCGAACACGTTTTTGTACTGGATATCGAGCTTGGGTCCGTAGAATGCGGCCTCGTCGATACCGATAGAGTATTCGACTCCCAAATCGTCCAATATCTTTTTCATCGTGTTCTGAGCGTGCTCCCACTGCTCGGCGGTACCCTCGTATTTGTTCTTGGGGTTGGCAGGGTCCCACTGGGAGAAGCGGAAGGTGCAGTCCTCAAGCAGTCCCACGGTGCCCAGCATATATTTCGCCAGCTCAAGACATTGTTTAAATTCCTCCTCAAGCTGTTCGGGTCTTAAAATATAGTGACCCTCGGAAATGGTGAACTGTCTTACTCTTATCAGACCGTGCATTTCGCCGCTGTCCTCGTTGCGGAAGAGAGTGGAGGTCTCGGTAAGGCGCATGGGCAGATCGCGGTAGGAGCGCTGGCGGTTAAGAAACACCTGATACTGGAACGGACAGGTCATGGGGCGCAGCGCGAAGCATTCCTTAGTCTCGTCGTTGGGATCGCCCAGCACAAACATACCGTCAAGGTAGTGATCCCAGTGACCGGAAATTTTATAAAGCTCCCGCTTTGCCATGTAAGGGGTCTTGGTAAGCAAACAGCCGTGCTTTGCCTCAACGTCCTCGACCCATCTCTGCATAATTTGAATGACCTTGGCGCCCTTCGGCAGCAGAATGGGCAGCCCTTGACCGATATAATCAACGGTGGTGAAATATTCAAGCTCTCTGCCTATTTTATTATGATCGCGCTTTTTTGCTTCCTCTATTCTGTCAAGATGCTCCTGAAGCTCGGAAGCCTTGGGGAAAGCGGTGCCGTAAATTCGGGAGAGCATTTTGTTCTTGGCGTCGCCTCTCCAGTAGGAGCCTGTGACCGAGGTGAGCTTAAACGCCTTGACCGCGGAAACGTTCATGAGGTGAGGTCCCGCGCAAAGGTCGGTGAAGTCGCCCTGCGTATAGAAGCTGATGCTTTCGCCCTTGTCGGCGTGCTCTTTGCACAGCTCGACCTTATAGGGCTCGCCCTCGTCCTCTAATCTTTTCATTGCCTCCTCGGGCGAAAGATAAAACTGAACAGGCTCCGCGCCCTCCTTGACTATCTTTTTCATTTCCGCCTCGATTTTGACAAGGTCCTCGTTCGTAAAGGGGGTCTCTACGTCAAAATCATAATAAAATCCGTTTTCGATAGCGGGACCGATCGCAAGCTTAACGTTAGGGAAAAGCCTTTTTACGGCTTGCGCAAGTATATGGGAAGCAGTATGACGGAATGCCGCTCTGCCATCCTCGTCGTCAAACGTAAGTATTTCAAGCGAGGAGTCCTTATCGATGCAAGTTCGCAAATCACACACTTTTCCGTCAATTTTTGCCGCGCAGGCAGCTCTCGCAAGTCCCGCACTGATGTCCTTGGCAATGTCATAGGCGGTGGTACCGTTCCGATACTCCTTTACAACGTTGTCTTTCAATGTGATCAGCATCATCAATTCCTCCAATTTCAAATTTTTTAAGTTTAATACTAATACCAAATACAAAGAGGAGTATTTGGAGTTAGTATAAAGGGCGCAGTAAAACAAGCCCTAAATTATTTTATCACTTTAGGGGGAAAATGTCAATGGAAATTTTTTTACCTCTTCTTTCATTCGCCCAATAAAAATAAGGGGCAGTCGCCTACCCCTTAATTTTCTTTTAACTTACTTATTACTTAAGCCTCGTGGGAAATAACTTCCCTGCCCTTGTAATAACCGCAGTTGCCACAAACCTTATGAGGAGCCTTCAATTCTCCGCAGTTGGTGCAACGGGAAAAAGCAGGTGCGTTTAACTTCCATACTTGTCCACGTCTCTTGTCGCGTCTTGCCTTGGATACTTTTCTCTTTGGAACTGCCATTATTTGCACCTCCCTCTATAATTCCAAAATAATTATGACATTCAGACTTGCTGAATTTAAGCACGAGTGATATTATACCATATCCCCTGTAATTTGTCAATACTTGCGGAAAAATTTTTACAGATATTTTTTTACGGAATCGGGAAGCGTCTCCACGTCGGCGGAAATGGTGAACACAACGCTTGTGCTTTCGCTGATGGCGGCGATCCTGTCGAACATTTCGCCCACCTTATCGAAATCTCTGCCTACTATTCTTAATACGCCGTCAACAAAAATGTCGGTACAGTCGTAGTCGGAAGCCAAAATCCCCGCGATGAAGCCGTAAAGATCGTCATAGTCGGATATCTTGAAATCCTCGATATTTATGAGACGTATCTTGTGATAAATATCGATATTCAGAGAAGAACCGATCTGTATTGCAACAACGTTGCCCTTGCTTTCTTTTTCAGCCTTATGGATAGCGTCAATTAAAATCTTGGTTTTGCCTGTGCCTTTTTTGCCGGGTATAAGCTTTATCATAGTGTTGTCCTCCGTATTTGATCGCGTGCCTTAGAGCCCGTTTAGTATCTCTTAGCTCCGCAATATTTATTTTCAAGGCGGCTGCCCGCCCGAAAGTACTTTTTTCATAGGCGTAATTTCCGCGTTTGGCGGAAATATGTCCGATCAGGAAAGCTTAGCCTCAAGCTCCGCTTTCCGCTCCTCATAGCCCGGCTTGCCCAGCAGGGCGAACATATTCTTTTTATAGCTTTCAACTCCGGGCTGATCGAAGGGATTAACGCCGAGGATATAGCCCGAGATCGCGCACGCCTTTTCAAAGAAATAGATCATATAGCCCAGCTCGTACTCGTTGAGCCGAGGTACCTCCAATACCATATTGGGAACGCCGCCCTCGGTGTGCGCCAACAAAGTGCCCTCAAACGCCCTGCGGTTAACAACGGACATATTCTGTCCCGAAAGGAAATTCATCCCGTCGCCGTTTTCGGCGTCTTCTTTCAGGAAAAAGTCCTTTTGAGGCTCCTCAAACCGAACCACCGTTTCAAACAGTATCTTGGAGCCGTCTTGGATAAACTGACCCAAGGAGTGAAGATCGGTGGAGAAGGTGGCGGAGGTGGGGTAGATACCCTTTTTGTCCTTGCCCTCGCTTTCGCCGAAAAGCTGCTTGAACCATTCATTCATCATGGCGAAGCTATTTTCATAGGCGACCAGCATTTCGGCTTTATAGCCCTTGCGGTACAAAATATTTCTTGCCGCCGCGTATTTATAGCAATCGTTCTTTTCAATATCGGGATCGTTCAGACCGTCCTGCGCCGCTCTTGCGCCCTGCATCAAAGCGTCGATGTCGCAGCCCGCGCAGGCTATGGGAAGCAGTCCCACCGCGGTGAGCACGCTGTATCTTCCGCCTACGTCGTCGGGAATAACAAAGGTCTCGTAGCCGTTTCTGTCCGACAGCTCCTTTAAAGTGCCCCTTGCCTTATCGGTGGTCGCGTATATCCTGCCCTTTGCGCCCTCTGCGCCGTACTTCTGCTCCAACAGCTCGCGGAACACTCTGAACGCAAGCGCGGGCTCGGTGGTAGTGCCCGACTTGGAGATAACGTTAACGGAAAAGTCTCTGCCCTCCACAAGGGAGATCACTTCATTAAGATAAGTGGGGCTAATGGAATTGCCGACAAAATAAATTTCGGGAGTGTCCTTTTTAAGGGAGTTGTAAAGCGTTGACCTAAGAGCCTCTATAGCCGCTCTCGCGCCTAAGTAGGAGCCGCCTATCCCGATAACTATAAGTACCTCGCTGTCGCTCTTTATCTTTTCGGCAGCCCTTTTGATACGCTGAAATTCGTCCTTGTCGTGATCCGCGGGCAAAGTTACCCAGCCGAGAAAATCACTTCCGAGTCCGGATTTTTCCGAAAGGGTCCTGTGAGCGGCTTCCACTGCGGAAGCGATACCCTTATACTCGTTTTCGCTCACAAACTGACCTAAATATTTATCATTCAGTTTAACTGCCATTTTAAACCGTTCCTTTCTTTTTTTGAATCGAAGAGGCTCGGAGCGAAGTCAGACAATTGCCTCGCAGGCAAGCCGCCGATCCGCTTTTTATTTTTCTTTTATAATTATACCTTTTTTTAAATTTTTTTGCAAGATGTTTCTTGTGTTTAATGTGTTTTTAGCAATTACAACAAAATACAGCTCATTTTTTTGGTAATTTTAATAGGTCCTTAAAAGCTGAACAGGCTTTTCAGCACAAGCTCGAAGCTTTTAAAAAACGACAGCTCCTCGGAGGACTCCTTTGCGGTCACCTTTACAACAAACAGGGTGTCATCCTCCAAAAGCACTATTATTTTTCCGACGCTGTCTCCCGCCTCGATCGGGGCGCTTACCTGCTCTTTAATATTATAAAGGTATGCCGCCTTTTCGCTTTTTCCTTTAGGGATAAGGCATTGAAGCCCTTTTTCCGCTTCGACGGGTATTGTTTTTCTGACCCCGTTCTTTACGCTTATATCGTGAAGCTCCTCGGGGTCAAATTCGGGAGAGAACAGCTCAAATCCGTTAAATCCGTAGTCCAGCAGGCTTTCCGCTATCTCAAATCTTCCGTCGTCCGTTTCGGCTCCCAGAACCACCGCCACAAGCTCCATATCTCCTCTTTTTGCGGTGGCGGTGAAGCAATAGCCCGCGTTATCCGTCGTACCTGTTTTCAGCCCCGTTATCCCGTCGTAATACAAAAGGCGGTTGGTGTTCAAAAGCTGGGTCGCTCTTTCGGTGCCCTCTCTTACATAGGTCAGACGCGTCAGCAGAAATTCATCGTAATAATCGTATTTCCTCAGCTCCGCCGCCATTTTTGCCACGTCCGAGGCGGAAGAAAAATGGTTATCCGCGTCCAAGCCCGTGCAGTTTACGAAATGTGTATCGGTCATATCCAGCTCGGCGGCTTTTTTATTCATTTTCTTCACAAATTCCTCCTCGCTTCCCGCTATATGCTCCGCCAAGGCTACGCAGGCGTCGTTGGCGCTGCTGATAACAATGGAACGGCATATGTCGTAAACGCTCATTTTTTCTCCCTCGTTGAGCCATATTACCGAGCCGTCCATGGAAAAGGCGTTGTAGGAGGCTGTCACGGTGTCCTCAAAGGCGAGCCGTCCCGCTTTCATCTCCTCCGCCGCCAAAAGCAGCGTCATTATTTTGGTAATGCTGGCGATCGCGAGTTTTTCGTCGGGATTCTGAGCGTACAGCACCTGTCCCGTCGCCGCCTCCGTAAGCACCACCGACTTGGCTCTGTACGCCGCCCTCGAATCCTCCGCGTTATTCTCCGCGTTATCCTCTGCTCTTAGCGCTCCGATACTCGGCATGCATATCACCGAGGCAGCCGTTACCGCAAAGGACGTTATCGCCGACAAAAGCCTTGCCGTATTTTTGCTTCCTTTAATGGTCACCTTAGTCACGCTCCTTGAAATTTATCTTCTGCTCTAAAATTTATCTTATGCTCTAATTTATGTATAACAGGTCCGTTAAATGCACAGGCTATCGATAATTACGGAAGCTCCCCTAAAAAAATATCAAAGGAATTTTTATATATGACTAAACCTAATTCACCTATATTAAAGGAATGTATAAAGCTTATGCTGCTTTTTTTAATGGGCGGCATGATCTATTTCGCTATGGAGGTAGCCTATAAGGGAGACAGCCATTTTTCGATGTTTGTCACCGGAGGGGCGGCGTTTCTGCTGATAGGCGGGATAAACTGCTATTTTGACCGCAATATGCCGCTTGTGCCGCAAATGCTTTGCAGCGCGGTAATAATAACCGTGCTGGAGTTTATAAGCGGCGTTATCGTCAACCTGTGGCTGCACCTTAACGTTTGGGACTACAGCGGTATCCCTCTGAATTTTATGGGGCAGATATGCCCGAGATTTTTTGTTATATGGTTTTTTATTTCACCCGCGGGTATTTTTCTCGACGATTTTTTCAGATACCGAATGTTTGGAGAGGAAATGCCGAAATATGCGGTATTTAAGAGAAAAAGGAAGAGAGAAAGGGCGAGGATATGGGGGGAGTGAGCTTTTTTCGCGGAATCGAGTGAAGTGTGCGCTCCTGCGGGGCTTAAGTGTAACAGGGAGCAAGCTTTGGTTGACTTGTTCTTAAAGCTGCGCTTTATGTGATGTTTTTCTTTACTCGGAAGCGAGAGCAGAATGCGCTCCCGCACGGGGCTTAAGCACAACAGGAAGCAAGCTTTGATGAAGGATTTAATCTTAAAACTGCATATTATGTGATGTTCTCTTATACTCGGAAGCGAGTGCAGAATGCGCTCCCGCACGGGGCTTAAGCACAACAGGAAGCAAGCTTTGATGAAGGATTTAATCTTAAAACTGCATATTATGTGATGTTCTCTTATACTCGGAAGCGAGTGCAGAATGCGCTCCCGCGCGGGGCTTAAGGTGACACCAAAAGGGGGAGGGCGGGG
>JAMPHV010000101.1 GCA_023663265.1 Bacteroides sp.
AAATCACAATAAAAATTTTTAAAAATGAATTTTATTCTGAAAATTGATTTCCGTGAATTTATTCCGTTGACACTTGTATTTCTTTTAAAGATGTGGTAAAATAATACCGTATAAATTTCAAAAATATTCCCGTTTGTTTTACAAAGTCTGTCTAAAGCTTAATTATACATCAAACTCCCAAAAAATACAAGTGCAAAAAGAAAGGCAAAATTGCGATGGCGGTAAAGAAAAGAAGAAAAAGCAATTGGTACATCTACTTTATAACCTTTGTGCTGGCAGCTGTGCTGGCGGCTATGGGGCTGTCCCTCGTTTGGGACATTATTTTCGCGCCCAAGGGCGAGATCAGCCGAAGCGGTATCAAAAGCGACGTTCCCGACGCCTCCAACAATATCACCGTTCTGTTTATGCTTTCCGAGGAAAAGGCGGCAAATCCCTCAAGATATATGATAGTAAGCTATCAGCCCGCGGACGAAGCGATAATATGCGTTCCCATACGCCCGAATATGAGGGGACAGGTGGGAAACGAGCTTAAGACAATGAGCGAATTTTACTCCGAGGGCGGCGTACAGTCCGTCCTGTACGCCATCGAGGGGGCGGTGGGGGTAAAGTGCGACCGATACGTAAAGCTCGACCGCGAAAGCTTTATCTCAATGGCGGACGCCATAGGAAAGGTATCGATAAACTGCGCCTACGACGTTATCAACCCCGACGGCAGCGTTTTATTTGAAACGGGCGTTCATTCCATGGGCGGAAACGATCTTTATATATATCTTAATTACGACAACACAAGCTACGGCGAGGATTATCAAAGCCAGGTGGCGGGTTCCACGGCTGTCTCGGTGATAAACAGCAATCTGAGAGGTCTGGCGGCTACGGTGATACAAAGCTATTTTACCAAGCTCACCAATACCGCCGATACCGACCTTACCTTAGAGGACTATACCAAGCGGCAGCAGGCGTTTCTGTTCACCAGCACCGAGAGCAACAATCCGGGTCAGTATTATATACCCTACGGCGAAACCGCTGACGGCGTTTTTGTGCTTTCGGACAGCTCAAGGACCACTATTTTGGAAAGACTTAAAATAGAAGATTAAAATCTGTCTTAAGAAAGGAGCTTCACAATGCCAACCTTTTTATCTTCGGAAGGAACCAAGCATATCCACTACGAAATTATCGAGCCCTCAAACGGACAAAAGCCCAAAGCCGTGATACAGGTGGTGCACGGTATGTGCGAATATTTCGGGCGGTATGAGGAGTTTTCGCGTTTTATGGCGGATCACGGATACGCCGCGGCGGGAGACGATCACTTAGGGCACGGGCGCACCGCGTCAAGCGACGGGGAAAAGGGCTTTTTCTCCGAATTTAACGGCTGGCGGTTTCTTGTCCGCGACGAAAAAAGAATGACGGATATTATAAAGCAAAGCTTCCCCGATATGCCCGTGATACTCTTCGGTCACAGCATGGGAAGCTTTATCGCAAGACTTTATACCTCCTGGTACCCCGAGGACCTTAAAGCCGCTCTTTATATGGGAACGAGCAGCGGAGTTCCCGACGGAGCGGCGGGCGCGGCGGTGAAGCTGCTGGAAAACGTTACGGGAACAAAAACGCATCTTGATTCGGGTCAGTGGATGTTCTACCACTTCCTGACAAGACGCGTCAACGATAAAAGCAGCGAGCTGGACTGGATAACAAGAGACAAAGAAAAAATCGAGTTTTACAAAAACGATCCTCTCGGCAATTTTGCCTTTACCACGGGAGGCTACAGAGATCTGGTAAAGCTGCTCTCCGAGGTCTCCGCAAGAGATTGGGCGTATTCTCTTCCGAAAAAGCTCCCCGTTATGCTGATGAGCGGCGAGGAGGACCCGATAGGAGATTTCGGAAAGGGAGTAAGAAAGGTATACCGCCGCATGAAAAAGGCGGGAATGGAAAACGTTTCCGTAAGGCTGTACGTTGACGCTCGGCACGAGCTTATCAACGAGATCAACCGCCGCGAGGTATACGAGGATATCCTTGCCTGGACGGAAAAGGTGCTTGAGCTCCGATAGAGCTCTATCCCCCGAAAAAAACGTGTTCTATAAAGACCTTGAGCCCTATCCCGACTAAGATGAGCCCGCCGAAAATTTCCGCGCGGCTTCCCAAAAGCTGCCCGAATTTTTTTCCCGAAAAAACTCCCACAAGGCTTATGGTGAAGGTGATAAGACCTATAAGAAGCACCGCCGTCCATATGCTTACGTTAGGGAGCGCCGCGAAGCTCACCCCTACGATCAAAGCGTCTATGCTTGTGGCTACCGACTGTATCATCAGCTCACCGAAGGACAGCTTAAAAGGCTTTTCCCCGCCGTTTCCGTCTTCTTTGCCGCTTTTGCTTTCCCTCAGCTCCTTTATGCCGTCAAATATCATTTTCCCGCCGATAAAGCCCAAAAAGACAAGCGCGATATAGTGATCGAACCTGCTTATTACCGTCTCAAAGGCGCTGCCCAGGAAATAGCCTGCGGTAGGCATTAAGGCTTGAAAGAGCCCGAAGGATAAGGCTATTGCCAAAGCCGCCTTCGGGTCGTTTTTTTTCATTGCGAGCCCGTTGCCGATAGATACCGCAAAGGCGTCCATGGCAAGTCCTACCGACAGCAGCAATAATTCAACAAATCCCATTTTATATGTACCTCTGTATAAATTTATACTCTTTCCAAATACTCCGTATTCATTTGTCTATCTTTGTATTTGGAAAGAGTATTACACTTTTTGAGCCAATTTTTCGGAATACTCTTTTCTGAACTCTTCAAAGACTCCGTTGTCCATGCTTTCCCTGATCCTTTCCAGCAGGGTGTTGTAGAAATACAGGTTGTGCTGCACCGCAAGCCGCCCCGCAAGCTGTTCCCCGCTTTTGAACAGGTGGCGTATATAGGAGCGGGAGAAGCTGCGGCAGGTGGGGCAGTCGCAGTGCTCGTCGAGCGGCTTGTCGTCAAGGGTATAGCAGCTGTTGGTCATATGCGTTATGCCGTTCCATGTGAAAACGGTGGCATGACGGGCGTTGCGGCTGGGCATTACGCAGTCGAACATATCTATGCCTCTCGCCGCGGCTTCGATTATATTCGACGGCGTTCCCACGCCCATTAAGTAGCGGGGCTTGTCTGTCGGCATATGCTCGGTAAGTATATCGAGAATGTGATACATGACCTCGGTAGGCTCGCCTACCGCAAGTCCGCCCACGGCATAGCCGTCCAGGTCAAGCTCTTTGATATCCTTCATATGCTGTATTCTCAGATCGTCGTAGGTCCCGCCTTGATTTATGCCGAAAAGCATTTGCCGCCTGTTTATCGTGGCTTCGAGAGAATTGAGCCTTTCCATTTCCGCCTTGCAGCGTATAAGCCAGCGCGTGGTGCGGTCTATGGAGTTCTTTACGTATTCGTAGGGCGAAGGATTTTCAATGCACTCGTCAAAAGCCATAGCTATGGTCGAAGCAAGATTAGACTGTATCCGCATGCTTTCCTCGGGACCCATAAAAATTTTGCGTCCGTCGATATGGCTGCTGAAATACACTCCCTCCTCCTTGATTTTACGCAGCTTGGACAGAGAAAATACCTGAAACCCGCCGCTGTCGGTGAGAATAGGTCTGTGCCAATTCATAAATTTGTGCAGACCGCCCATTTTATATATCACCTCGTCGGTAGGTCTTAAATGGAGGTGATAGGTGTTGCACAGCTCCACCTGGCACTTGAGCTCCGCCAGCTCGGGGGAGGATATCCCTCCTTTTATGGCGGCGGCTGTGCCCACGTTCATAAAAAATGGAGTTTGTATAACGCCGTGAGGTGTTGCAAGCTCACCCCTGCGAGCCCTGTTATCGGTTTTTATCAGCTTAAACATTTATTTTCCTTTCAGAACCTCTTTATTTTGTTCCCTGCCCGTCGATCGCCGTATAAAAGATATCCTCCTCCGAAACGCTCTTTCCTTCGCGGTCGGGCATAACGGGAATAAACGTCCGATAAGGATACGTGGGGATAAAGCCCGTACCGTCATACTCGTAAGAGCTGCTGCCGACAAGGATATATTTCCCGCCCAAAACGCTCAGTCTTCCGTTTTCGTAAGCTTCTCTTATATTCGGCTCATATTCAAGCATATCTTCGTCCGAGCAAATCATCTCAGCCGCGGCTTCGCTTATCGGCGCGTCCTTTATCCCGCAGTAGCGTGAAAGCTCCTCGCTGTAAAAGACAAAGGAAGACCAGGCGTAAGAATAATCCCAGCGAAGCGTTCTTCCGTTCCCCTCTACCGTCACGAAAGCGCCATGAGTACAAAGCTCGACCCTCGGCTGTCCGTTTTCAAAGGAATAGACCGACGTGAGCATGGTCCCCTCGCTGTGCGCGCCGTTGGAAATAAGATGTATTTTCCCCGTTTTCCCGTACCGTATAAATTCAACGGATATCGCCTCCTGATAACCCGCGCACTCCAAAAGAAACGCCTCTCCTTGGGCGTTCACATAAACGGGAAATACAAAATCGGCGCTGTCTCCCGAGGAAATGATATAGCTGTCGGGAGCGGCGGCCGCGAGAAAGAAAATATTCTCCTCCGTCAAGCCGTCAAATTTTGCACTTACGCCGTCTATAACGTACGCCTTCAGCTCTGTCTCGGGCGCGGCGCTCTCGTCTATATAATCTCCGTAGCCGCCGTATACGGTTTTCCAATTGTCCTCCGCCAACACAAGCTCTCCGTTTTCGTATCGGCAAAGCTCCTTCGCCTGCTCCAAAGCCTCCGTGTAAAGCTCGGAGCTTTTATATGCGGCAACGGCAGCCGCCTCCGCCGCCTTATCTCCGCTCGGGAACGCGTCTCCGTCAAAAACGGAAAATTCCGTCGGGATTATATCGTCAAAGGGCACGTCGGATAAATCACAGGGGGAAAAGCTTCGCGGGGAGACCCTCGAAGTCTCCTCCTCTTTTTCCGACGTCCCCGTCTCCTTCGAGTAAAAGTTTTCGGAAAAAACCGCCGAGACCTCCGAGAGCTCGGACGGCTCCGATAAATCGGACAAATACGGCGGGACCGCGCTTATTTCGGAGGTCTCGGAAAAAACGCCGTCCCCCTCGATATCGGAAAAGCTTTCATAAAGCCCCTTTTCTGCGCATGACGCAAGCAAAAACGAAAGGAGCGGAAGCATAAGCACAGCCCTCGCGATCGGTTTCCTCTTATTTATATCCATTTGAAACGTCCTGCTTTCTCCGAAGGTTAAATCGCACGTTATCATTTTATCATTTTGCTCGTATTATGTCAATATGCTATACAGTTTTAATAAAAAACACAAGCTTTGCCGTTTCACGCAAAAAATCGGGTCTTTCACGCAAAGGGGTTGACATTTCACTGCGTATAAGCTAAAATGAAAAATAATAAATAAGGAAGCGTCGGTCAAATCCGATGACGCTTTAGTTAGGGGTGAATCTTATGAAAGGAATTTTAAGAAGGATCACGGCGCTGGGCACGGCGTTGGCGGTTATGTCGGCGGCGGTCGTTTTTGACGTGCCGCAGAGGATAGCGGCAATGGCGGCAACGTCCGATAACTGCCCAGTCAATCACGGTGGTTGGACGGAGTGGAGAAGTACAAATTCCCTGCCGACAACCGCAGGTACATATTACCTTAAAGATAACGTTAATGTGACAGCGCAAACCACGATAAGCGCCGACATTACCCTTTGCCTTAACGGGTATACTATAGACGCAAAAAGTAAGTCGGGTATTTTTGAAATCGTAAGCGGCGGCAGCCTTACTCTTTGCGACTGTAGCAGTGGAAAAACAGGCACGCTGACGGGCGGCAAAAGTACTACCGGCGGTGCTATTTACGTTAATGGCGGAACATTCACCATGAACGGAGGCTGTATCTCGGGGAATAAATCTAACGGTCATGGCGGCGGGGTATATGTAAATAGCGGGACATTTATCATGAACGGCGGTGAAATTTCCGGCAATACGGGGGGATTGTACGCCGGCGGCGTGTGTAACTACGGTACATTTAAAATAAACGGCGGCAGTATCATAAACAATAAATGCACCAACGGTATCGGCGGCGGTGTAAGTCACCGTGGGGGATCACTTGAAATCAACGGTAAAGTGATGATCGCCGGAAATATTCGCGAATATACAGATCAAATTATAGATTATGAGACCTGGGAGATAGAGGAGGTTAAGAAAGAAGTCACAAATAATTTGGCGCTTGATTCGGGTAAATTGATCACTATAGGTGAAAATTTCTCGACGGACAGCTCTATCGGCGTCGCCGTATCCGGTTCACTTGCAAAAAACTGCGGTACATCTATGCCTATTACCGATACGGGCATAAGCGCCGATATAAGCGGTAGCTTTATATCCGATCAGCGTTATTATGTAGGCTATGAGGACAGCACAGTCAAGTTGATCTATCATAGCTTTGATGAGAATTGGTCTAAAAACGAGACATATCATTGGTATGAGGCGACTTGTGAACACACCGACCTCGTGATCGAAAAAAGAGCTCATACTTGGGGCGACGGCGAAGTTACAACAGAACCCACCGAGGAAAACGAGGGCGTAAGAACGTACACCTGTGTATGCGGTGCGTCAAAAACAGAACCCGTTGAAAAACTTGAACATACTCACGTTTGGGGCGACTGGGAAATTACCCAAAACCCCACAACGACCGAAAAAGGCTCGGCAACGCACACCTGTACAAAAGATACTTCCCATACCGAAACGGCGGAAGTCCCCGCTTTGAATGACAGCGACGTATGGACGAAGGTATCGCACGTCGAGCCCACCGAGGAACAGGAGGGCAAGGACATTTATACGAGCGACTACGGCGAGGTTGAGGTCGTTCTTCCGAAAAAAGAGCATACCCACACGCTCGACAAAACCGACGAAAAAGCCGCGACCTGTACCGAGGGCGGGAACGAGGCGTATTGGACTTGCTCCAAATGCAATAAAATGTTCTCGGACGAAAACGGGACGACGGAAATTTCCGCCGTGCCGACCATTTCCGCGCTCGGTCATAATTGGGACGAGGGCATAGTTACGACAGCGCAGACTTGCACCGAAAAAGGCGTTAAAACGTTCGCCTGCAAGCGCGATAACTGCACCGAAACCAAAACAGAGGAAATTGCCGCAGCGGGTCACACCGAGGTGACGGACGC
>JAMPHV010000102.1 GCA_023663265.1 Bacteroides sp.
CCGCTTTGCGGCGTCTCTAAAAGATAGACTTTGTCTATCTTTTAGAGCGAAAACAATATAAATTATAATTGTGCACTTTGTGGGGCTTTGCCCCACACCCCACTTCCTTTTGGAACCCAAAAGGAAGCGAAAAAGTACCTGCGGCTTCGCCGCTTCTTTTTTCTTTTTTACTTACCGTTTACCCGCGGCTCAGCACATAAATATTTACCTGTTTTGCCCCGTAATCGACCGAAACGTCGTAATAATCCTCCGTATTGCCCATATAAAGATCAACCAACACTCCGTTGGACGTAAGGTCTCCCGTATCCGCCGCCACAGCGTAGCCGTATACATAGCTGCCGTCCGTGCTCACGATATAAAGCTCGGAGCCGTAAGGAATAATGCCGGGGTCCACCGCCACGGTGCCGATCTCAAGCCTTCTGCCGCTTGCCGTGCCGCTTCCGATAGGCGCGGTATAAGCGACCGATTTTCCCGTAATAACGGTTTGGTAATTAACAGGCAAGCCGTTTTCCAGTACAAGACCCTCGGGATCCTTCTTGCTGTACGGCGTTCTTAACGCCGTGCCGACGCTTATGACCTCGTTCACGGGCTCCTGTGTGATCTCGGAGCTTACGGCGGTCTCGCTTATCCTTACTCCGTTGATATACTTTACTCTGCTCGTATTGGTGCGGGTGCCGTTAACGCCCTTGCGGGTTACCACCTCGCCCGAATACATGGAAACAAGATTGCTTTTTTCGGTTACCGTACTGTAAGGGACTACCTCGTAGGTCTCTATGTCCTCGTATCTTACTCTTGTTACGGTGATACTTCCGCCCTCTTCTATCACGCTGTCAAGCTCGCAGTCAATAAAATCGTCCTGCAAAAGCTCGATCCCCGCTCTTCCGAGAAGCTGCTCCGCAGTCTGATAATACGCCAAAAGCTCCGTTACCGTTCCGTCCGCTTCAATATAAACGGGATAACCTCTGTGCACCTTGACCGAAGCCTCCAGCTCCGAGCAAAGCGTGTCGGTATCGGGCTCCACAACGTCCTGCTCTCCGACCGTGAACCCCGAGCGGCTGACGATATCCTTTACCGTCTCGTCATAGGCACATTCCACCATAACGGTGCTTCCGTCCGCTTCAACGGGGATATTCAGAGAACGGTGGATAACTATATCCGCCTCTCCGTCCACGATCCCGCCGAAATCCACGCGGTCGTATTCGCCGATAACGATGTTTTGCTCCTCCAATATCTCCTCGAGAGTATCATACATCGTAAAGGTGCGGTACACCTCTCCTCCGTCGTAAATACGCGCTTCGTTTCTGAAATAAAGCGCGCCGGTCATAAGGATCATCACGCTGACCGAAGCAAAGCCCAAAAGCAGACTCACCGCGGCATGATTTTTAAGTATGTTCTTTTTCTTCTGAATTTTTACAATAAGCTTACGGACTTTTGTTTGAAATTTGGATTTCATAAATCCTCCTGTAAGTTTTCCCGCAGGGTTTGATCTTAAAAATAATACAAATAATACAGCGGGAATTAACGGTATGGAAAATAATGTTTTTCCTTTTCCATGGTTAGTATAACTTATTTTTTTGGAAATGTCAAATAAAAAAGTCCTTGGAATTTGTGCAAAATAAACAAAATATTTCTGTTACTATTTTGTTACCGTTTTGTAACCTTTTGTTTTTTGATTGAAATTTGGCGTTTTTTTGAAAAAGAGGGAATTTTATTCGGCATTTTTAACGAAAAGTCTTTGCATTGGATTCGGGACGGATGGGGCTGTAAAAAACTATCCCTTTTATTATTTTCCTCCCGTGATCCACTGCCAGATCAGATCCCACAATGTCATTGTCGGTCACCCCTTTCTTTTCGGATTGGCTTTGATAAACCGATTTCGAGCGTATGCTGATAGAGAATCGATATAAATATATAGTAGCTTATTTTAAAATCACATTCAACAAATGTAAAATTTATGTTTTTTTTATCGAACAAACGACATTTTTGTTGCAAAATTCAAGAAAATAGTGTATAATTAAAGAGAAAAAATTACATTTGCGGGCGGTGATCAAATGAAAATTGCAATGTGCGATGATGACAGGATATTTCACGGCACTCTTGAACGTCTTACGGAGCAATACGAGCTTTCAAGAAACATAATTATCTGTATGCGGCATTTTAACAGCGGAGATGCAGTGCCCGAAATAAACGATTTCGATATTATATTTATGGACTACGAAATGAGAGGGGTAAACGGCATAGAAACGGCGAGACGGCTTCGGGCGGCAAACTCCGACGCGGTGATCATATTTGTCAGCGCATATCTCGAGGCGGCGCCGGATTCCTTTGAGGTCAACGCGTTCAGATTTTTAAAAAAGCCCGTAGATAAGGACAAGCTGTTTAAGGCGCTGGACGATTATCTTGCGTTCTCGGAGCGCTGCGGTATCCTTTCCTTTAGGCTTGAGGACGCGGAAATAAAGGTAAAGACCTCGGATATAGTGTATCTTGAGGGGAACCGCGGACATACCACCGTACGCACCAACAGAGACGTCTTTTACGTGGGCGAAAATATAGCGCAGCTGGCGGCAAGGCTGCCAAATGAAAAATTCGTGCGATGCCACAAGGCGTTTGTGGCGAGTCTTGCCAATGTGAAAAATCACAGCGCGACCGAAATAGTTTTCTTTAACGGCGAAAAAGCGGCGATAGGAAGAAGATACTCAAAAAGCTTCAAGACCGCGCTGCAAAATTATGTGATGAGATACAACGAGGGACTTTATCAATGAGTGCGGAAAAGCTTTTGGCGTTGTTCGCAGACGCTGCGGAATTTTTTATCCTGATTTGCTGTATGGACATTTTATCCGCTCGTCCGAACAATTACCGTGCAAGGCTTGCCGCCGCATTTACCGCATATACGCTTATATCCTTCGCGGAGCGTTTTTTAGGCGCAGAGCTGTACGGCGGTCCCCTGCCTGTCGTTATGTACGCGGCAAAATTTGCGGCTGTTATTCTTATCCTGTACAATAAAAATAAAGTAATGTCGCTTTATGTGACATATTTGACGGATTCGCTCCTGTCCTTTATCTATTCTTCGATACTGGCGGTTTTGTTAAATTCGGGGAAATACGAAAGCGGCGCTTTCGATACGGCGGTAATGCTTCTTGCCGAGCTTGCGCTGCTGACGGCTGCCGCGGCGGTAAGGCGCAGAGCGGACGTGTGGAGGCTAAGACAAACGATAAGCGTTATACCGAGGCATATTTTTATGTTGATTTTGCTTACGGCGTCCGTGTTTGGGGGGACGGCGACCGTCAGCACGAGCCGTACCGCCGAGCTGACGCTGAAACAGAGCGCGCTCGATCTTTTGACGGTCGCTTTGTTCCTGCTTGTATTCGGCATCATTATCTCCCTTATATTCAATGTTGTTTCAAAAGAGCGTTTCAGCAATACAAGCGCGATACTCGAAAAACAGGTCGAGGCTCAGCTTCGTCACTATGAAAAGACGGAGCAGGCGGAAAACGAGCTGCGCCGCTTTAGGCACGACTACACAAACCATATGCAGAGCCTTTTGTCTCTTATAAAAATGGGCGAATATACCGAGGCGGAAAACTATATCTTAAAGCTGCGGACCGCCGTTCACAAGACGGAAAGCCTGTTTTCAACGGGAAACAAGCTTGCGGACGCCATTCTGACCGATAAATCCGAAACGCTTAAGGAAAACGTAACAATAGATTATCACGGCGTAGTTCCGGCGACCGTCAAGAACACCGATCTGTGCGTAATTCTTTCCAATTCGCTCGACAACGCGATAGAAGCCTGCTCAAAATGTGATTTTGCCTGCGTTATTTCGGTGACCGCTTCGGTCATGCAGGGCTACTTCGTTATGACGGTAAAAAATCCCACGGTATGCTCCGACTGCTTTACCGATATACCGCCCACCGCCAAGCCCGACAAGAGCGAGCACGGTATCGGGCTTATAAATATCAGAGATACAGCCTTGAAGAACGCAGGGAGCTTAAGCGTAAGGTGCGAAAAAAATATGTTCGAGCTTTCGGTGACGTTAAAGCTTTAGGCTGTTTCGTCCGCTCGAAAAGAAAAAATTAAGGAAATTTTTACGCGTACCTATTGACTTTTAGCTTTTATCCTGCTATAATATTCAAGTGTTCCGACAATCAAAAAAGGTTGACACAAGAAAACGGTTCGTATAAACGGAGTTGCAATGGCTAAGGACCTTAATTTGGCTGATTATTTTGATATGTACAGACCGCTGCTTACCGAAAAACAGTGCGGTATAATGGAAATGTACTATTTTTCCGATCTGTCCTTGGGCGAGATATCCGAGGAAACGGGGATAACGCGGCAGGCTGCCTTCAACTGCATAAAAAAATGCGAGGAAAGGCTGACGGAGCTTGAAAACGCATTGGGAGCGGTAAAGAAGCGCGAGGAAGAAAAAAAGACCTTGGACAGGCTAAAGCTCCTTATTGAAAAAAACGACGGCGAGGAGGCGCTGAAGCTGCTCGAGGAGCTGAAAAAAACGCTTTGACGCAAGGAAGCCGAGAAAGGGGAAACAATGGCATTTGAGGGATTGTCCGACAAGCTGTCGAGAGTGTTTAAAAATTTAAGAAATCACGGAAAGCTCAGCGAAAAGGACGTTAAGGACGCTATGCGCGAGGTGCGTATGGCTCTGCTGGAGGCGGACGTAAGCTATAAGGTGGTAAAGGACTTTGTGGCTTCCGTTACCGAAAGAGCGGTGGGCGCGGAGGTCATGAACAGCCTTACCCCCGCACAGCAGGTCATAGACATAGTGCACGACGAGCTTAAAAAGCTTATGGGCAATACCACCCAAAGGATCAATTTTCCCTCGAAGCCGCCCTGCGTTATTATGATGTGCGGCTTGCAGGGCGCGGGTAAAACCACGCATGCCGCAAAGCTTGCAAAGTATCTTAAAGGGGTTAACCGCCGTCCCATGATCGCCGCATGCGACATTTACCGTCCCGCCGCTATCGATCAGCTGAAGATAGTGGGCGAAAAGGCGGGGGCGAGGGTCTTTGAAATGGGACAGACCGACCCTGTGGTCATAGCGGAGGAAAGCGTCAAGTACGCCAAGGACAACGGCTATGACGTTGTTATTTTGGACACTGCGGGACGTCTTCATATAGACGAGCAGCTTATGGAGGAGTTAAAAAACATCGCCGCCAAGGTGCAGCCTCATGAGATACTGCTCACCGTTGACGCCATGATAGGGCAGGACGCTGTAAACGTGGCAAAGACCTTTAACGAGACTCTTGAGATCACAGGGGTGGTATTGACCAAGCTTGACGGCGATACAAGAGGCGGCGCGGCGCTGTCGGTGCTTGCGATCACGGGAAAACCCGTAAAATTCGCGGGCGTCGGCGAAAAAATAGACGACCTGGAGCCCTTTCACCCCGACCGTATGGCGGACAGGATACTCGGAATGGGCGATATGCTCTCGCTTATCGAGAAAGCCAAGGCTGCCGTGGACGAGGAGGAGCAGCTTCGGCTCGCCAAGAAGATGCAGGAGAACAGCTTCGATATGAACGACCTGCTGGCGCAGTTTCAGCAAATCGAAAAAATGGGCAGCATAAGCTCCATTATAAAAATGCTACCCGGAGCTGCGGGAAAGATAAAGGAAGAGGACATTGACGAAAGCCGCATGCCGAGGACAAAGGCTATCATATATTCCATGACGAAAAAAGAGAGGGCGAAGCCCTCCATTATCGACGCAAAGCGCAAGCGCAGGATAGCCGCGGGAAGCGGCACAAGGGTAGAGGACGTGAACGCGCTTCTGAAGCAGTTCGATATGATGCAAAAAATGATGAAGCAGGTCACGGGAAGAAACGGAAAAAAGAAAAGACTTCCGCGATTCCCCATGATGGGCGGCGGAATGCCGATGTAAAAATAATCGGTTTACACAATTGAGAAAAACGCTCAATGTGAAATAAATAAAAACAAAATTTTTTTGGAGGAAGAAAAAATGGCAGTAAAAATCAGACTCAGAAGAATGGGAGCAAGAAACAACCCCTTTTACCGCGTAGTTGTAGCGGACAGCCGTTCGCCCCGCGACGGACGTTTTATCGAGGAGCTGGGCTATTACGACCCCAAATCCGATCCCGCGGTTGTCAGCATCAATAAGGAAAAAGCCGAGGAATGGATCAAGAAGGGCGCGCAGCCTACCGATACCGTTAAGAGACTTCTTAAGAACAACTGATTGGAGGCGTGCCGATGAAAGAATTGCTTATTGCAATGGTGACGGAGCTTGTAAACGATAAGGACGCGGTCGAGGTGACCGTTGACGAGGTCAACGAGGAGGGAGTTACGGTCTATCATCTTCACGTTGCCCCCGACGATATGGGCAGAGTTATCGGCAAGCAGGGCAGGATCGCCAGAGCTATCCGTACGGTCATGCGCGCGGGCGCGATAAGGTATAATCAGAAGATCGCCGTTGAGATCGAATAAAAACCCGAATATTAACGGGTCGTAGGGAAAAGAATAAACTATACGAATAATCGAAAGGAAAAACGCTATGGCTAAATACGTATGCCCCTGCGGCTATGTTTACGACGAGGCTGAGGGTGCTCCCGACGAGGGTATCCCCGCGGGAACAAAGTTCGAGGATATTCCCGAGGATTGGGTATGTCCCGTTTGCGGACTGGGCAAGGAAAGCTTTGTCAAGGAATAACCGCGATAATAACAACGCTCGGCTGTTGTTATTTGACACGCAAAACCCAAAAACGAAAAAACGCGGGAAATTCAGAAA
>JAMPHV010000103.1 GCA_023663265.1 Bacteroides sp.
CATAACTCTATTATACCATGCTTGTCAATACTTTTGAAAATTGATTTCCGTGTAAATTTGCAGGTTTGATTGACAATAACAAGCAAAAATGATATACTAATTATGTATATCAAGCTTTTTTTAATATAAGAAAATTTGAACAGGTTTTTCAAGCCGTTTAATGCAATCGGTGCGGAAACGGTGCGAGCATACGCCAACAAATCCAATAAATACCGATAAATAAAGGAGATATGAAAAATTATGAAATTAGGAATGGTAGGTCTTCCCAACGTGGGGAAAAGCACTTTGTTCAATGCCTTGACCAACGCGGGCGCGGAGTCGGCAAATTACCCCTTTTGTACGATCGAGCCCAACGTGGGCATAGTAAGCGTTCCCGATAAGCGGTTGGACAAGCTGGCGGAAATGTACAGCCCCGAGAAATTCACCCCCGCTACCCTTGAATTTGTGGATATTGCGGGGCTTGTCAAGGGCGCGTCCAAGGGCGAGGGGCTCGGCAACAAGTTTTTAGCCGATATAAGGGAGGTAGACGCTATCGTGCACGTTGTGCGCTGCTTTGAGGACGACAATATTATTCATGTTGACGGCTCTATCGGAGCGGGGCGCGATATAGAAACAATAAACTTAGAGCTTGTTTTCAGCGACCTTGAGCTGCTTCAGCGGCGCGCTGACAAGGACAGAAAGCTTTTAAAGGGCGATAAGAGCATACAGAGAGAGATCGGCTTTTTGGAAAAGCTGATCGCTCATATGGAGGAGGGAAACAGCGCCCGCTCCTTTGATTTTTCCGAGGAGGAAAGGGAGCTTATCAAAACCACCCCCCTTTTGTCCAATAAGCCCGTTATTTACGCCGCCAATATGAGCGAAAAGGATTTTACGGGAGACATCAACAACAATGAGCAATACAAAACCGTACTTAAGATCGCCGAGCAGGAAAACAGCACCGTTCTGCCCATATGCGCCCAAATAGAAGCGGAAATAGCGGGAATGGAAAAGGAGGACAGAGATATGTTCCTGGCGGACCTTGGGCTGGAGGAAAGCGGGCTTAACCGTATCATAAGCAAGGGCTATTCTCTGTTGGGTCTTATCTCCTACCTTACCGCGGGTCCGCAGGAGGTAAGAGCCTGGACTATCACAAAGGGCACAAAGGCGCCTCAGGCGGCGGGCAAAATACACACCGATTTTGAAAAGGGCTTTATAAGAGCGGAAATAGTTTCCTTCACCGACCTGGCTGAATGCGGCAGTATGGCGGCGGCAAAGGAAAAGGGACTTGTACGTCTCGAGGGCAAGGAATATGTCATGCAGGACGGAGACGTGGTGCTGTTCAGATTTAACGTATAACCTATAGCTCCCATAATTTTCCTATTTTTCCGTTAACATTGTTAATTTTCCTACCGTATATTTGACAAATCGCACAAATTTTTTTAGATTTACAAAAAGTTATTGACAAATACAACAAAAGGGTGTATAATTCAATCAAGTTAAATCACTTCGATTTACTTAATTTTTAGTTGTCTCCTTTCTTTTGTTCTACACATTCTATTTTTTGTTTTTCGGAATCCTAACGGATTCCGTCTTTTTTTGCTTTTTTCGAGCGGCGACCGTCGGGACAGGCAAGATCGGAAGCAAGTTCTGATTTTTTTGTGAAAGCTATGGAAATTTAAGTAAAAATATGCTATACTAATTATAATTGTTTGCCTGCTTGGTGAAAAGTATAGAAAACACAGGCATACAGGAAAGGAAACAGCAGTATGCCTAATAAATTTCAGCGCCGCGAGATCGGAAAGAATATCTTTTTCAGCAGCATTACCGATCCGCGCTTCAAATTAAATATGATATCGGTGAATTTTTTGGTCCCTCTTTCGGAGGAAACCGCTTCCGAATACGCTCTGGTCGCCCGTATCCTGAATAAATCCTGCGCCGCATACCCCACCTTTGCGGAGCTTAACAATAAGCTTTCCTCGCTTTATGCGGCAAGGATAGACAGCGGGGTCATGTCCTTCGGGGATTCGCAGAGCCTTACCGTAAGCGTTCAGTATATCGATAACAAATACGCCTTGGAAAACGAAAAAATAGAGGAGGAGGCGGCAGGGATATTTCTTGGCTGCCTGCTTGAGCCCTTTACCGAAAACGGCGTGTTTTCCGAAAAGGTAACGTCCTTAGAACGGCAGATACTTATCGACGATATAGAATCGGAGATAAACGACAAGCAGACCTACGCCAATCACAGGGCTTCACAGATAATGTTCAAGGACGAGCCCGCCGCCGTAAGAAGCCTGGGCAGCGTCGAGCAGGCGAAAAGAACCGCCCCCTTGACCGCTTTTAACGCTTATAAAAGGCTGCTGAAAAACGCAAGGACAGAAATAATCTGCTCCGGGTGCAGCGATTTCAAGGCTGTTGAGAAAACCCTTTCAAGGGCGTTTTCACAGCTTGAAAGAGGAGAAGCTTTTCGCTGCGGCACTTTAAAAAGTCCTCTTAAGGAAAAGCCGCGGTATGTTACCGAAAAAATGCCCGTTGCTCAAAGCAAGCTTGCCATAGGCTTCAAGACCGACAGCGAAAATTATCCCGCCCTGCATATAATGAACGCCATATACGGCGGTTCAACCACCTCCAAGCTGTTTATGAACGTTCGCGAAAAAATGTCTCTTTGCTATTACTGCTGGTCGGGGGTGAACAGGAACAAGGGCGCAATGTTTGTCAGAAGCGGCGTTGAAAACAAAAATATCGAAAAAGCCACGGAGGAGATAATCGCCCAGCTTGAGGCGGTGAAAAAGGGCGAATTTACCGACGAGGATATAGAGTACGCCAAAATGTACCGCAGAAACGGGCTTCGCACCTTTAACGACAGCTTAAATCAAATGGCGGCATGGTACCTGATGCGCATTTACGACGACGATATAAAATCCCCCGAGGACGCGGTAAGGGAAAGCGAAGCGGTAACAAAAGAGGAAATAATCGCCGCCGCGCAGTCGGTCAAGCTCGACACGGTATACGCGCTGACTTCCCTCGATCCCGACGAAGAAAAAACGGAGAAGGAGGAAGCGCAATGAGCGGTCGGAAAGAAATTATCAAAAGCTCCGGGATAGGAGAACAGTATATAAGGGTCAAGCACCCCAGCGGCTGCACGATCTGTCTGTACCCGATGGAGGGGTTCAGCAGCGCCTACGCGCTGTTCGGCGCAAGCTACGGCTCGGTTGACACCACCTTTAAAACGGACGGGGACGAGGATTTTGTGACGGTGCCCGAGGGTATTGCTCATTATTTGGAGCACAAGCTGTTTGAGAACGACGAGTGCGACGCTTTCGAGCTTTACGCCAAAACGGGAGCCAACGCCAACGCCTTTACAAGCTTTGACAAAACCGCTTATCTTTTTTCCTGCTCCCAAAAATTTGAAGAGAATTTGGAGATACTGCTGAATTTTGTGCAGGAGCCGTATTTTACCGATGAAACGGTCCAAAAGGAGCAGGGTATAATCGGGCAGGAGATCATGATGTATCGGGACGATCCCGGCTGGAGAGTGTTTTTTAACTGCTTGCAGGCGGTTTATCACAACAACCCTGTGCGCATAGACATAGCGGGAACGGCGGAAAGCATCGCGAGGATAGATAAGGACCTGCTGTACCGCTGTTACAACGCGTTTTACAATCTTAACAACACGGTGTTGTCAATTGCGGGTAATTTTGACGTTGACAAAGCCCTTGAAATTTGCGACAGACTGCTTAAGATCAGTCCCGACCGCGGATTGGAGAAGCTCGTACCCGAGGAGCCCCGCGAGGTTAAGGAAAAAACGGTAAAAATCAAGCTTTCATGCTCCCAACCTATGTTCAATATAATGTATAAGCTCCCTCCCATGACGGAAAAGGAAGCGGCGCGGGCTTATATCGTCTACAACAATATGTTCGAGACCTGTCTCGGAAGGACCTCCTCCTTTTACACCGAAATGTACGAGCAGGGGCTGATCGACGGCTCCTTTGGGGTAGGCGTTTTTTACGGGCGCGGCTTTTTTGTGGGGAACATCGACGGCGATTCAAAGGACCCCGAGCTGCTCCTCAATAAGATAAACGCGGAGTTAAAAAGGCTTAAGACCGAGCTTCCCGACAGACGGGAGTATGAGAACATCAAAAAGCGCACCTACGGAGAGCTTTTGAGCGGCTACGGCAGCGTCGAAACGGTGGCTAACACCGTTATGTCGGCTGAAATGGCGGGGCTTTCCGCCTTCGAGCTTATCGATATCGCCGCCAAGATCGCCTATGAGGATATAGTCGAGGCGCTTATGGCGCTTGATGTTGACAACTGCTCCATTTCAATAGTAGAACCGATTTAACTGAAAGGATATCTTATGCAGCTTATAAAGGAATCCATCGAATTTCCCAATCTGTTTTCGGGCGATATAGAAATAAACCGCGTCGCGTTCAGCGTCTTCGGGATAGATATTTACTGGTACGGAATACTGATAGCGGCGGGCGTTATCTTAGCCTTCGGCTATGCGCTGAAGAGAGCGAAAAAGGTGGGGCTTATTTCGGACAACGTTTTCGACGCCGCTTTTATTTCCATCATAGCGGGCTTTATCGGAGCGAGAGCGTATTACTGCGTTTTTTACAATTTGATGAACCCCGACTCGGAGGTGAAGTACAACCTCGTTACCATGTTCACCAAGATACACGACGGCGGTCTCGCCATATACGGCGGCGTTATTTTCGGCGTGCTGGCGGGGCTTATTTACTGTAGGATCAAGAAAATGCCCTTTTTGCCGCTTCTTGATCTTGCGGGTCCCTCTTTTCTGATAGGACAGGCAATAGGCAGGTGGGGAAATTTCGTCAATCAGGAGTGCTATGGCGCGCCGACGGCGGGGAATCTCCCTTGGGGAATGACGGGAACAAGGATCGCTCTCGACCCCGTTGTGATAAACGCCAAGGGGCAAAGCGTCACCGAGATCACAGTGCTGGTCCACCCCTGCTTTTTGTACGAAAGCCTTTGGTGCATTGTCGGCTTTTTGCTGATACATTTTCTCGTCAGCAAGCTCAAAAGCTTTGACGGAGAGGTATTTTTGTTTTATGTCCTGTGGTACGGAGCGGGAAGAGCGTGGATAGAGGCGCTGCGCACCGACAGCCTTTACGCGGGAAGCCTTAAGGTGTCCCAGGTCATCGCCATTGCTTCGGCGGCGCTTGCGCTGATAATGATAATTTATTTTAAGCTTGCGGCGAAAAAAACGGGAGTATCCCTTTACGTAAACAGCGAGCTTAGCAGGGAGCGCCTGGAGCAATACGAAAGGGAGACCCTGCTCAACAGGGAAAAAGCGGAGGCGAAAAAGGCTTTGAGGGAAGCGGAAAAGACTCTCGCGTCGGGCAGCTTTACAGGCGGGAGCACAATAGGGCTCGACGAGGAGCCGAAAGGCAGCGAAAGCGGCAGCAGCGGAAAGGAGCTTCAAAAATGACCTTGATAGACGGAAAAGCCGTTTCGGCGGCGGTAAAGGAACGAATCAGAAAAGAGATAGGAGAAAAGGGGCTTAAGATAGGCTTGGCGGTAGTGATAGTGGGTAACGATCAAGCCAGCCGAGTTTATGTAAACAATAAGAAAAAAGCCTGCGAGCTGTGCGGCATAACCTCCTACGAGTACGCTCTCCCCGAGGAAACGGGGGAGGAGGAGCTGCTGGAGCTTGTGGACAGGCTCAACGGGGACGGCGATATCAACGGGATATTGGTCCAGCTCCCCCTGCCGAAGCAGATAGACGAAAAGAGGATAATTGAGCGCATCAGCCCCGAAAAGGACGTGGACGCCTTCAACGCCGTAAACGTGGGCAGGATAATGATAGGCGACTACGCCTTTCTGCCCTGTACTCCCGCGGGAGTTATGGAGCTTATCCGTTCCACGGGCACCGAAATAAGCGGCAAGGAATGCGTGGTGATCGGTCGCTCCAATATTGTGGGTAAGCCCATGGCAATGCTTTTGCTCCACGAAAACGCCACCGTTACCGTTTGTCACAGCAAGACAAAAAATCTTAAGGAGGTCTGCTCGAGAGCGGATATTTTGGTATCGGCGGTAGGCAAGGCGGGCTTCGTTACCGCGGATATGGTCAAGGAGGGCGCGGTGGTGATAGACGTGGGCATGAACAGGAACAGCGAGGGCAAGCTGTGCGGAGACGTTGATTTTGAAAACGTAAAGGATAAGTGCAGCTTTATAACCCCGGTGCCGGGCGGAGTAGGACCTATGACCATCGCCATGCTTATGGAAAACACCCTTAGAGCCAAGAAGCTCCAAAGCCTATGAAAAAGGGACAGTCGCCTTTAACCACGGGTATAGTGCTGTGCCTTGCGGCGGTTTATTTAACGGTGTATTTTTCTCTTAACGGAATGTGGAACGCGGGGACGGTGATAGCCTTGGCGCTTATAACAACGGTCGCGGTTTTCCAGTTTATAATACATTTTAAGTTTTTTAAACGGGATAAAGGCACAAATGCACGCAAAGGCGCCCGTAATAACGGAAAGAATACATAATCGGGATAAAATTCAAAAAAATTTAAGTTTCCCTAAAATTTCTAAATCAGAGATACTGTTTTTATGACTGAGCTTAAAATAATGCTTTAATTTTCATAAAAGCACTGATTTACTAATTCTTAAAATTACATATTATGTGATGTTTTATTATTCTCGGAAGCGAGAGCAGCACGCCTCCCGCGGGGCTTAAGGTGACACCAAAGGAGGGGCGGGAGGGGGACAAACA
>JAMPHV010000104.1 GCA_023663265.1 Bacteroides sp.
TTCTGCTTTTTATTCAATGCTTATTTTCATTTTAAGATGTGCGCTTTTCCTTTTGTCATAACGATTTCTCCATTTTTTGCTTTGAATTTTGGGGAAACTTAAATTATAACGAAAAAACGACCTGTTTTCGACAGGTCGTTTTTTACAGCCCCTTTTACGTCATAATAATTGACAATTGAGGTCTGTTATCATCACATCAACAAAGTGGTATAAAAAGACATATCCTTTTCGTTTTCCTCTTTTTTGCTTTCGCTTCCGCCGGTTTCAGCCTGAATTTGAGACGCCTTTTGCTGCGCCTGCTGTAAAAGAGCTTCGACCTTGGCGATCTCGTCTTCGTCGCACATATTTTGCTCTTTTCCTCTTTTAACGTCGGACATATCGGTGTTCAGCATTGCTATGACCATTTGTATCTGCGAGGGATTTTTCGCCGCCGCTATTTGTCTTAACCGCTTGCCCTCGTTTACGGCGACCTTGCCGCCGTAGGTCTCCGTCTCTGTTTCGCCTTTTTCGTCCTTAAGGGAAGCGTTTGAGTAGGCTTTCTCGTTTTCCTGCACCTCTGCTTCACTGCCGCTCGGAACGTCGTTTAGGTCGGCTTTTTCCGCTGTCTTGCCCTTGTCCGACAGCGTTTTTTTAAAATATTTATACGGGTCGCAGCTTATACCCAAGCCGTTTATTGCCATTCCTTGTTTTCCCTCCTTTTAAGCTTTATCTTCAAAGTCGTCTTTTCCGTCTTTGTCCTCGGCTTCGATAAGAGCGCCGTCCTTGTCGTAGGTGCCTTCGGTTTTGATCTCCCTTTCGTCGTTCTTTTCGTCGGTTTTTTCCTTTTCCTTTACGGCACGGTCCGTTTCCGCGGCGTTTTCAAGGGTCTCGTCCGCTTCGCTCAGCAGCTCTGCATGGGCTGTGCGGGTGTTTTTAACGCCCTTTTGCACCTTTTCCAGCTCCGACTGCTTTGCGGTAACGTCCGCGCCTCTTTTCATATCCGTCTCTATCTCTGCGCTGAGCTCTCTTGCCCTGCCCGAAAGCTTTTTGTTGAGACTCTCCAGCGCGTCCGCATTGTCCAAAGCGTTGGAGGCGGAAATGAGCGCGGAGGCGGAAGCCTTGGAAAAGCCGTTCGATTTTGTATTTTCGTTATTTTTTTCGACCTTCTCCGCCGCTCGTTGGGGGTCCTTTACGGCGGCTTGCTTTTCCCTGCGCAGTTCGGCTTGCCTTTGTCTTATTTGTGCGTTTAGGTCGGAAATTTGCTGCTGTATCTGCTGTTTTTTCTCGGTTTTGGTCTTGGGGTCCATTTCCTCGTTTTCCGCCAGCTGCTGAAGCTGTTTTCTCAGCTCCTCGATCTGACCTTGGGCGTTCTTTATGGCGGGATCGTCCCCCTGCTGCTTGCTTACGCCCTGATAAGAGGTGTTGCTCTGTGTCTGTATTCCCGAAATATTCATAATACTTTGTCCTTTCGCATAAATTTTTTGTTCCGTGTCATACCGTAACGTTAAATTTTACTTCGTCAACGGCTGCTTTTACGTCGCCTTCCTTTGTATAGGTGACGGGCGCGATCTTTGCCTCGGCGGTTTCGACGGGAGCTTCAAGCTCGGTTTTTTCGTTTTCCGAGCCGTCGGAGGTCTCGACAACGTTATCGCCTTTCCTTGCTTCCTCGATCCTTTTTTCCGTTTCCGCGCGGTTCTCCTTGAGCCTTTGTTCCAGCTCCTCGCGTTGGAGCTTCTCCTTTTCCTTGGCTTCGACGGCTTCCTGCTTCAAGCCCTCGTCCGCTCTTGCCTTGTGCTCCCATGCGTCGCCGTTGAATTTTTCCGCATAGCCCATGGCGCGCTTCATTGTGGCTTGGTCGCCTCGGGCGCGCGCCTCTTTAAACACCTTCATGGGCGTGCGTATTTCCTTTACGGCGGCGTTGGCGCCTATAAGCCCCTCCGTTGTTTTTGCTGTCATAACGGTTCTCCTTTATTCGTGTTGTCGGCTTTCATATATTTATTCGGCAGCTTTTAAGAAAAATTTAGCCTTTTGGCGTGAACGGAAGCTTTTTCGGCGTGAAATGCTTCGGCGGAGAGAAAAATCGGGAGGGAAAAACAATTGCTTTTATACCTTGATACAATAATTGCTTCCCGCTTTGGCTTCGATCAAGCCTTCGAGTTCCATATCTATAAGGTAAAGAGAGATATCCTCGGGAGAAATACCGCACTGCTCGGTTATGTCTTCAAGCCGCTGCTCGCCGTTTTCGCAAAGATAGTCGTATATCCTTTTTATCTCGGGCTCCCTGTTTTCAAAGTTGAAGCCCGCCGCGCTTTTTTTCGCCGTATTCTCCGCGCCGTCTTTCTCCGAGGCGGTATTTTCGCGAAACACAAAGGGCTTTTCGTAGGAAATTTTAAATTTTTGGTTAAGCTCGTCAAGCTTGTCCGTAAAATCGCTGAAATAATAATTTACAACATCAAGATAGTTGAACAGGGGAACCGCGCCGTCCCTCAACAAGCCCACCACTCCGCAGTAATTGGCGGAAAACAGGTCGGCGGGAGGGATACAGAAAAGGTCCTTGCCTTGATTTACGGCGTGATCGGCGGTAATGAGCGCTCCGCTTTTCATGCCCGCTTGAAATACGATAACGCCCAAGCCGAGCCCCGAAATGATCCTGTTTCTGGCGGAAAAATACGAGCGGGATGGTCTTTCGGTGGGCAGAAGCTCGCTTATGCAGGCTCCGCCGAGGCGGTACATTTCCTCTCTGAACGCCATGCTTCCGCGTGGGTAATCCACCGCCATTCCGCAGGCAAGCACGCCTACGGTTTTTCCGCCCGCGTCCACCGCCGCCTTGTGCACCGTATGATCGACGCCGTTAGCCATACCGCTTATCATGACCGCGCCGAGCTTTGATAGATCGGCGGTGGTGCGTCTGGTGACCTTCATGGTATATTCGGTCATATCTCTCGTTCCCACCGCGGAAATGCAGATATCGGAGTTGAGACAGGAGATATCGCCCTTATAAAACAGCAAAAGGGGAGGATTATAGATATTTGCCAGGCTTTGGGGATACTCACTGTCGTGGACGGTCACGATTTTTACGCCCTGCTCCCCGCAAATATCCAGTATTTTTTCGGAATTTTCCAGAGAAGCGCCTCTCAAACGTCTCAGCTCCGCAGGAGACAGAAATCTTCGCGCGTCTCCGCTGTAAACGGCGTTGTAAACCGCCTCGGGCGAGCCGTAACGCCGGATCATTTCACAGGACTTAGGGTTAGCGGCGCCCATAAGCTGCAAAAGCCACAAATAATATTCTATCATAGTTTATCTCCTAACTCTTAAGCCTTATTACTTGGCGCTGCCGTTGTCCTCCTGCCTTATCTGAACGCGGCGTATCTTGCCGCTTATGGTCTTGGGAAGCTCGTCCACAAATTCCACGATACGGGGATATTTGTAGGGCGCGGTGTTTTTCTTTACATGATTTTGAAGCTCCTTTTTAAGCTCCTCGCTTGCGGTGTAGCCCCTTGCGAGAACCACCGTAGCCTTTACCACCTGTCCTCTTATGGGATCGGGGGCGCCTGTTATGGCACATTCGAGAACTGCGGGGTGAGTAATAAGAACGCTCTCGATCTCAAAGGGTCCTATGCGGTAGCCGCTCGCCTTGATAACGTCGTCGTTGCGTCCTACGTACCAGTAGTAGCCGTCCTCGTCCTTCCACGCGGTGTCGCCCGTATGGTAAACGCCATTGCACCAAGCCTCCTTGGTAAGCTCGTCGTTTTTGTAGTAGCATTGGAACAGTCCGTCCTTGCCGTACTCGGCTCTTACCACTATTTCGCCTACCTCGCCCACGGGCACGCTTTTGTCGTTTTCGTCCACTATATCCACGTTGTAAAGGGGGCTGGGCTTGCCCATTGAGCCGGGGCGGGGAGTTGTTCCCACCAAATTGGCAAGAATTGCGGTGGATTCGGTCTGACCGAACGCCTCCATAAGCTTGAGACCCGTGTATTCGAGCCACTTGTTGAACACCTCGGGATTCAGCGCTTCGCCCGCTATGGTGGAGTACTTCAAGCTGCTGAGATCGTAATCCTCCAATCCCTCCTTGATAAAGAAGCGGAACATGGTCGGAGGCGCGCAGAAGGAGGTAATTTTATAGTCCTGCATAATTTTGAGCATATCCGCGGGTATAAACTTATCGAAGTCGTAAACCATAACGCAGCTTCCGAGGGACATCTGTCCGTAAAGCTTGCCCCAAGCTGCCTTGCCCCAGCCCGTGTCGGAGATGGTGAGATGAAGCCCGTCGGGGTCAACGTTCTGCCAGTATTTTGCGGTCAGGATATGGCAGATGGCGTATTTGTGATTATGGATCACCATTTTGGGGTAGCCTGTGGTGCCGCTGGTAAAGTAAAGCAGCATGGTGTCATTGCAGCTTGTTTCAACTCGCTCCATGGTTTTGGGCTGCTTCTTTATCTCCTCGTCAAAGTCCAGCCAATCGCCGTCGGCGCCGCCGCGGCAGATAAACTTGGCGTTCAGCTCCCAGCTTATCTCTTTCTGCGCCTCATCGACATAGGTCTTTACCTCCGGATTGTCATGAGTGCAGATAACGGCTTTTACTCCCGCCTGCTCAAAGCGGTAGGTGAGATCGTGGGTTGTGAGGAGGTGGGTCGCGGGTATGGCGACCGCGCCGAGCTTTATAAGCCCTATTATTGCGTACCAGAACTGATAGTTTCTTTTAAGCACCAACATTACCATATCGCCTTTTTTTATGCCCTTTGAGGCGAAAAGGTTGGCCGCTTGAGTTGAAAGCTCGGAAAGCTCGCCGTAGGTAAAATCCTTCTTTTCCCCCGCCACGTTGGTCCACTTCAAAGCGGGGCGGTCGGGCTCCAGCTCGGCGAATTTGTCGATGATATCATAGCCGAAATTATAGTTATCGGGGCAGTTGACCTCGAATTTATTCAATATTCCGTTTTCGTCAAAGCCCTCGTTGACGAATCTTTTATAGTAATCCAATACCTGTTCCATTTCTTTTGTCCTTTCAAATCGTTATATCGCGTTGCTTTTATACGCTCGGTCATATAAGGATAGCGAGGAATTTGCAGTCCTTTCCGCCGCAGGCGACCATACCGTGGGGGTTTTTGCTGTTGTAATAGATGCAGTCGCCCTCGTTAAGTATCTCCTCGTGTTCGTTTATGATCACCTTAAGCTGACCCGAAAGAACATAGTCCATTTCCTGCCCCTCATGTACGGAAAGATGAATGGGCTTTTTCTGTTCCTCCTCGGAAAACGGCGCCTCCACCACAAAGGGTTCTATCTTTTTGTTTTTGAAAAGGTACGCGATATGCTGATAGGTAAAACCGATGCGCCTTTCGATAGGCAGCCCGTTGTCCTTTCTTACCACCGAATAGGTTTGGAGCTTGGGCTCGTTGCCCGTGAGCAGCTCGATCATCTCTATTCCCAGCGCTTCGGCGCAGGAGTTAAGAAAAGACAGCGAAAAATCCTTTTCCCCGTTTTCCAGGCTAAGGTACTCTTCCGCTGTGGTGCTTGTTTTGGAAGCCATAAACTCAACGCTTATGTCGAGATATTCTCTTGTGGACTTAAGTCTTGACGAGACCTCCTTGATGTTGTAATTCATTTTTCGGTCGTTCCTTTCTGTTTTTCATATTTTTACTTTAGCTTATCATTACGCTTTATTATATCATAGAATCACGGCAAATTCAACCGTTTTTTGTTTTTTTGATTTCTCAAATATTTTTCCCGCAGAAATCCTTTAGGCAGCAGTCTTCGCAAAGGGGCTTTCTTGCGCTGCATACCGCTCTGCCGTGCCACACGAGCCGATGGCACAGCTCCAAGCCCTCCTCGGGCGCGACCGTTTCCCGAAGCTGTTTTTCGACCTTTACGGCGTCCTTTCCCTCCGCCAGCCCTATTCGGTTGGTGAGACGTATAACGTGGGTGTCGCAGACAAAGGCGGTTTTGCCGTACAGCGTTCCCGCCACAAGGTTGGCGGTCTTTCTTCCTACTCCCGCCAGCTTGGTCAGCTCCTCCACCGTGTCGGGAACAACGCCGCCGTAATCCAAAAGAAGCTGGCGGCACATTTTGATTATGTCCCGCGCCTTTGTCTGAAACAAGCCGCAGGAGCGTATGTATTCGGCGACCTCCGCCTCGCTTGCCTCGGCGAAGTCCTTTATTTCGGGGAAACGCTTGAAAAGGGCGGGAGTTACCTTGTTTACCCTAACGTCCGTGCACTGCGCGGAAAGCCTTGTGGCTATCAGCAGCTCGTGGGGCTTTTCGTAGGTCAAGGCGCATTCCGCCTCGGGATATTCCTCTTTTAAGGCTTCGATTACCTCTTTTGCCAAAAGCTTTTTGTTCTTTTTCATAATTACAGATCACCTTTCCTTGCTTCAAAAAGGGAGATATAACTTATTATAAATGAAAAAACGGATTTGTCAAGGCGCGGTTTTTATTTAAGTTTCCCCAAAATTTCTAAATCAGAGATATTTTTTTGATTGCGCTTAAGATAATGCTTAACTTTTATAAAAGTACCGATTTACTAATTCTTAATATTACATATTATGTGATGTTTGCTTTTGCTCGGAAGCGAGTGCAGTGTGCGCTCCCGCGCGGGGCTTAAGGTGACACCAAAGGAGGGGCGGGAGGGGGACAAGCAAACCCGT
>JAMPHV010000105.1 GCA_023663265.1 Bacteroides sp.
TTACGGCAAAAGGGCAAGTCAGACGGTGCTTCGTAAGTTTCCGAGGAGGTCTATTCTATTTCCAAATACTCCTATTCATTTGTCTATCTTTGTATTTGGAAATAGTATTATAATGCGGGTTCAGCTTGGTGTCCTTAACTATGTTACACTCCAATTTATTTCCCCGACCCCGTTGTTTCTCAAAAACTCGTTGGTCTTTGAAAAATGTCGGCAGCCGAAGAAGCCGTTATACGCCGATAAGGGGCTCGGGTGTGCGGCGGTAAGGATAAGATGCCTCGGATTGGTTATGAGCCTTGTTTTTTCCCTTGCATTTGCGCCCCAAAGCAGAAATACCACGGGCTCGGGCTTTTGGTCCACAAGCTCTATTATCCTGTCGGTAAGCTGCTCCCAGCCCTTTCCGCGGTGGCTGTTCGCCTGACCCATGCGAACGGTGAGAGCGTTGTTGAGCAAAAGCACGCCCTGCCTTGCCCAAGAGGTAAGCTCGCCGTGGGGACAAGGCTCGATCCCCAGGTCTTCCTTAAGCTCGGCGTAAATGTTTTTCAGCGAGGGCGGTATGGGACAGCCCTTTTTCACCGAAAACGCCAGCCCGTGAGCTTGATTAGGCTGATGATAAGGGTCCTGCCCGATGATCACTGCCTTGATATTATCGTAATCCGCATAGCGCAGAGCGTTAAAAATATCGTTCATAGGCGGGAATACGGTAAAGCGGTTGTATTCGAGCTTTAAAAATTCGCGTAAATTGAGATAATAATCCTTTTTAAATTCCTCGGCTAAGATAACGTCCCATTTATTGCCTAAATTGACCATTTTCTTTCTTTCCTTTTATAAGTATTTTTCCGTATACAAGCCGTGTATACCATCGGAACAGCTGTATGAGGTATGGCTCCTGCCGTAGCCGATACCGAGCCTGTAATTCCTTTCTCTCAGGTACATACCGCCCAAGACCCCGCAGGCTGCCGACAGGATCAGTATAACAATTATACAGAAAACCACCGCGGACAGAGAGCAGACGCGCTTTTCCTTTTGTCCGCGGCTGTTCTTGCCGTCCGCCGCGCCATAGCCGACCTTTTGCGGACCGTAGGGCGGAGGAGCAAAGGCGCTGCCGTACCGAACGTCTCCGCGAGGGGGAGCGGCTTGGTTCGTCTGAGCGGGAAAAACGCCTTGATCCGCGGTCTCGTTTTGCGGCTCCTCCCTTTCCGTCGGCGGCAAATCGGCTTGCGCCTTATCCGTCGGCTCCGTTGTCGGCTCCGATTCGGTCTGTAAGGCTTCCTCGGCGTAATTTTCCGAAGAGACCGCGCCTGCGTTTTCCGCTGCGCTCTCGGTCAAGACCTCCGCCTCCTCCGCGCGTTCCGTTTCGTTTATATTATCGGCTGCGCTTATACCGTTTGCGCCGCCCATACCGTCAAAAAAGCCCGCCGCGCTTTCCGCTTCACGCCGTTCTCCGACTGCTCCGAAATCGGGATTGGGGGTACCGCATATTCCGCAAAATTTATCCGTGTCCTTTAATTCAACACCGCATACCGTGCATTTCATTTCTTGATTTTCCTTTCCTGTTGCTTATTAAATACCGTGTCCTTCAGATCGTTCCGCGCATAGTCAAACAGATACTGCTGAGCGATCCCCGCGCAGCCTCCCACGCACTCGGGCAGTCCGTCGGGATAATAATAAGCGTTCACTCTTTTTATCCACACGTCCTTGGGCACCGCAGAGGTCCTGTACAGCCCGAACAGCAGAACGCAGTCGGCGACCTTGTCGCCTACTCCCTTGATCTGCTTTAGGGTCTCTCTTGCCTCGTCGTCGGGCATTTCCTTTATTTTTTCAAAATCCACCTCTCCGCTGCTTACTTTTTTTGCCGCGTCGATTATGTACCTTGCCCTAAAGCCCGCTCTGAGAGGCGCCAGATCCTCCTCGGAAAGCGCCGCGAGCCTTTCGGCGGAGGGAAAGGCAAAGCCGTCCTCCGTTTTTTCTCCGAAGCCCTCGCAAAGCCTTTCTATTATTCCCGTAATACGCTTTATATTGTTGTTCTGAGAAATAATAAAGCTTATAAGGGTCTCAAAGGGGAGCTGTCTCAGAACACGTATCCTCCTGCCCTCGCAGGCGGCTTTAAGCGTTTTGTCGGCGGCGAAGCTCTTCAAAAGCGCGGAATAGTCTAACGACAGATCGAAGTAGTTCTCCCAAAACGCCAGATCGCCCTCGGGAGCCTCGATCTCGATCCCGTCCTCCCTTTGGGTCAGCCTTACGTGCTTATCCCCCGCAAAGCCCTCAAATTCCGTATCGGACAGCTCTCTGAAACGGAAGCACTGTCCGCAGAACAGGGTCTGCCTCAGATCGAGACAGTCGCATTTTATTGTAAATTTCATATTTTTTTGCTCGTTCCTCTTGATATTTTACTAATATTATAATACAATAAGAGAGAAAACTCAACACAATTCGCGAAAATATTAAAATATTTTCAGATTATGAACAACGGAGGACAAAAACATGCGCGAAAGCATACTGACAATACCCGTAAACGACGTCTTCGGTCCCCGCGAGGGCTGCCCGATCTGCCGAATGAGAGACAGCATAGAGGAGCATATCTGCGAATACATAATGGGAGCGGCGATGATGGAGCCCGACGTACGGATAGAGACCAACAAATTAGGCTTCTGCAACACCCATTACAATCAGCTTTTACAGCAGAACAACCGCCTTTCATTAGGCTTGATGCTGAGCACTCATATGGCGGAAAAGCAGAAGGAGCTGTTTGAGGCGAAGCTGCCCTTCGGAAAAGGCAAAAAGATCGAGCAGTTCGGCTCCACCTGCTTCGTATGCAGCAAGGTAAGCTGGGGCGTAGATCACACTCTCGAAACGGTGTTCCAGATGTTCAGCAAGGACGAGGCGTTCCGTAAGCTCTTCTCCAATCAGGAATTTATTTGTATGCCTCACTACAAGCTTTTGCTGAGCAAGGGCTCCGAGCATATGAGCAAGGGCGATTTTGCAAATTTCAAAAAGGCTCTCGACGCGCTTACGGGCGATTATATGAAGCGTCTTACCTCGGAGGTGGAGGAGTTTTGTCAAAGCTTCGACTACCGCAACGCAGGAAAGCTCCACAGCGAGGAAATGGCGCACGTCCGCACCTCCGTTCAAAGATCGGTGGAATTTCTTACGGGGAGAAAAGCTGTGGAAAAATAGACGAAGCCGTTTTTCCAAATATTGTGTGAGATTGTTACCAAATAGATTTTCGGAAAGCAGATAAAAGTTGTTGCTGCGTTACGGAAACGCGTCTCCCGTATTTTTCGGTGTTTTTCAGCAACCGCTTAGGGCGCTGCATCGTGCAGCGCTTTGGGCGGTTGCACGCCGCTTCCTGCGGCTGCGAAGCAAAATGAATTTCCTTTAAGGAAATTCAAGAAAAATTGAGACGGAAAAGAGGCGAGGACGAGCCGTAGGCGACAGACGAGCCCTTTTCCCTTTTGCAAAAAACCGCAGCCAAAGCTGCGGTTTTTCCAAAAGTTGTGGCACCCCCAACCGGAATCGAACCGATAACTAACCCTTAGGAGGGGCTTGTTATATCCGTTTAACTATGGAGGCTGTAAAATCTTACTATGCTATTTTACCACAAAACGAGAATAAATGCAAGTGCTTTTTTCAGAAAGATTAAAATTATATTGTAAGGGGCTGTAAAAAAACGACCTGTCGGAGACGGGTCGTTTTTATGATAATTGACAATTATCAATTTTTGTAGGTTTATCGCCGTTTTTCAATCCATTAAGCCTCTTTGATTAGACCTCCTCGGAAACCGGAGAAGCGCCGTATAGCGCAGCAATTTTGCCGTAAGGCGAAGTCCGTTTTCCGCAGGAATACTTTTTGGTATTTAATAGACCTCTTCGTAAGTTTCCGAAGAGGTCTATTATTACTGCGCCGCCTTTGCCAGCGCGTCGCGGTAAGGTTGGATAAACGCCTCTATCGCTTCGTACTTGCTGTTGAGAACGGTGGTGTAGGAAGCGTCGTGATAAGTGACGCCGTCGATCAGCGCCTCGTCGGTGGTGGTCATTATGTCGGTGATACCTTGATCTATGCCCATTGCGCTGTCGAACACCAGCTCGAATTTATCCGAATGAAGCATTTCGTCGATAAGGTCGTACTGCTCGCCGCTGTAAACCGCCTTAAACTTCTCGCGCCTTGCGGTGCCGCATTCGGGGCAGACGGTCAGAGAATTGTCGGAGGCGGTGTAATCATATCTGCACTCCGCGCAAAGGTCGTAATAAACGGGATCGGCAGAGGTCTTAAAGGCGCGGTCCGCCGCCTTTGTTTCGGGGTCGGTCTCGTATATCCTGCTCGCCAGTATCCAATCGACGCCGCCCTGGATATTGGAAGCTCCTGCGGGTACCATATAGCCGAAGGTGTCCGCCGCGATATAGTACTTATCGGAAAGAGGGTCCTTGGGCATGGGAACGGTCACTATCTCTCCCTCAAGTCCGTTTTGGAACAAGCCCTGCTGCGCGCTCTCAAAGGTCCATTCCGATTCCATTGCCAAAAACAGAAGGCTTCCGTCAACAAACGCGGAGCCTGGGTCGATATATCCGTCGCCGATAAGCCCCTGCTTGCGCATATCCGAAAGGAAGTTCATGGCGCGCTCCACGTTTTCGTTCCTTAAGTTGTTGACGATATCGCCGCCCGATATTCCGATCATCTTTACGCCCGTGGTATTGGTGAACATCAGCCCCATCCATTTGTTGCCTCTGAGCCCCTCGTTGTTCTCGGGGTCCTTGTCCACCCATTGGGCGCAAAGGTCCTTAAAGGTGTTCCAGTCCCAGCTGTTTTCCTTGTAAAGCTCCAAGGGGTCCCTTAAGCCCGCCTCGGCTACAGAGGCTCTGTTGTATGTAACGGTAAAGCCCGACATCACGTCCGTGGGGAAATAATAATGCTTCCCCCCGAAATCAAAGGATTGGATAACGCTTTTGATATCCTTCCACAGCTCGGCGTCCATATCGAGCCAGTCGTCAAGGGGCGTGTAGGTGTTTTTGGAGGCGTAGCAGGGAAAAGCGATCCAGTCGTATCTCACCAGATCGGGTGAATTGCCCGTTGAAATATATGTCCCCAGCTTATCCCACCATTCGGAGGAGGAAGCCACTTCGGTGGTCAGAGTGCCGCCGAAGCGCTCGGCAAAAAGCTGCGCCGTTTCCTGCTCCTGCTTGGCGATATCGTAATAGCAGAGAGCGCGGACCTCGCCCGCCAGCTGACCCTTGACGTAAGCGGAGCCCGTTCCGTCCTCGTTGGCTTCGTCAACATTGCCTATATCCGCCATGCTGCTGTAGTCTATCTCCTTATCCAGCGCCTCGGTGGTCGAGGCTGCGGGAGCAGACTGATCCGCAGCAGCGGAGCCGTCTCCGCCCGAGCAGGCGGTGAGGAGGATCATTGCGGAGCATAACAAGGCGTAGGCTGATTTCTTTTTGACATTCATAATGAGAGGATTCCTTTCGGTATTATTTTTTTATCTTATCCGCTATCATTTCAAACCCCTTTACCAGCTTGGGGTTAAAGCAGCCGCATTCGCCGTTTAAAATCATTTCCAGCGCCTTTTCGTGGGAGTAAGCCGCCTTGTACACTCTCGGCGAGGTCAAGGCGTCGTACACGTCCGCGATAGCCACCGCCTGCGCGTGGATCGGCGTCTCGCTGCCCTTAAGCCCGTCGGGATAGCCTCCGCCGTCCCAACGCTCGTGGTGATGACGGCATATATCATAGCTTAAGCTATAGATCTCCCTGTCCATAACATCCTCGGGTATGCTCGCCAATATCTCGCAGCCCTTTATCGTGTGCCGCTTCATTATCTCAAATTCCTCAATAGTAAGCTTGGCGGGCTTGTTGAGTATCACGTCGGGTATGGATATCTTGCCCACGTCGTGCAGTATCGCCGCCATAGCTATCTTGTCTATGGATTCCTTGGAGCAGTAATATTCCGTGTACATTTCGCTTATCGCCGTCATAAGCAGAGAGGTTATGTAGCTTATCCTCTTTACATGCTCCCCCGATTCGCAGTTTCTGAACTCTATGACCGACGCCAGCGTCTCCACCATGGAACGGTTCATTCGGTTCAGACGGGCAAGCTGATCGTTTACCACCGTTTCCAGATTGGTCCTGTGCCGATAAAGCTCGATTATATTGGCTACTCTGCCTTTGAGGAAGTGAGGGATAAAGGGCTTTACTATAACGTCTACCGCCCCCATTTTATAGGCGTCCACAAAGCTGTCCTCCTGGTCGAAGGAGGTGACGATAAAGACGGGGATACGGAAAATATCCCCCGTTTTGTTCATTTCCCTTAAAACGTCCATTCCTCCCATTTCGGGCATTATAAGATCGAGGAACACCGCCGCGATCCCGGGATCGTTCTTCAGCGCTCTGATCGCTTCTATACCGTTATTCGCTTCCGTTATTTCATACTCGTCCTTAAAGGTCTCTACCAGTATCGCTCTGTTAATCTCAACATCATCTACGATCAAAAGTGAATTTTTCATAAAACCGCCTCCAATGCTGTGATAAAGGGCACCTCTAAAAACCATAGTGCCTCAGATGCGCAGTCAGATTTTTCGTCAGATTGCAT
>JAMPHV010000106.1 GCA_023663265.1 Bacteroides sp.
CTTAAGAATCCCTTCCTTATTCTCCCCAACCCTCCCCCTTTTCCTCGCTTTGGAAATAGTTTTAGAATATAAGTCGGTATTCCGTTTTTTTAAAAATGCAGGCGCTTAGAATTATAGCTGCCAATGTTATATAATGATTTATTAAGCTTTAATTAAAGCTCATTCTGCTTTTTATTTTTTGTACGTGTTTTACTTTTGTCATAACGATTTCTCCATTTTATGCTTTGAATTTTGGGAAAACTTAAAATAACAAAAACTATTGAAAAACCCCCTCAACTATGTTATACTTAAATAAAAATAAATAAAGGGGGCGCTGTGTTGGAGGGCGAGAAAAGGTACCGCCATGAGCTTAAGTACATAATCAACAGCGGCTGTTACGAAATTCTGCGCCAGCGATTAAAGGCGGCAATGAAGCCCGACGGGCACGGGAAAAACGGCGTTTATCGAATCACCAGCCTTTACCTCGACGACGTGTTTGAAACCGCCTATAACGACAAAATACTCGGCTTTGACGTAAGAAAAAAATACCGCGTCAGATTTTACGATCTGTCCCCCGAGTTTATACGCCTCGAGCTTAAAAACAAAAAGGGGAGCATGGTCTCCAAAAGCTCGGTAAAAATGACCTATGAGGATTATAAGAGGGTGCTTAAGGGCGATAACGGCTTTTTTGCGGAGGAAAGATTTGCGGGAACGCCGGGAGAGGAGCTTTACGTCTCGGACAGGCTCGTGAGGATATCTCCCGCCGCGGTGGTGGATTACGTGCGGGAGGCCTACGTTTGCGCCGCGGGAAACGTAAGGCTGACCTTCGACCGCGGGTTAAAGACAATGTCGGGCTTGGACGCGCTGAACGGCAGTCCCGAATTTTACAACGTGTTTGAAAACGGAGAGGTAATATTCGAGGTAAAGTACGACGGCTTTATTCCCGCGTACGTGCGGGAGCTTTTGGCGGGCATGCCCTTTACGGAGGAATCTATTTCAAAGTACGTGCTTTGCAGGGATTTCAAAAAACGGCTTGCGAAATAGGGAAAAAGCAGAAAGGAAACGATTTAAATGGATAAAATATTACAGGACTTAGGTACGAGCCTCGATCTGTCGAGCCAGCTGGCGAGCTTGTCTCTGCCGCATATTTTGGTGTGCATGGCGTCGGCGGCGCTTTGCGGCGTCGTTATATACTTGGTATACCGCTTCTTTTACCGCGGAGTGGTGTACAGCGATAATTTCAATATTCTGCTGATAATGATAACGGTGATAACCTCGTTCATTATTATGACTATCAGCGCGAACCTTGTGCTTTCTCTCGGTATGGTGGGCGCATTGTCTATCGTGCGCTTCCGCTCGGCGATAAAGGACCCCTTGGATATAGGCTTCCTGTTTTGGGGAATAGCGTCTGGGCTTACCTGCGGCGCGGGGCTGTACTTTGTGGCGCTGGTGGGAACGGCGGTCATCGCTGTTGTGTATATTATTCTGCATTTCTGCAAAAAGGAAAAGAAAAGCTACCTGCTGATAGTGAGATATTCGGAGCAGGCGGAAGAGCAGATAGGCGTTTTGCTGAGCGCGATGAAATACAAGCTTAAAAGCAAGATACTTTCCGACAGCGAGACCGAGCTGACCGTCGAGATCAAGGTAAAAAACAACGACACCTCCGACGCCGCAAGGTTCAAGACGGTAAAGGGCGTAAACGGGGTAACGCTTTTGGAGTACAACGGCGAGTATATGAACTGATACAAAGAAAGGATAAAACGATATGAAATATTCCGACGGATTTTGGCTCAACAAGCCGGGCTATGAGATAAGCTACGCTGCCCAAATGTACGAGATCACCGCGGACGAACGCTCGGTAACGGTGCTTGCTCCCGCGCAGTGGGTAGGGAACAGGGGGCAGACCCTCGGCGGTCCCGTGCTTACTGTTAAATTTACCTCTACCCTTGAAAATTCCGTTAAGGTGACCGTTGAGCACTTTAAGGGTGCAAAAAGGACGGGACCCGAGTTTGAGCTTTACGAGAATAAGGACTTTAAGCCCGTAGTCGAAAGGAACGAGTTAGGCGGATATACCCTGACCTCGGGAAAAACAAGCGTTGTTATAGGCGGACAGGGCGGAGCATGGGACATAAGGTACCTGTACGACGGAAAGCTCCTTACCAAAAGCGGCTGGCGCACCACCTCCTACGTTAAGGAGGCGGAATGGCGCACCGATAACCGCATGCGCGAAAAGAAAGGCGGAAGCTTCTATGCCGACAGCTCCACCGCCTGTCCCGCGGTAATACGTGAAATGCTGAACATTTCCGTAGGCGAAAACATTTACGGCTTCGGCGAAAAATTCTCCGCTTTTGTAAAGAACGGTCAGACGGTGGACGTATGGAACAACGACGGCGGCACCTGCTCCGAGCAGACCTACAAGTCGATCCCCTTTTACGTATCCAGCAGGAATTATGGCGTATTCGTAAACCACCCCGAAAACGTGAACTTCGAGGTAGGCGGCGAGACCGTTTCCAAGGTCGCCTTTGCCGTTCAGGGCGAAAGGCTCCAATACTTCTTGTTCGGCGGCGAGACGGTGTCGGACGTTATCTCTCACTATACCGACCTTACGGGCAAGCCCGCGCTCCCTCCCGCCTACACCTTCGGACTGTGGCTCACCACCTCCTTTACCACCGACTACGACGAAAAAACCTGCTCCTCCTTTATCGACGAAATGGAGCGCAGGGACATACCCCTCGAGGTGTTCCACTTCGACAGCTTTTGGATGAGAGAGTTCAGATGGTGCGACTTTACCTGGGACAGCAGAATGTTCCCCGACCCCAAGGCAATGCTGGCGCGCCTTAAGAAAAAGAATATAGAAATATGCGTGTGGATAAACCCCTATATCGCTCAGCTTTCCTCGCTGTTTGACGAGGGCATGGAAAAGGGGTATTTTATCAAAAACAAGGACGGCTCGGTGTTCCAGTGCGATATGTGGCAGCCGGGAATGGCGCTGGTGGATTTCACCTGTCCCGACGCCCGCGAATGGTATAAGAGCAAGCTCAGGGCGCTTTGCGAAACGGGCGTTGACGCTTTTAAGACCGATTTCGGCGAAAGAATTCCCACCGACGTATGCTATTTTGACGGCTCCGATCCCATGAAAATGCACAATTATTACAGCTATCTTTACAATAAAACGGTGTTCGAGGTGTTGGAGGAATATTACGGAAAAAACAAGGCGTGCCTCTTTGCGAGAAGCGCCGCGGCAGGCGGGCAGAAATTCCCCGTGCACTGGGGCGGCGACTGCTTCAGCAACTACGAATCCATGTGGGAGACCGTTCGCGGCGGGCTTTCGCTCTGCCTGTCGGGCTTCGGCTTTTTCAGCCATGATATAAGCGGCTTCGAGGCTACGGGCACTCCCGACCTTTACAAGCGGTGGTGCGCTTTCGGGCTTATGTCCACTCATTCAAGGCTCCACGGCAACAGCTCCTACCGCGTTCCCTGGAACTTCGACGAGGAAAGCTGCGACGTGCTCAGACATTTCACAAAGCTTAAGGGCAGACTGATGCCCTACCTTTACGCCAACGCGGTAAAGACGCACGAAACGGGCGTTCCCATGATGAGAGCCATGGTGGCGGACTTCGGTTTCGACCCCGGCACGCTCAGCCTGGACAGACAGTATATGCTGGGCGACAGCTTAATGGCGGCTCCCGTATTTAACGAGGACGGCTCCGTGAGCTTTTATCTCCCCGACGTCGGCAGGTGGACGGATATACAGACGGGCGAGACGCTGGAGGGCGGTCGCTGGTACGAAAGGACCTATGATTATTTCGGAATGCCCTTGTACGCAAGACCCAACAGCATAATCGCTTTCGGCGATTTTAAACGCAGCTTTGCCTACGATTACGCCGAAAACGCCTTGCTTACGGTATACGGCTTGGAGGACGGAAAAACCGCCGAGTGCACGATCTGCGACAAGGACGGCAGCAAGGTACTGACCGTCGCCGCCGAAAGAAAGGGCGATAAGATATTTGTCAGCTCCGAGGGCAAGGGCAGCTTTACCGTCAAGAGCGCGGACGGGCTTGAGATAGTTATGTGATCCGTTATGAAAGGTAAGAACGTAAAAAAAACCGAAAGGAGAATCGTACTATGAGCAAAACCGATAAGATAAACGAAACGGGCGCGGCGAAAAAACACCCTATAAAACACCCTATTTTTCTTGCGGTGTGCATTGTGTTGTTTTTAGCCTGCACGAGCTTCGGTTTTTATAATCTTAAAAACAGCGAGGTGGCGGCTGTCATCTCTTTGGACGTAAATCCGTCGGTTGAGCTGAAAATAAACAGGAGCGAAAGAGTGCTCTCCTGCACGGCGTTAAACGGAGAGGCGGCGCAGGCGCTGTTTGAGCTTGACGGAGGGAGAGATCTGGTGGGCTCCAAGCTTAATTTGGCGGTGGACGCGGTCATAGGCGCCTTTGTGCACAGCGGCTACTACGACTCAGTGCTCGTATCGGTGGAGGACAGCGATACGGAGCGCGCGGCGCGGCTTCGCGAGGAGATAGAAAGCACGGTGGAAAACGCGCTGAAAAAAGAAAACGTCAGCGCGGAGGTGATAAGCGGCGGTATCATTCCCCCCGACGGCGGACTGGAACGGCTTGCGGAAAGCAAGGGCGTTTCGGTGGGGAGAGCCGCACTGATAAACAAAATAATCGAGCTTAACGGCGAGCTGTCCTTCGACAGGTTAGCCGAGCTTACCGCCGAGGAGCTGGAGGACCTGCTCAAGGCGGGAGCGCCCGCTATGCCTATAGGAACAGAAGCGGCAAAGGCGGCTGCCCTTAAATATTCGGGAGGAGATAAGCTCGATGTATTTGCAAGGGCGGATTCCGAGATAGACGACGTTCCGCCCCATTACGAGGTGGAAATTTATACGAGCTTCGGCGAATTTGAGTATAAGGTGGACCCCTATACGGGGGATATTTTAAGCGGACAGCCCGATATAGCGGCATTGTATTTGGAGCCGTCCCGCTCCGAGTCAACTCAGCCGCCCGTATCGGAGGCTTCTGAGACCGAAGCGGCGACCGCTTCTCAAACAACGCAGCCCGCCGTTACCGAGGCTAAGCCGACTACTGCCGCCGCGACAGCAGCGGCAGAGGCTTACATAGGCGAGGAAGCGGCAAAGCAAGCCGCCCTCTTGCATGCGGGCGTAAGCGAAAGCGACGTTTCTTATATCGATTGTCATATAGATTACGAGGACGGTTATCCCGACTGCTACGACGTTGAGTTTGTGTTTGGCGATACCTGTTACGAATACGAAATAGAGCTGTGCAGCGGAAGCATACGCGAATACAGCCATGAGGCGCACCACAGCGGACACGAGCATCATCACGGCGATACCGTAACGACAGCCGCGGCGGGAGGCACGGACATAGGAGAGAGCAAGGCTCTTTCCATAGCGCTGGCTCACGCGGGAAAGGCGCAGTCCGATGTTTACGCCTTGGAGACGGAGCGCGAGCTTGAAAGAGGAATACTCGAATACGAGATAGAATTTAAGTCCGGCGGGCTGGAATACAAATACGTGATCGACGGTTACACGGGCAGCATACTTGAATACGAGGTGGAAAACGATTGACGAATGGAGAACAAACGCTGTTCCACGCTTCGGGAACGGGCGGTATAAAAACGCTGACCCCTCGTATTTCCAATCACGGGATACCTCTTGTGTATTTTTCGCAAAAGCGGGAAAACGTGCTTGTATATTTAAGCAACGCGGTTGAAAAATGCTGCCGCGAGGCGGGCTATGACCATAGCGGTCCTTACACCGTATGGGGCTCCTACGGCTTTAACGGCGAGGGAATACTGACCCTTGAAGAATATTGGCACAACGCGGCGTTTGACACCTATAAGGGCGTAAAGGGATATATTTATACCGTAAAAAACGGCGGCTTCGAGCCGATGAGCGATATTCCCTTTGCGTATACCTCCGCTTCCCCCGTTGAAACGGAGAGCTGCGAAGCGGTCTCGGACGCTTACGAGGCGCTTTTGGAGGCGGCGGAGCAGGGTAAGATAATTATAACGAGGTATGAGGATAATACGCAAAAAAAGCTGGATTGGATAGAAAGAACGGTGAGGGAGGAGTTTGAAGCATCAGCCGATCGTCCCGAATACAGGTTCTTTTTGAGGGAAAAGTTTGAGTTTTTGAAGTGAAAAAAGTTATTTAGTGCCAAAAGGGGCTGTAAAAAACTATCCCAAAATTTCAAAAAAATGATAATTGATAATTATTATAGTCATGACGAAAAATACGACCCATTTCCGATGGATCGTGTTTTTTTACAGCCTCTTTTTATAATTTAAGGTTTCCCAAAATTTCTAAATCGAAGATACTAATTTTTATGACTGCGCTTAAGATAATGCTTTAATTTTCATAAAAGCACTGATTTACTAATTCTCAAAATTGCATATTATGTAATGTTCTTTTATTCTCGGAAGCGAGAGCAGCGCGCCTCCCGCGGGGCTTAAGTGTAACAGAGAGCAAGCTTTGATGCCGCCGCATCCTTGCGGCGGTTTGGGCTTGCTCCCTACGGCATCCTGCCGTACCAAAGGAGGG
>JAMPHV010000107.1:0-2649 GCA_023663265.1 Bacteroides sp.
TAAACCCGTAAACCTCCGTCCTGTCCCGCCGATAACGCAGTCCCTCCTTTCCGCAGTAAGCCCTTAGCTCCCGCTCCTTGAGCTGCGCAAGCATTCTCAGGTCCCTTGCGGCGTCCGTATCTCCCGCGGCTTCGTACATATTCGCTTCCGTCTTTTTCTTTCTGACTTCCCGCTCCAAAGCCCTTTGCTGCTGTACCTTTCTGTACTCCTCGCTTGTCTCCTCGCCGTCAAATTCCTTTTCGCGAACGATAAAGGTGCCCTCGGATACTCCCCTCATACGGTGCCCGCAGTTTATGCCTAACAGTCCCGCGGGCTTTCCGAAGGACGTTTCCGACAGCGGCGTGTAGGTATGGGTCTTTCCCTTGGCGTCGGTTACGGTTCCGCTCTTACCGCTCCTGCTGTAAAGCTTTCCTTGGTACGGCGCGCATAACGGACGGGCTCCGCTGTGGGAGGATATTAAAACTATGTCCTGCCCCAACTCGTCAAGGCTCGCAAATTCCGCCGCCAACGCCGCGTTTTTGGCGGTGTTGCGTATATCCATATCCACGTAAGCCTCGGGCGACCACTCCCGCCCCGTCTTGTCCACAAAGGCGGGTATACCCTTTCTGCTCATTTCCGCTATCGTTTCTCGGATAGCCTCGGTGCGGGATTTTTCGCCCAAAACCGTCGCCATGGCGTTTTTATTCAGAATGTCAAGGTACTCCCCCGAATTTTCAAGCGCCTTTTGCTTTTTCCTCAAAAGCTTGTCCGCCGCGCTGTTTATTCCGTTTACATAGGCTTGCTTCGCCTTGTATTGCATTACGGTGTTGACTTGGTTGTATTTGTCCTTTACCGCTTGAAGCTCGTAATTTTTTAATGCCGCCGCTATGCTGTCCTCGATATTGCCGTTCATTTCAAGCCCGTGCTCGGAAAGCACCTTGTCAATGGAAGACTGTACGACCTGTTGGATATCCGACGGTATTTTTCCGACCTTGGAGGCGATTATTTTAGCCGTTTCTCTGTTCACGCGCCCCATTTGAGCCAGCATTTTTATCCGCCATTCCGAGGTCGCGTTTATCATCGCGTCCGGATCGGCGGCAAGCTGCTCCGCTATATGACAAAGGATCGTTTCCTCTATCTCGTTATACGTGCTCACTATCGGCGCGGCAAGGTTTAACTGTTCCAAAGCGTCCATTTATTCGGCTCCTTTTCAGAAAAAGTCCGCAGCTCCCGCCGCCCGCTCCGCCTTTACTTTTTCGGCGATTTCCGCCGCGGTCTTCTCGTCGCACTTGTTGACCCGCATTATAGCCCGCTCCAAGTCCAAAAGCCCCGCGGTGTACAGCTTGACGGTGTTGTCTATCAGCGTGTTGTCGTCAATGACCACGTTGTCCTGCCACCCCACGGTGATCTTGTATTCCCTCGGCTTCAAAATATCGAGGTACACGCCCAAAGCGATCAGACTGTGAATCAACCCCTCTATCATTTCGGTAAGCAGGTTTTTGTTTGATTTGATAGTCCGCTGGGTCTTGCTGTCCTGTGAAACGACCTCGGTGGCGGTCTTTACCCCCTGCACCGCGTCAAAGGACAAGGTTCCCGCCGACAGACCCACTTGAAAGCACAGTATATTCAAAAGCGCGTTGATAGCCGCCACGTGCTCCTCTACCCTCAGCTCCACCGTGTTGTCGATGATCTTTAAATTTTCCGCGTCCTCCATATCCAAAGCCACAAACGCCTCGTCGTTGGCGTCGAAATATCTTACGGGCTCTCCCGATTCCGTGTCGGGCACCGCTCTGATGCAGGAGGTGGGAACGATTATTCGCTTCTTTCCAAGCACAAACTCGCGGGAAAAGCTGTCAAAGGCTATGTCAAGGGCTTTCAGCGTATCGAGAGCGTTTGCGTAAATACTCATGCCAAGCGGAACGTCGTATTCGGCGTTGTTGCTGACCGCGGGCTTGAAGTACGAAAACATAGGCACCGTGCCGCCGTAATCCACCGTCGGGGGCAAATCGCCGTACAGCTCCGACAGCTCCGTCTCTGTTCCCAAGCTGCCGCCCGTATCTGATTTAAACAGTCTGTATTCCGCTTTTCCCTTGCTTTGCCGTTCTATGAGCGTGTAGTATTTTCCGTCCTTGACCGCTGCCGCCGAGAAAATACCGTCGAATATCCCCGCTCCGTTCCAGCCCACGGGAATAAACCTGTCGGCGTGAATGTAATCTATCCTCGGCTTTCCGTTTTCCGCGAACACCTTCACGCAGCCGCCGCCCAGTGCATATGCCGCCGAAAGAAGCTCGGGTATCTTCTTCCAAAAGCCGTTCACGTTAAGCTGCTCGTCTATGTACTGTTGGTACCCGTCGTCGTCTACCGTGATCTCCGCCTGCTCCGAAAAGGTCAGATCGGCAAAGCAGTCGCAAAGCACCTTTGCGGCGTTCAGCATATTCATGGAGCGGTTTTCTTTCTTTTTCAAGCCGTGAAACCTTACCTTTTCCCAAGGCGGGCGCCCCTCGAACACGTTCCTCCAGCCCTGTATCTTTTTATCGTAGCCGCTCCTCGCGGCGGGCGCGGAAAGGTCGGGAAAGACTGTGCAAATATCCGATATCCTCATTCGTTCCTCCTTGTTCTCATGATCCTCAAAATATCGTTCATATACGGCTCAGCGCTGTATTCAAAGGC
>JAMPHV010000107.1:2749-6439 GCA_023663265.1 Bacteroides sp.
ACGCTGCCGTCGTCAAGACGGGTATCGTCAAGCTTTTTTCCGTCCCACACGGCGTTTGAAAAAGCTTCAATAAGGTGCTTGCAGTTTTTCACAACAAAAAAACGCCCCATTACCATGACAGCGGTAGTAAAGCGTATACGGTCTATTATCGCGCCCTTTCGGGCGTTGTGCACGTTTACGGGTATTTTTTCCCTCGAAAGGGCGGCTTTTATGCCCTTTATCAGCACCTGCTCCGCGCTGTCGCAGTACATATCGGTTATCTTGTATTTGCTTTTGCACCGCCTTACAAAGTCCGCCGCGTCCCGCTCCAGCTGCACGGGCGAGATGATCTCTTTTCTGTAGTATTCGTCTACAGCGACCACCTTTTTCAAGCCTCTGCTGTACCCCGTGCAAACTATGGCGTGCGCAGAGCCGTTGCCGCCGAAGTCCATGCCCAAGGTGCAAAAGGCAATATCGTCGGGCGCAGCGTCAAGGACGTATTTTTCGGGAGCGTCGGCGAAATCCTTGTATATCGCGCCCTCCGCCGCTCTCCATTCGCCTTTGATAAACCGCTCGTAAAAAACGCCCGTATAACCTTTTTTGATATTCTCCACATAATCGGCGGGCAAGGTGGGATTGTCGTCTATCGTGAACTTAACGTCCATTAAGTCCCAATCCTCGGCGCGGTCTATATATTCGGTTTTAAGCCAGTGAGTAGGTTTATCGGGGTTGGTGGTCGCTATGAGCTTGGCTCCCGAAATACGCAAACGCGACAGCAGCATTGCGAAAAAGTCCTCGGGAAATTGGGTAAGCTCGTCGCAGTACGCGCCCTGCAAGGACAAGCCTCTGATCTTGCTTTCGGAGCGCACGTCGTTCGCGCCCTCCAAAAGTATAGTGCGCCCGAAAAGCTTTCCCTCCTTTGCCGATGTCGAATATGTAAAATTTCTGCTTCCCACCAGCTCCTCCAACAGCATAAGGCAGTTTCTTTTCAGCGTTGTTATCGATTTGGCGCACATCAGGTACAGCTTATCCTTCGGCATTGTCGCCACCCAAAACGCCCACAGCACAAGGGATATCCACGTTTTCCCGCTGGAAACGCTGCCCTCGAGGAGGGTTATTCTTTTTAGCTCGCCGCGCTGCCAAAACCGCATAAGCTCGCGCTGCTTTTCGGTGTATATCATTCTTTGAGCCCCTCCATAAGCTCGGCAAGCTTGCCGTCGTTCCTGCCGTCGTCGCCCTTTGGGCTGCCGCTCCACTTATCTGCGGCGCGGTTATTCAGAAAATACTCGATAGCCCTCTGATCGGGCGGAAGCTGCTTGACCCTCGTTTCGACGTGCACCCGCCCGTTGCCGATCCTCTTAACGGTCTCGGTGACGGTACCGCCCACCGCCTTTTTGTACAAGCTTGCCTCCACCTCGGATATTTGCTTTTCGGTACCGTTTAAATTTTTCTCCGCACTGTTTAAATCGCACTGTGAAAGGCTTTTTTCGTATTCCGCCAAGTCTCTTGCAAGGTCTCTTTTTTCTTTTTTGCCATTTTTGGTTCAGCTCCTTAAAAAATAACGCAATATACGGCGTTTTAAGGGCACCGTAATTTTGCGTTAGGGTAGTTTCATTACTTCAAAAATTTAAACGATTTAAACGGTAATTTAAACAGGTCAGCGGCGATTGTATATTTAACACGGTACCCCTTTTTCGGGCAAGCTTCGCCGTTCCGATATTTTTCTCAAATATCGGCTCGCTTAATATCAGCATTTCGGCAGAGGGCGGGGAGCGTATCGACCAACGCCGTTTCCTCGTGCTTTTTTTCGATGTCTATACCGCACACAATGCGGTGCGGCTTGCCGTACAGGGTAAGCTCCACGGTCGCTCTGTGCTGCCGCCTGTCGTACCTTATTATCCTGTCCTCGTACCGTTTCAAAAATCCCTCGGTGATCTTCAGCTTGCCGTTCACCAAAACGCCCTTGCTGATACCGATCTCTTCGTCTTGACATAAGTCCTTTATGTATGAAGCTTCGGAGCTCAGCATCGGGAGCTCGGCGTTCAGAAAATATCCCACTCCGCTTGTGCTCTTGATTTTATAGTACGCCTCGGGAGAGAGCTTTTCCGCGTCTATAAAAACATAGCTCGGGAAAAGTATCTGAGGAACGCTGTAAAAAATCCCGTTTTTGCGCTGCTTCAGTCTCCGTTTCGGAACATACGCGTTATAGCCGTTTTCCCTTAAATGCCGCATAACATTGTCCTCCCGCCCCTGTACCGCATAGATCACGAACATTCTCCTTTGCCTCCGTTCTTTTTAATGTAGTCGCTGAGCCTTGCGTACAGCTCGGGCTCAGACCTGCGCATCTCGTCGAAGATGTCCTCCTTAAATGCTTCGTAAGCCGCGTCCTTTAAGTCTCTGCCCTTCTGCGCCATATCCGATTTGTAGGAAAGAGCTCGGACTAAGGGCGCTACGTTGTTGACCAGCTTCAAGGGGTCCGCTTCCTTAAGCTGATCGGGGGACATTGCCTGTACCGCCTCCAGCATTTTGTACGCCGTCACCCTGCACAGAGCCTCCGTGGTATCTATTTCGGGATATTTTTGCAGCTCGTCGTTTATCGCCCGAAAGCTTTCGCTGATCAGCATGACGTCCTCGAGCTTTGCGTTAAGCCCCGCCGCGTACCGTGCCACCGACGAGGGAGAGACCTCGAAGCCATTATCCCTTATGAAATCGACTATATTTCGGTAAGTGTATTCAGCGGGATTTTGTATCATCATATCCACCGCCTCGCGTATGCTTTGGGGCAGCTTGTCTATCTTCCCGCGCTTGCGGTTCTGTCTGCGCTTGCGCATTCCCACACCCCCTAAAGATCGATACAGGGATCGGCTTCGGCTCCGTTTACCAAGCGTATGCCCTTAGCCGTCAGCTTTGCCTCCAGCTCCGAAAAATCGCTGTCCGCGAGCGTGCTTTGCCTGTCCGTCCCGATGACCCGCAGCCTTATGTATTCCGCCTCGGTCAGATAATTAACGCAGTCCATGATCTCGGCTTTGCCGAGCTTGGGAGTTAACGCCGCCAGCACGATATCGAGCTGCACGTAGTCGGTGCGGATAATATTCACCGCTCGGATCACGGCGCCGTTATTGCTTCTGAATGCGTTTTTCCTTGCCTGCTCCTTAAGCTTTTCCTCGTTCACTTTTTCTCACCTGCCTTTACCTTTTCATAAGAAAATCCTTTAGTGCTTTGATATCGTCCTTTAATTCGGTTATATTGCGGAAAAAGTCCTCTCTGCCGATCGAATTGCTTTTTACAAAGTCGATATCGCTGCGCATATCGGATATATCCCGCTTTATTTCTTGCAGCTCCGCCTTGGTGACGTATTTGTCGTTGAGCGTCTTAATGTCCTGCTTATGCTCGTCAACCTCTTTTTCGATACGTCCTATGTCTTCCTTTGTGGCAAAATCGTCCTGCCTGTTCATGGTGCGCTTAAGAAAAAATCCCACCACGCCCACCACGGCGGTTATAATAATGCCGATCACCGTCGTTACTACTTCGTAATCCATAATTCCCCCTGTTTAAAATAAAATGATTGCCGAAACGCTAAAAAACCGTAAAAAAACAGCGGTTTTATCGTCTTTTTTAGTATACCATTAAAAATATGACAATTCTACCCCAAAATTGTCATTTTTTCGGGGCGTAAAAAAACGCCTTAAGCGGTGAGCTTAAGGCGGGGTT
>JAMPHV010000108.1 GCA_023663265.1 Bacteroides sp.
TTTCACCTTAAGAATCCCTTCCTTATCCCCCTCCCACCCCCTTTTCCCCGCTTTGAAAGAGGTTTTAAAATACGACTTGGTATTCCGCTTTTTAAAAATGCAGGCGCGTAGAATTACAACTGCCAATGCTATATAATGATTTATTAAGCTTTATTTATGGCTCATTCTGCTTTTTATTCAATGCTTATTTTCATTTTTAGATGTTCGCTTTTCCTTTTGTCATAACGATTTCTCTATTTCCTGCTCTGAATTTTGAGGAAACTTAAATTATAACAAAAAACAACAAAAAACGACCCGCTTTAGACAGGTCGTTTTTTTACAGCCCCTTTTTTGTTATAATAATTGACAATTATCAATTTTTGTATCCTTTTTTCAGCTTTTATATAACTATCCTACGTTCCTCGCCGTTCAGCGTATAATAAACGATCAATCCGTTATCCGCCTCAACGCTGACGTTTTCCGCTCTGCGAAGCTCCAAAAGCTCTTTATAGCGTTTCATGGCGTCGGCGCTGTACCTTGAGGGATCGTCCGAGGTGAGGAGTACTCCGCCGAGCAGCGCGTTGACGCAGGCCAATTTTTCCTTTTGAGAGGCAGTGAGCTTAAGATTGTCATCGCGCAGGAAAAATACGTCGGGGTCGCTTAGGTAAGCCCTGCCGTTCAACTGGCGGCGGAAAACGGTGTTTTCTATGGCTTGCTTTGTGGACACGCGCTCGCGGTGAAACAGGCGCATATACCGTTTATCGTCCCAGTCGAGCCCGACGTCGCAGCTTACGCGGCAGTAATCCGCGATGCCGAAAGCGGGCATTACGGGTACGCCGCAGCCTAATATCAGCTTGTCGCCGCACCATTTTCTCAGCAGCTCCATAGCTCTCGTCATTCTTCCGCCGCGGCTTTCGTTTTCATTTCCGAAAGGCGCCGCACCGTAAAGAAAGTCTAACTTGACCAAATCGAAGCCCCATTGACGGAGCACTCGGTCAAACACCTGCTCCAAATATTCGCAAACGTCGGAACGGTCGATATCCAGCGCGTAAAATCCGCTCCAGTTGCCGCCGCATTTCCACGGCTCGCCGTTTACTCTTAAAAGCCAATCGGGGCGCTCCCGATACAGAGCGGAATCGGTCTCGCATACAAAGGGAGCCAGCCACAGTCCCGCTAAATACCCCGAGGAATGTATCTCGTCGGCGATTTTCTTCATACCGCTCGGGAATTTGGCGGGATCGGGCTCGGTCCAATCTCCGACGTACCGCTCCCAGCCGTCGTCCACCTGAAAAAGGTCTCCCTCGGAAAACGCCGCGCCGCACCCTTTTAAGTCGGAAACGACGGTCTCCTCGGTAATGTTCTGATAGCGGTTGTACCAACTGGAATATCCCGCTAAGAGTTTGTCGGTACGCGGTCTTATCCCCATGGCGGAAAACCAGCCGTCAAAAACCTCCGCCTCCGTCCCCTCCGCAAAATAAAGGTCAAAAAGGGGAAGCTCGCCGCCCTTGTGTCTCACTCCGGCGCAGTCGCGCCAAAGCCTCATTTGCCCGCTTGCGCTGTCGTAATTGAACACGGTATAGCCGAAGCGCTCGCTTAGGGAAGCAATAAGACGAAATTTTTCTCCCTTTCTGAAATAGCAGTAGGAAAAGCCGTGAAACTGTCCCGCTTTTTTGGGATAGCTGACAAAATGGTAATCGCCGTAGCGGTCAAAGGCGTATTTATTTGTCAAAAGCTTCGGAATATGGTCTACTCCGCGCATTTTATCGCCCGTCTTATACTCGGGGCAGTAGGTCCAGGTCTGATAGCCGTTCATAAACAGCCTTTCGTCCTTCTCCGCTTTCCACGGCATAACGGCTTCTATGCTTTGAATAACGCCTGCCTCAGCCTCCGCGCGGATATGGACGCTTCCGCGGGGCTCGGTCTCGGCGCCCTCTCGTGTCGCGCCACCTATCGAGGCTTTCCATTTAAGCTCAGTCATCGGTTCTCTCCTTTGCCTTGAGCTCCTCGCTTATCTCCGCTACTCTCTTGTCGGTAAGGGTGAATTTTTTGCGGAACAGCAGAAGCGCAGCCGCCAGCACTATCATGGGAAGCACCGTCATTATCAGCCGCAGACCCAACAGCGTTTCCGCGCTTTGAACGGCGATGGGACCCGTTTCGTCGGTATTGCCCTGCAAGCCTATGATATCCAGCCCGATGCCCGTAAAGAACACCGCTACTCCCGAGGCTGCCTTGACCACAAAGGTTTGCATGGAGAAAATAACGCTTTCCTCACGCCGTCCCGTTTTAAGCTGACCGTAATCGACGCTGTTGGACAAAAACAGCGTTGTGAGCACCGACAGCATGCCGTTGAAGGCAAAGATAAGCACGCCCGGGATAAAGAGCAGCAGCATATTGCCCGAAAAGCCCGTCAAGCATATAACAAGCAAAAGCGCGTAGGCTGCCAGATCGGTTATAAGGCTCAAGGTGAAAACTCGCGTGCTGGACAGCTTTTTGCGAAGCAGAGGATAAAGCACCATCATTCCCAGTATCTGAGCGGCTCCGCCAACGGTGGAAAACAGCGTGTAATTTCCTTTCCAGTCCGCTCCGCCGAAATCGTATTTAAAGAAGTAGATAACAAAGTTGGAGGTCAGGTACAGCGCCGAATTTATCAGTACTATGCTTATTACGACGATCATTGCCTGGTCGTTGCGGAAAAGAGCGGAAAACATTTCCTTTACTCCCGCCGTTTTCATTCCCGTTTGGGAATTTTCCTTGAAGAACAGGCAGCAAAGCACCTCGGCTACGACAAACACCACCGCGACTATAAGAGCAACCCAGCGGAAGCCCGCCCGCTCGTTGTCTCCGCCCAATGCGCCTACCAAAAGCAGAGTGAACATAGCTATAAGCGCGCTGCCCACTCCCGCGCAGGTACGTCCCACCACCGAAAGGTTTTCCCTGTCCGCAGAGGTTTTTGTAACTGCGGGTATCATTGACCAGTAGGGGATATCCATCATGGTATAGGTGACGCCCCACAGAATATAGACGATCGAAAAATACACCATAAGCCCCGCTTCCTCCAGATCGGGAGCGGCAAACAGCGCGAACAGCACCACCGCGTTCAGCACCGTGCCCGTAAACAGCCAGGGTCTGAACCTGCCCCAGCGGGTGCGGGTCTTGGCTACAAGTACGCCCATAAACGGATCGTTAACGGCATCGAATATACGGGCGATCATCAGTATAAGTCCCACAAAGGTGGCGCTTAAACCCAGTACGTCCTGATAAAAATACATAGCGTAGGTCGCGGATAAGGCATACACCATATCCTTTCCCACCGCGCCGATACCAAAGGCGGCTTTTTGTTTAAAGGTCAGTTCCATCGTTGTTCCTCCTCAGCGTTTATTGTAAAGCTTAAGATAACGTCCTCCGTCTGCTCCGTATGCACGGTCAGCGAAGCTTTTCCCGTTCTGCCCAAGGTACGGATATAGGTACCGCACATACCGCCCTCGGCGGTCGCTGCGGAGGGACCCACAAGCTCCGCATCTCCCGTAACGGTAAAGACAACGGGTATTTGAGCATAAGGGGCGATATTTCCGTTTTTGTCCAAAATACGCACGCGTACAGCCGCCATATCATAGCTTGCTCTCTCGGAAAGCTCGGTATGATCCGCCGCCGCTTCGAGATGAAGCTCCGCCGAGGGACAGCAGGTAACGCTTGCCGTCACCTTGCCGTCCTTTATCCCGTCAAAGCGCCAGCTTGTGGCTTCGCCGCCCCAGTTTGCCACGTACTTTCCGTAAAGGTCAACGCCGTCCTGAAATTTCAGCCCGTATCGCAGCATACACCACAGCATTTTTAATTTATAGGACAGCGGCAGCCCCGCAAGTCCGTATTTTCCCGCCGCCAAAAGACATTCGCGCAGCAGTCTTGCTTTAGCGGGGGAAAAGCCCTCGACGCTTTCCAAAAGCTCGCCTATGGTGTCGTCCGCGGCAAAGGGCGGGTGCGGGAGGGAATCCCATTCCCCGCGGCGCAAGGCGGCGACGAAGTCTCCGTTTTTGTAAAGCTTGACCTCGTCAGCGTTTGAAAAAACATAAACGTTCCCTATTTTGCCTCCGGGATAGTCGCCTATGTCCATGGAGGAGCCCACGGTCAGCACGGGGGCTTCGTCCCCCTGGCTCGAATACGCCGCCGCGGCAAGCTTCGGGTTGCGGAACGCGTCGGTTACTCCGTGATAGCAAATACGGTCGCCCGAGCCGAAGTCCTTATGAGTGGGATAATCGAACATACACCAGCCGAAGCAGCCCGCATGCTCCTTAAGGGCGGCGTTCTGCACTCTTACATGGCGCAGAGCCTGCTCCTGCCGTTTTTCCCATGTGTCGTAGGATTTGGTGGGGTACATATGCCCGTTGCATTCGGAAACCAACAGAGCCTTGCCCATATCGGGGGTAACGGCTTTTTTTGGCTTCACGCCCGCGGCGATCCCGTCGTGGGAAAAATCGTTGTAGGCATATACGTCCTCCAGCAGACTGCTTTTTTCGATATACCTCACGCCCGAGGTGGGGCGGCTCGGGTCCAATTCGTGCGCAATAGCGTTTGTGCGGGCGTAAAACTCGTCGTCGTCCATGCTTTCGTTTATGCGAACGCCCCACAGCACGATCGAGGGGTGATTCCGATATTGCAGGATCATTTCCCGCAGGTTTTCGCACGCTTGATCCTTCCATTCTGCGCCGCCGATGTGCTGCCAGCCGGGGAGCTCGGTGAATACCAGAAGCCCAAGCTTGTCGCACTCGTCTATAAAATATTGACTTTGGGGATAATGACTGGTGCGCACGGCGTTGCAGCCAAGCTCCCGCTTAAGGATACGGGCGTCCTCCCGCTGAAGCGCCTCGGGAGCGGCGTAGCCCACATAGGGGAAGCTTTGATGACGGTTAAGACCGCGCAGGAAGGTCTTTTTTCCGTTAAGGTAAAATCCGTCCGCCTTAAATTCCGCGGTTCGGAAGCCGAAAAGGGTCTCCTGTCTGTCAAGCTCAGCTCCCTCGGGGCTCAGCAGGCGCACCGAGCAGCGGTAAAGCTCGGGCTGCTCCGTGCTCCAGGGCTTCGCCTCCGATACGCGCGCAAGCCCCGGCTCTCCGCTCCACACTGTTTTTCCTGCCGCGTCCGTAATAAGCACTTCAATTTTTGCTCCGTCGGGAGCGTCCTCCGTCGATACCCTTATGTCCGCCTCGTTAAGGGAGGGAGCGGTAACGAAAATATCCGTGATATATCCGCTTTCCCGAACGTCTAACCAAGCTTCGCGGTAAAGTCCTCCGTAGGTCAGATAGTCCACCACGAAGCCGAAAGGCGGGATATCGGAGTTTTCGCTCGTATCGAGCCTTACCGTCAGCAGGTTGGGTCGGTCAAGCTCCGCCAAGCCGCTCAGCTCGGTCCGAAACGCGGTATATCCGCAGCGATGGACAGCCGCCTCCTTTCCGTTGACATAGACCGCCGCAATGTGAGCCGCGCCGTCAAGCTGAAGAAACAGGCGCTTTCCGCGGAGGCGGGAGGGGATTTCCAGCGTTCGGCGGTAGCCGCACAGCATTTGATAGTCGTCGGGGTCGATACAGTGCAGGGGCAGCTCCTTACAGGTGTGGGGCAGGCGCACGGGCTCGGCTTCGCCCTTTCCCGCCGCAAATTCCTCGCTCCACTTCGGCGTGAACTCCCACCCGTCGCACAGGCTGTACTTCATATGATCACCTCACTTTATTATACCGTTCATTATGATGTCGATCATGGCTTCCAGGGCTTCCGTGTAGCTGATACCCTTTTCCTCGCCCGCAAGAAAGCTTTGGATAGACGCGATTATCATACGCCGCAGGACGGGGATCGGCACCGAGCGTATCCGTCCCTCTTCAATCCCCTTTTCCAGCAGCGCTATTGTCGGCTCCCAATCGCTTTCCAAATGCTTTTTCACCAGCTCGGCGGCAGCGGGATATTTTTCCTCCAGCGCGTCGAGCATACGGAGGTCCAACGTCCTATACTGCTCGGGAAGCGCGATGATCACCGCTTTTATTCTTTCCTCAACGGGCAGCTCCGAGTCGGAAAGCTCCGCCTTGCTTCGGTGAATGTCGGCGAACAGAGCGTCTATCATATCCAAAAGCAGAGCTTCCTTTGAGTGATAGACCGTATAAATGGTCTTTTTGCTGATTCGGAGAGAAGCCGCCACCTCCTGCATGGTGAACTGCAAGCCCTCTGTTTTGAAAAGCTCCGACGCTGCGCCGATTATTTTTTCGCGAAGGTCCATAAATATCATACTCCCATGGAAACCAATTCTCTTTTCTTGGTTTCCATTATATCACGGAAACCCAAAATTTTCAAGCGGTTTCCAAAAATTTGACGTATTATACAACTGCGCAAGGATAGCTTTGTGCAGTTTTTTGCGTGTTCGAGCCAATAGACCTCCTCGGAAACTTACGAAGCACCGTCTGACTTGCCCTTTTGCCGTAA
>JAMPHV010000109.1 GCA_023663265.1 Bacteroides sp.
TTTGGTGTCACCTTAAGCCCCGCGGGAGGCGCGCTGCTCTCGCTTTCGAGAATAAGAGTACATCACATAATATGTAATCTTATAAATTAGTAAATAGCCGCCTTTTATAAAAATAAAGAATTATCTTAAGCGCAAACGTTAAAGTATAGTATGTCTAATTGAAATTTTTAGGCAAACTTAATAAGAAATCGATAATGGCAATTAAACTGTTACAGAGGATATCCCCATACTGAAGGAATTTTGCGGCAAACAAGCATAAACGTTCCACGTGGAACATCTTACCGCTGCTTTAAAGGTATTTTTACCGAATACTCAATACAATCCTCCGTTTGCCGTTTTTCCAAATCGCATCTTATCCCCGCCGACTTCATAGCTTCAACCGTTTTGTTGAAGCTGTTGAGATAAAGCCCCACCATATTATAAGGATCGGTCCGATTGATGATCTTCGGCTTGGGCTTAAGCTCCTCCTCATATTCCGTCAGCAGAGCCTCTATGTACTTGTCCGTCTGGGAGCTGTTGAGCTGCCTTAAATATATTTCTCTTACGGCGCTGTCTCTTTTTCCCTCGGGAAGACGGATCAGCGCCCTTGCTTGTCTCTCGTTCAGACCGTATTTCAGCACCAGCCGCTTGTCGTCGTCCGAAAGCCGCAAAAGTCTGAGCTTATTGGCGACGGTGGATTGGGCTATACCCAGCTTTGAGGCAGCCTCCTCCTGAGTCAGACCGTAGTGATCGATAAGGCGCTTTATGGCTGCCGCTTCCTCCAAATAATTTAAATCGGCTCGCTGAATGTTTTCCAGTATAGCCATAACTGCGGACTGCTTGTCCTCTCTTTCGAGAACGATACAGGGCACATAATCGAGATTGACCAGCTTCGCCGCCCTCAGTCTGCGCTCTCCCGCAATGAGCTGATACCCGTTTTCCGTCCTGCGAACGATAAGCGGCTGCATTATCCCGTTTTGCTGGATACTTACCGCAAGCTGAGTTAAAGCGTAGTCGTCAAAATAGGCGCGGGGCTGGGCGGGATTCGGTTCGATCGACGAGGTTGGAATACTGAGCACGTTGTTTATTACACGGTCGGTTTGTTTTTGAAATAAAGTCATAAGCTTGACCCCCTTTTTTTCTATTATACATATTTTTTTGGGCTTTGCAACTAAAAAGTTTCGGGGTAAGCCGTCTCAAACCGACAAAAAGAAAGGCTTATCGCGAAAATAAGCCTAAGAAAAATATTAAAAAGCACGTAATTTAAAATAAAACGTCAGATTTTTTCAAAAACAATAAGTCGTCTGCCGTCTCCGTTCGGAAGCAGATAATCTGATTCCTCTCTGAATCGAAGCTTCATAGCTTTGGCTAACGCCAGCATATCGTCGTTCAGCTCTCTCTTCGCCCCCCTCAAAGCCATGAATATCCCGCCGCTCTTAAGGAACGGGACGGCATATTTAAAAAGGGTGGGCAGATCGGAAACCGCCCTTGCCGTTACCATATCGTAGCCGTTTTTATAAGACGTCTGCCTGCACAGCTCCTCCGCTCTTCCGTGGATGATCTCGGCTGTCAAGCCCAGCTTTTCCGTAAGCAGCTTCAAATAATCCGTCCTTTTCCGCTGAGCGTCAAGGAGAGTAAAGCAGAGATCGTCTCTGTAAATCATCATGGGAACGGCGGGAAAGCCCGCCCCCGTGCCTATATCAAGACAGCGGGCTTTTTTCTTTACCTTAAACAGCTCAAGCGGCAAAATCGAGTCCACAATATGCTTTTCAATTATGCCCTCTCTGTCGCGTATTGCGGTTAGATTGACCTTGCTGCAATAGTCCTGCAAAAAAACGGTCATATCGCTGAGCTTTTCCGCCCGAGCCTCGTCAAGAAAGAAGCCCGCTTCCTTACATTTTTCGCAAATATCCTCGTACATATATCCTATACCTTTCGTTAAAATCCCCTTGGTGATGTTCGGTATTTTTCCGTATGTTCCACGTGGAACATTCACATAAAAATCACTGCCCCTTATCGTTAAGAAGCAAAAGCAGAACGGTAACGTCGGCGGGATTGACCCCGCTTATCCTGCTCGCCTGTCCTATATTCAAGGGACGGTATTTGTTCAGCTTCTCCCGAGCCTCAAGCCTAAGACCCTTGACTGTACGGTAATCGATATCCAAGGGCAGCTTTTTTTCCTCTAACCTCCGCGTTTGACGTACCTTTTCGTTTTGCGCTTCGATATATCCCTCGTACTTGACCCGTATCTCAAGCTTGTTGATAAGAATATCGCTCAGCTCGGGAGCGTTTTCGTCAAAGGCGCGAAGAGTTTTATAATCCGTCTGGGGGCGCTTAAGCAGCTCAATAAACCTTACGCCCGTCGATATGGGCGAGGTGCCGCAGGCTTCAAGCGCACGGTTTAATTCCTCGGAGGGCTTAAGGGTGGTTTTCTTTATCCGCAGTAATTCCCTTTCAAGCTCTTCGTTCATTTCAAGAAACACCCGATACTTTTTTTCGGACAGCAAGCCGAAGCTACTGCCGATCTCGGCAAGCCTTTCGGGAGCATTGTCCTGTCGGAGCAAAAGACGGTATTCACTCCTGCTTGTCATCATACGGTAAGGCTCGATACAGCCCTTGGTCACAAGATCGTCGATAAGAGTTCCGATATAGCTCGTGCTGCGGTCCAAAACCAGCATTTCCCCGCCTTGACAGTATCTTGAAGCGTTTATCCCCGCCACAAGACCCTGGGCGGCAGCTTCCTCGTATCCGCTGGTGCCGTTAAACTGTCCCGCGCCGAAAAGTCCCTTTATTTTTTTAAATTCAAGGGTGGGAAACAGCTCAAGCGGATCGACGCAGTCATACTCGATAGCGTAGGCGGGGCGCATTATCTCGACCCTCTCAAGACCCTTTATCGTCCGCAGAAACCTTATCTGTACGTCCTCGGGCAGACTGGAGGACATGCCCTGCAAATAACATTCGTCCGTATCCAGCCCCATAGGCTCCACAAAAAGCTGGTGCCTTTCCTTATCCTTAAATCTTACTATCTTGTCCTCTATGCTGGGGCAGTAACGCGGACCGACGCCCTCTATACGCCCCGCGTACAGCGGCGAGCGGTGAAGATTTTCCAAAATTATCCTGTGAGTCTCCGCGTTGGTATAGGTTACGTAGCACTTGACCCTGTTTTCCAACGGCAGCTCGTTGTCGAAGCAAAAAGGAACAACCGGCTCGTCCCCCTCCTGCACCTCCATAACCGAAAAATCAACGCTTCTTTTATGAACGCGGGCGGGGGTACCCGTCTTAAAGCGGCGCAGAGCTATCCCCTTTTGCTCCAGGTCCTTGGTCAGACCCAGTGCGGGCATTACGTTGTCGGGTCCGCTTTCATAATTAAGCTCGCCTATATGTATACGTCCGCCGAGATAGGTGCCCGTTGCGATAACGGCGGCTTTTACATTGTAAACGGTCCCCAATCTCGATCTTACGCCCGTTACCTTTCCGCTGCCGTCGGTAACGATACCCACAATTTCGGCTTGCTTTAGCTGCAAATTTTCCTGCCGCTCCAGCGCCTGCTTCATATAAGCGTGGTATTTAACGCGGTCGCTCTGAACTCTCAGCGCGTGAACGGCGGGACCCTTTCCCTTGTTCAGCATACGCGACTGGATAAAGGTAGCGTCCGCCGCCCGTCCCATTTCTCCGCCCAAAGCGTCGATCTCGCAAACGAGCTGACCTTTTGCGGAGCCGCCTATACAGGGGTTACAGGGCATATTCGCGACAGCGTCCAGCGACAGAGTAAACAAAACGGTTTTTATCCCCGTTCTGGCGCAGGCGAGCGCAGCCTCGACCCCCGCGTGCCCCGCGCCGATAACCGCCGCCTCAAAATCATTATTGTAAATTTCCAAGCTATCTGTTTTGCTCATATTTATTTTTCCCTTTCGGCGATTTTCTTTTACAATAATATCACTTTTGGTTAAATACGTCAAGAAAAAAATTAAGCTTGCTCAAATTTGAAATTCAATAAATATAAAAAACGACCCGCTTTCGACAGGTCGTTTTTTTACTAATCCCCAATATCACCCAATATCCTCCACCCTGCCCGCAAACAGGGGCTGAGGTCCGTTTATAACAAACAGAAAGGGTCTGTCCACCACGAAGTCTATCTCATCATCGGGCGCCAAGGTACCTCCCGCTAAAGCCAATACGGTAAACGCGGCTGCGGTGCACCCCTCCTCGTCTGTCACAACGCGTGAGGCGTGCCTGACCTGACTTATATACAGCCCCTCGGTATCCGAAAGCGGGGAAAAATCGGCTTTTCTCGGGTCGAATACGTCTTTGACTCCCAAAGCCTTAAGCTTATCCTTAAGATCGATATCCGTTGAAACGTCAAATTTTGGCACCGATAGGTTTATTATCGCTTGTTGTCCCTTTTGTGAAGCGCCGCTTAAAAGCTCGAGGTATTCCCCGCTTTTAAGGATATCCGCCACCGTCCTGCCCTCGTCGGGAAGAAAAAGCCACATGTCGCCGTCCGACTTAAAGCCGAGCCGCACCGCGCCGAAGCACTCGCCCTTGTAATAGGTGCCGAAGCTCTCGGTCTTGTTCATAAACTCCGCTTCAACGTCTCCGTTTGCGCCGTGAAACACCTTAACGTCATTTTCCGCAGGATCGAACTCCGAATCCCAGGGAGCCTTGAAGCAGATCGCAGAGCATAAGGTCAAAACCGTCTCGGGCGAGATCTCCAAGCTGTTTACAGCCTCCTCCAAAAGCCCGTCGGTCTGTTTATTCAGCCATTCCTTCAAGGCGTTTACGGTGTCCGAAGAGGCAAAGTCCCCGCGGTATACCGAGGCAAAATAGTCGTTGGCAAGTCTGTCTACCGTTTCCCCGTTAAAATCTGCGCCGCTGTTTATCCAAAGGGAATTGGCAAGGACCGACGTTACCGCTCCGTCGCTGCGGTAGCAGGCGCTCCACAGATTCGCCGCCTGCCGCCGCAGCGCTTCAATGCTGTCCGCTCCCGCCAGCTCCAATATCTGCGCGCGGCTGTTCCCCTCCGTGACCTCCGCCAGCATAGACAGCGCCATATAAACGTTAACGGGAGAATAGACCGCGTTTGTTCCCGCCCCGCTGTCCAAAAATTCCTCACAGGTGAGCCTGTAAAAATCCTTAAGGCTTTCGCTGTCCAGCGCCATAGCCGCTTGGGCGCGCTCCTCGCGCTGCTCTAACCAGGGATCGTACACCTCGGCGAACCATTCCTCGCTGTAAGCGTTGGGCAAGCTATCGTCGGGATATTGCACAGCCTCGGGGTATTTTGCCTCCGCAAGGGTCTCCATAAGAACGGGTACAAGCCCCGGCGTACCGTCCCCGTTTCCCGTAAACAGAGCGCCGCATATTATGCCCGCGCAGGCGGCGGCTGAAACAACGGGTACCCATATTTTTCCTTTGTTATTCTTTTTTATTGCGGCGGATTCTCTTTTTTCGTCCGCCTCCTTAATTATATCCTCGTCAAGCAGACCTACCGCGTCGCTGAATTTTTCCGCTTTTTTGCTCATACCGAAAAGCCCTCCTTTTCCAAATGCTTTCTTAATCCCTCCCGAGTACGGAAGAGCATGCTTTTGACCTTAGAATCGCTCATTTTAAGCCTGCGGGCTATATCCGCGATACTGTCGCAGAAATAATACCGCATAACGAAAACCTCCCTTTTTTCTCCGCCGCAGCCCCTCAGATAATCGCCGATCACTTCCGCCAACAGGGAGACCTCCGCCTCGCGTGCAGGGTCCTCTCCTCTCGGTATACACTCCTCCAGCTCCTCCAAGGACAGCTCGTATTCCGAACCGCGTCTTTTCGCGCTTCTTTTTTTCCTCAGCCTGTCTATAGAAAGCTCTCTCGTTATTTTTCCGAGAAAGTATTTAAGACAGGGCGGAAGCTGCGGAGGTATGCTGTTCCACGCTTTCAAATAGGTGTCGTTGACGCATTCGGCGCAGTCCTCCCTGTTGTTGAGTATATTCATTGAAACGGCGGAAAGATAAGCGGAATACTTTGTCTCGGTTTCCCTTATGGCGTTCTCGCTTCGGTCAAAATACATTTCTATTATTTTGCTGTCTTCCATGCTGCACCTTCCTTTTGTGAAACAAAATTTTGTTTTCATTTATATTACCGTATTTTTTCAAAAAAGGTCGCATTATATCAAAAAATTCTTTCAAAAATACTTGCCAATAAAAGCGGCTGTAAAAAAACGACCTGTCGAAAGCGGGTCGTTTTTCTTATAATTTAGGTTTCCCCAAAATTCAAGGCAAAAAATGGAAAAATCGTTATGACAAAAGGAATAGCGCACATCTTAAAATGAAAATAAGCATTGAATAAAAAGCAGAATGTGCTTTAATTAAAGCTTAATAAATCATTATAAAACATCGGCAGTTATAATTCTAAGCGCCTGCATTTTTAAAAAACGGAAAACCGTCTTGTATTCCAAAACAACTTCC
>JAMPHV010000010.1 GCA_023663265.1 Bacteroides sp.
CACCTTAAGCCCCGCGGGAGGCGCGCTGCTCTCGCTTCCGAGCAAAAGAGAACATTACATAATATGTAATTTTAAGAATTAGTAAACAATTATTATGACTAAAAAAACGACCCGTTTTCGACAGGTCGTTTTTTTCAGTCCCTTTTACTTTATTGGGATATTTTTTCCTCTTTGTTGTCCTCCACCCACTTAGCCGCCATAAGCGGAGTGAGCCTAAACTCCATGGTACGCTCCTCCGCGCTTACGACCTCGGAATTTCTGCCGTAGCCCTCGGGAGTGATATCATAAATAATATGAGGGATATACTTGACGGTGCAAATGAAAAACTCGGGAGGAATGCTTTCTGCCTCCGAAATTTCCTTAAGCCACATAAAAGGCTCCATACCGCCGATAGAAAGCTCCTTAACGAACCAACCGTTGGAATCCGCGATATGATTTTCGCACAGGTAAAGGGCAAAATTGAATCTTTTTTCGCCCTCATCGGTCATAATGTCAACGATAAAGTCCACAAGATCGTAGCAGTTGATATTGTGTCCGCTTTCTCCGCAGTAACCGCAGCAGGTGCCGTAGCCGTAAAGCCTGTTGTTTATGTCCTTGGCAAAATAGCTCTTGTAGTTCTGCAATTCGCTCTTATCCTTAACGGAATCGTAAAGCTCGACCGCAAACTCAAACTCCTCCCTGCTCAGAACGGGAGCGCGCTTGTACTTTAAGGATATCTGATCGGGAATAATGCGGTTGGGGTCCTTGGTGCGGCTGAAGAAACGGTTGAGTATGCCTTTGTCCTCGCCCGCGATAATGTACTCCGCCGTTGAAGCAAACTCGGTCTTGTTGAGGTCGTCGCGAAGCACCACGAAGCGCGCCGCCTTGTTTCTTTCCTCCTCGGTGATGGGATCGCCGAAATGCTTGGAGAGAACGACCTTTCCGTCCTCGTTCAGAAATACGATGCCGTCGTATTTCATATTGCACACATACATGGAGCCGAGTATCTTCGCGGTGTTTTCCTTGGAGGAATGATCCTTCATAAGCTCGGCGACCTCGTTAACGTCAAAGGAATACACCGACTTGTCGTAGGGGAAATCGAATTTTCTGTTGTTGAGAACTCCCGACTCGATCATCTGCTTGGAATCGCCGAGTATTTCCAGCAGATCCATATCGGTAATGCTGCTGGGTATCATAAATTGCTTTCCATAGGTCTGGAAGCGGTATTTCTTGTTGAAATCGAGGATAAGCTCAATGCTTCCGCCCTGTTCCTTTATCTCGCGCAGGAACGTCATGGTGTTCTTGCCTTGAGTAAAGGAGTTTACCAGCATCGCGGAGACCTCCTGATAATTCTGATGGCTGGAAAAACGGTGTCTGCGGCTGCCCAAGGTCTCCATGGCGTTTTTGATGTTCAGCACCTTTATCTTGGATATCTCGAAGGAGTAGTTCTCCTCTCCTCTGTCGAAGTGGATACGGTAGTACTTCATCGACAGGGTATAATCCTCTCCCGCGGAATCGTCAAAGAGGGTGAATATCTTCTCCAGCGCTATTTCGTCCATTACGCAGTCGTCCACCAGCAAAGTGGGGAGATAATAGCCTATAACGCTGGGGAAGCTGTTGTACAGCTCGAAGTCCGAAAAGCCTCCGCTGTGCCGCGAGGATATCTTATAGGTTTTTTTGCCTCTGATAAATTCGTAGCAGTATGCTCTTCCCTTTTCGCTTCCGTCGCCGTTCTCCCACTCGTAGCCCGCATACAGCGTTTTTTCCTTGAAATCGGACAGACCCTCCCTAAGCTTATCGAGGCGCAGCTCGATATACTCCTTGTCGGCGGTGCCGTCCTTTTTCCGTTCCTCGCTCACTCCCTTGGTCTCGCTCTTGAAGCCTGTGGACTTAAGCTCGTCGTAGGTCACGGGAGCGCTTTCATGCGGGAACTGGAAAGAAATGCCCGAAACAAAAACGTCCTTGACGTTTGCCGCGTATCGGCTGGTTTTCATAAAGCCGTTGAAAAACTCAAAGGCGTAGGAGCGGGGCGCCATATAATAATACTCTGTGTCCTTGATCTGCTTAAGATCGAGCACGAAAAACTTTTTATATTCTCTGAGTATCTCGGGTATATCCCGCTCTATTGCTTTTGTGACCATACTTTCCTTGTCGTAGCGTATACCCGTGCGGCTGTGAGTTATGCAGGTGTTGGGAACGCTTACAAAGAACGCGGACAGCTTTTCGTCTATGAATCTGTCATTATTGGTACCGATATATCCCGTAAGCTCATAGGTGGAAAAATAGTTGTACTTCGCCAGCAGAAGCTTTACGACGTTTTCCCGCTTGGCGTTAGCCACCGCAAAGGGGATAAGATAAACAAAGCCGTCCTTTTCGTAATGCAAAAGGTCCAAAAGGCTCTTGTTGTTATGATAAAAACGTATCTTGGGTATATCGTTCGCGTCCTTACAGTGAAGCGCGATACGGTATACGTCGGACACCTTGTTGTTCTGCGCCACCGCCACGTTGACCGTTTTGGTGCTGCTGTCGTCCAGAGAAAGGGCGTTGTTCATCAGGTGCTTTCTGTTAAAGGCGAAGCACAGCTCCACCATATTCAGATAATCGCCCTTTTTCTCGGTTATGGTAAGGAAATTGTCCAATATCCTTTCATACTCGCCGTGTTCAAGCTCCAAAATGACCCTTGTGCCGTTAAAAGGCGCGGTATTCAGATTTATGCTTTCGACCGTCAGCTTTCCGTCGTCGTTCCTGATCTTGAAGCTAAAGGTATTTGAACGTATCGACAGGGACAGAACGTTCAAAAATACGCTCTTGGCGCCTATGCCGAAGCGTCCCTCGCGGGTCTCGTCGCCGTTGTTCATACCGAAGCCGAGATAATAGAGAATGTCCTCCATTGAGAAGCCCACTTCGTTATAGGAAATGGTAACGGTATCGTTTTCTTGAAAATCGACCACTATTTTTATGTCGCCCGTAAGATAACGGCAGCCGAGGGCGTTCTGAAACAGCTCGCGGATAATACTTTCCTTGGGATAGTCGGAAAGATTGAGCTTGGCGTTAAAGCCCGTTCTGCCGCTGAACACGTCGTTGTAGTAATCGGCAAACGCGCTGTCCGCCGTTCTGTTTTTGGTGACATCCTCCTCGATTTTTACAAGGGCGGCGCTTTTTGCTTCTGCGTTTCCGTTAAGGTGAGCCTGATAAAAATCCCCTATAAGATCGAACACGCTTTTACCTGCCATCAGATCGCCTCCTCAAAAATATCTTTAAGAAATTTATTGTAGTCGCCGTCAAAGCCGTGATTTTCGGCAAGATACCGCCATGCGCAGTAGTAAACATATCCCCTGTCGTTTTCCTCGGTCGTATGGAGCAGCTCGTAAAGCTTGTCGGCGGTTTTGCAGCCGTCAAGCAGCCCTCTTGCCTCGTCTCTTTCCTTTACAAGCGCGTCGTCGGATATCACCGCTTCCAGATCGGCATAGTCCTGGCTTTCCTCCACGTTGTAGCTCTTAACCTGTAATTTTCCGTCCGAATCGAAGCAGCAGCAGCCCTTTCTCAGCTCCTCCAGTCTTTTGCCGATAATGTCCGCCAAGACAGCCCGATCGGTTTTTCCCGAGGATATGCCGAATGCGCGCATAAGGTCGTCTCTTGCCTTTGCCAGCTCGGTTCTCGCGGTCTGACCCGAGGTCTTGAGGTTGTAAAGAGCCGCAAGCTCGTTCGAGGCGGAATTGTCAAGATTTTCCACGCCCTCAAGCTGCTTTATGACCTCCGCCAGCATATTTTCCAAGCCCTCGGTGTGAAGATAAACGTTTCTGCCCGGAATGCCGTAGCTAAAGCCCGCGCACAGATTCAGCGCAAGCACGCGGCGCAGCATTCTTCCGTCGAACTTATCGGTATCGTCTCTGAAAAGGATAAATTCGGGCTCGGAAAAGCCGTTCCTGCCGCCCTGCTTATAGCGTCTGTTCAAGGTAAGTGGGCTGTTGGGCAGCTCGTAATTTATCACATGCGTTATATTATCCAGCAGATCGCACTGCTCGTCTTGATCGTCCATGGAAAGCAGTATTCGTATATCCTGCTTATCCCCCGCCTCGAAGCACCGCATGGTGTCGTCGATACGGTATATCCCGCTTTTCTTGACCTTGGTGAGCGGCTTTAGACCCACTGCCGAGGTGGAAAGCACCTTATATACGTAATCCAACGTTTTTTCCGACGAGAAATATGTGATGATCCTGTTGTCGGGGTCCTCCGCCAGCTTGGCGAGCCTGTTTATATAAGCGTCCAGCTTAACGTCGAACTCTCTGAGGCTCGTCACTATTTTGTCGTCGTACTTATCCGCGTTGTACAGCTTACGCATATCGAGAGTAAGCTCCTCAAAAATATTTCCTCCGTAGCCGTACACGGCGGGCGCTGCCTGGTCCGATTTTGCTCTGACCGCTTCCTCGTTGGCGGTATAGGTTATGAGCTTGAGCTTCGGCTCGACCAAGCCGCGAGTCCCGTAGTAGCGGGAGTAGGGCGAGGAAAGAGTGAACTCCGTTATATTGTCCTTGGGATAGTTGCCGCTGAAATAATCCGCCTTGGTCTTGTTCGCCAAAAATTTCTCGGGGAGCTTAGCCAGCTTCTCCGCCGCATCGCGCGCCGCGTTAAGATAAGCGGCAAAAACGACCATTTTCTTCGCCTTGAGGTCAAAGCCGTTAAGTATCAGCTCGGAATCTATGCCGTTCCTGGACAGACCGCCGTCAACGATCACTAAGTCCCAAACAACGCCCGCCTCCTTGGTCCTTTTAAATATCGGATTATCTCCCGCCCTGCTGTCGGCTATGTACAGGTTGCTCAGCTTCGGCGAAAAGAAGCAGACGCCTCCGGGGTCGGGCGTGATAAACTTAAAATCAGCTCCGATGCCCTTAAGCAAATTTCCGTACCACTCGTACATAAGCTTTCCCGTGGTAATTATCAATACAGAGGGATTCTTGACCCCGACGACCGCTTCAAGCACTGCCAACTGCGCCTTTGAATGCTTACCGTTTCCCTGCTCGTCCATAACGACGGCACAGTCAAATTCATTCAGCTTTCGCATAAACGCAATATTCATCACATTCAGCGGAAGCTTATCGTATACGATTCCCTTAATGCCTGTCTCACTCATTGCAGAAGCTCCTTTTATCATCATTTAAATATAATTATAATACATTTTTGAAATTTTTACAACCGTTTATAAAGAGTTTTTTATCTTTTTTTCATTTTTTGTATGTAAAACTTATGTTTTGCACAAAAATGTAATCGTTTTTTTTCGCTATCGTGGAAGCAATAAGCAAAACAAAAGTCTTCCATACCATCCGACTGAGCGGCGCGGCATGGAAGACTGTCTATTAAACTATCATCGGCTCTTCCCAGCAGGCGGGGATATCCAAGCCGAACATTTTCGCAACGGTGGGCGCAATATTCGCCAGACCGTAGCTGTCCGAGGGCTCTATCTTATACTCGACGTCCTTATCGTAAATGATAAAGGGCACGGGGTTCAGTGAATGAGCGGTCCTTACCGCCAGCTCGCCCTTCTTGTTCTTTTCCACCATTTCATCGGCGTTTCCGTGGTCTGCGGTCACCAGCATGGTAACGCCGCATTCGTCGCATACCTTCTTTAGCCTGTCCAGTCCCAGGTCTACGCTTTCAACTCCGATAATGGTGCTGTCAAGGCTTCCCGTGTGCCCGACCATATCGCCATTGGGGAAATTGCAGCGTATAAAGTCGTATTCGCCGCTCCTTATGACCTCGATCAGATCGTCGGTGATCTCCGCCGACTTCATCCAGGGTCGCTGGTCAAAGCTTACGTTGTCGGAGGGAATCTCCTTAAAGGTTTCCAGCTCCTCGCTGAACTTGGCGCTTCTGTTTCCGTTCCAAAAATAGGTAACGTGACCGTATTTTTGCGTTTCGCTTACCGCGTACTGCTTGTAGCCGCTGCTTACCAGCAGCTCGGAAAGCGTGTTTTTGATCTCGGGAGGGCTTACCAGGTAACGCTTGGGCAGCTTCAGATCGCCGTCGTACTGGAGCATGCCCGCATATACCACATCGGGTCTTGCGCCCCTGTCAAAGAAGGTGAATATATCGTTGTCGAACGCCATGGAAAGCTCTATCGCTCTGTCGCCGCGGAAGTTGAAGAGCACCACGCTGTCCTTGTCGTTTATTTTTCCCACTGCCTCGCCGTTCTCCGCAACGACAAAGGCGGGAAGGTCCTGATCTATCACGCCCTCGTTTTCGCTGCGGTACGCTTCTATAGCCTCCTTTGCGGAGCCGAACTGTCTCCCCTCGCCCTTAACGTGAGTTTTCCAGCCCAACTCCACCATGCCCCAGTTTGCCTGATAACGGTCCATGGTCACCTTCATTCTGCCGCCGCCGCTGGCGATCTTCCCGTCGAAGCTGCCGTCGTTAAGCTCCGCAAGCTTGTTTTCAAGCTGTTCGACATAAATGAGACCGCTGGTGGCGGGAACGTCGCGCCCGTCAAGGAGAATGTGAACGCGCGCCCTTGAAGCTCCGTCCTTTTTTGCCTGCTCCAGCATACTGAACAGGTGGGAAATATTGGAGTGAACGTTGCCGTCCGAAAGGAGCCCGATAAAATGCAGAACGGAGCCGTTTTTCTTTACGTTGGAAACGACCTCCCTCCAGGTGTCGGACTCGTACATCTTTCCGCTTTCTATCGACTCGTTCACCAGCTTGGCGCCCTGAGAGTATATTTGACCGCAGCCTATGGCGTTGTGTCCTACCTCGCTGTTTCCCATATCGTCGTCGGTGGGAAGTCCCACCGCACCGCCGTGAGCCTTGAGCCTTGTATGGGGACAGTTTTGGAGCAGCCAATCAAGAGTAGGTGTATTAGCCAGTGTAACGGCGTCGCCCAAGCCTGTTTTGCTGAAGCCGATACCGTCCATTACGACCAATAAAATGGGTTTTTTAGCTTTCATAATATATCCTTTCTTTCGTTAAAAGATCAGCCGTTGGAAGCCGCTTTCACGATCTCCGCAAAATCGGGAGCCTTAAGGCTTGCGCCGCCGATAAGTCCGCCGTCGATGTTTTCCTTGGAGACCAGCTCTGCCGCGTTGCCCGCGTTCATGGAGCCGCCATACTGTATGGTGACCGCCTGCGCCGTATCGCTTCCGTACAGCGCCGCAAGCTTGCCGCGGATAAAGGCGCAGACCTCCTCCGCCTGCTCGGCGGTAGCGGTCTTGCCCGTGCCGATCGCCCATACGGGCTCGTAAGCGATAACGCATTTTTTGATATCCTCGGCGGAAACGTCGTAAAAGTCTAATTTGATCTGACGTCCCACTACCTCCTCGGTGATATTGCACTCTCTTTCCCAAAGCAGCTCGCCTACGCATACTATGGGCTTCAAGCCCGCCGCCAAAGCCGCCTTGGTCCTTTTGTTGACCGTCTCGTCGGTCTCCCCGAAATACTGTCTGCGCTCGCTGTGACCGATAATAACGTACTCAACGCCCATTTCGGTAAGCATATCCGCCGATATCTCTCCCGTAAAAGCGCCCGACTTTTCAAAGTGAACGTTTTCCGCGCCTACCTTGATGTTGGTGCCCTTGGTCATCTCGACCGCGGTTTCGAGGTCGGTATAGGGAGTGCAGATCACCACCTCGCAGCCCGCGTCCGCTACCAAGGGCTTCATAGCCTCGATAAGCGCCTTTGCCTCGGGTCTTGTTTTGTTCATTTTCCAGTTTCCTGCAATTACTGCCTTTCTTACGCTCTTGTTCATATTATCTGCCTTTCTGTTTATTGGTATTATTAGCATTAAAAGGGCGGGAAAACCGCCCTTTTAAGCAATACGGCAGCGGAATAGCCGTATTGCCGTTAATGGTTCTGAGAATATGCTCTTATTTGTCCTGGATAACGTCGATGCCGGGAAGCACCTTGCCCTCGAGGTATTCAAGGGAAGCGCCGCCGCCTGTGGAGATGTGGCTCATCTTATCCGCAAAGCCGAGCTGTACGACCGCAGCAGCGCTGTCGCCGCCTCCGATAACGGTTGTGGCGTCGGTTTCGGCAAGAGCCTTGGCAACGGATTTCGTGCCCTCCGCAAGAACGGGATTTTCAAATACGCCCATAGGTCCGTTCCATACAACGGTTTTCGCCGACTTTACTTCGCCTGCAAAAAGCTCGGTGGTCTTGGGACCGATGTCAAGACCCATCATATCCGCGGGTATCCTGCCGCTTTCAACAACGGAGACCTCGATGGGAGCGTCAATGGGGTCGGGGAAGGACTTCGCTACCTTTGTATCAACGGGAAGCAGCAGCTTCTTGCCCAACTTCTCCGCCTTTGCGATCATTTCCTTGCAGTAGTCGAGCTTTTCGTCGTCAACAAGAGAGGTGCCGATCTCGCCGCCCTGAGCCTTGATAAATGTGTAAGCCATACCGCCGCCGATAATAAGCGTGTCGCACTTTTCGAGGAGGTTGGAAATAACGTTGAGCTTATCCGCTACCTTTGCGCCGCCGAGGATCGCAACAAAGGGACGAACGGGATTTTCAACGGCATTGCCGAGGAACTCGATCTCCTTGTTCATAAGATAGCCTACCGCCGTCTCCTTTACGAACTTGGTAACGCCCGCCGTGGAGGCATGCGCTCTGTGAGCGGAGCCGAAAGCGTCCATTACAAAATACTCGTTGTCCACAAGATCGCCCAGCTCCTTTGCGAAGCCCTCGCCGTTCTTGGTCTCGTCCGCGCCGCGGAAGCGTGTGTTTTCGAGCACGACGATCTCGCCGTCCTGCATTTCCGCGACCGCCTTTTTGGCATTGTCGCCCACTACGTTATCGTCCTTGGCGAAAATCACCTTCGTTTTTACCAGCTCAGCCAGTCTTTCGGCGGCGGGAGCCAAAGAGAACTTATCCTCGGGACCGTTCTTGGGCTTTCCGAGATGAGAGCAGAGAACGATCTTGGCGCCGTTTTCAACCAACTTGTTGATAGTGGGGAGAGCGGCGACGATTCTGTTGTCGTTAGTGATCCTTCCGTCCTTGAGAGGAACGTTGAAGTCAACGCGGACAAGGACTTTTTTGCCCTTGACGTTAAGGTCTTCTACATTTTTCTTGTTAAGCTTGCTCATTATGGCACCTTCCTTTTATAAAATTTTAATCTTAACCAAAAAAATGGTATTACTTTATTATTTTAACAGAAATGTCAAAGTATTTCAAGTACATTTTAGGAAATTTTTAACAATTTTTGCTCGATCATCTTCTGGGCTTTCCCTTGGTGATAACGCCGATAAAGCAAGGACCCGCGTTGCAGGCGACAACTCCTCCGCAGGCCTCCTGCATCGTAAGGTCGTAACCCATTTTTTTAGCCATCGTCTTACGGAAAAGCTCCTCCATTTCGGGGGCGGTGGTGGTAAGAAGATGCCACGGCGTTTCGGGAATGGTGCGTTCGCTTATGTACTGCACCGCGTCCATAACGGCAGCCTTTTCTCCTCTGCTTTTTTTGACCACATGGGTCTCTCCGTCAATAAGGGAAATGACAGGCTTAAGAGAAAGCATCTCTCCGAGGAACGAAGCGGCGGCGCTTATCCTGCCCGATTTTTTCATATGACGCAGGTTAAAGCCGATAATATGCACCTCGCAGCAGTTGTACCAATCCTCCATAAAGGCAAGGACCATTTCGCAGCTTTGCCCCGCTTCGAGCTTTCTTGCCGCTTCGACAACGGGATAGCCGTAGCCGAGAGAATAGGTGTGGCTGTCTATGATATGTATCCGAGTATTGCCCAGCGCGCCCTCCTCGCGAAGATTTTTTTCCGCCAGCACGGCGTTGGCGTAGGTCTGGGAGCCCTCGGAGTTTATAAGGGTAACGATAACGTCCTCCCAGCCCTCCTTGACGCATTCTCTAAATTTTTCCTCGAAGCGTATGGTGGTAATCTGACTTGTTTTCGGCAGCTCGGGGGACTTGTCGATGATCTCGAAAAATTCCTCGTTGGAAACGGTTTTTCTTTCAACGAAGGTCTTGTCTCCCAAAGTAATATCGAAGCACATTATGTCGATATTGTATCTGATCTCGTCCTCCTTTGAAATGTCGCAGCCGCTGTCGGTTATTATTTTTACCTTTGGCATAATTTTTTCCTTCCTTTATAATTTTTATGTATTGTTTTCGGGTCTCCATACGTATTTTGTAAGGCTCCCCTTATTTTTCAGCTCGGGAAAGCCCCACTGTCTCAGGACCTCGTAGGCTCCCACGGCGACGCTGTTTGACAGGTTAAGGCTCCGCGCCTCGTCTGTCATCGGGATACGCACGCACCTTTCCCTGTTCCGATACAGCAGCTCCTCGGGCAGTCCCTTGTCCTCTCTGCCGAATATTATGCAGCAGTTATCGGGATATTCCACTTCGCAGTAGGTATTTAAAGCCTTTGTGGAATAGTAAAAGCATTCACCCTCGCTTTTATCGAAGAAGTCCGTCAAGCTCTCGTAATAGCTTATATCCAAAAAGCGCCAGTAATCGAGCCCCGCGTGCTTGAGTTTCCTGTCGTCTACGGAAAAGCCCAGCGGCTTGACAAGATGGAGCCTCGCTCCCGTCACCGCGCAGGTACGGGCGATATTTCCCGTGTTCTGCGGTATTTGAGGCTCCACAAGAACAATATTCAGTACCGTCGGTATTACCTCCTTAAACAAGCTTTTCCCCCACCAACGCCCACGCCTTGGCTTCGGTTATCCTGACGTCGACAAAATTCCCCACGTCTTTTTCGCTGCCGTTAAAGTCAACTATGATATTTTCCCGTGATTTTCCCGTGAAATAATCCTCCGAGGTCCTTCCCTTTCCCTCGCAAAGCACTCTGAGGGTCTTTCCCACGTATCTGCGATAGCTTTTGCTGCCGCACTCTCCCTGTACCTCCAACAGCTCCCTGAACCATTTTCCTTTTTCCTCGCCGCTTATCGGGTCCTCCATTTCGGCCGCCTTGGTGCCGATGCGCGGGCTGAAAATAAAGGTAAAGGCGGAATCGAAGCAAACTCTTTTCATAAGCCGCAGAGTCTCCTCAAAATCCTCCCTGGTCTCACCGGGAAAGCCGACTATAATATCGGTGGTAAGGTTAAGATCGGGTATCCTTTCACGGGCATAATCCACGAGCTTTAAATAGCGCTCCTTATCATAGTGTCTGTTCATCAGCTTCAATATCCTGTCGCTGCCGCACTGGACGGGCAAATGAAGATGACGGCATATCTTATCGCTGTCCGCGATAACGTCTATCAGCCTTTCGGTGCAGTCCTTCGGGTGAGAGGTCATAAACTCGAGCTTAAATTCGCCATCAAGCCTGTCCAGCCTTGACAGCAGCTCGGGAAAATCAACGTCGGTGCCCTTTCCGTAGGAATTGACATTCTGACCCAAAAGCAGGATATCCTTATACCCGTTTTCAATTAAGCCCTTTACCTCCGCAATAACGTCCTCCGCCTTTCTCGAGCGCTCTCTTCCTCTGACGAGAGGGACCACGCAGTAGGTGCAGAAGTTGTTGCAGCCGTACATTATCGGTACGCTTGCCTTAAACGCGCTTTCTCTTCGGACGGGGATATCCTCGGCTATCACTCCCTCGCCGTCGGGTATCTCAAGTATTCTTCCGCCCTCGAAAAGACATCTGAACAAAAGCTCGGGAAATGTGTGCAGCACGTGAGTGCCGAAAATTATATCCACAAAGGGAAAGGTGCTTTTTATTTTTTTCGCGGTCTCCTCCTGCTGCACCATACAGCCGCAGACGGAGATCACAATATCGGGATCCTCCTTTTTGAGCCGCTTCAGCGCTCCGACGTTGCCGAAAACTCTTTCCACCGCGTTTTCTCTTACGGCGCAGGTGTTGAAAAGAATAAGCTTCGCCTCTGAGGGAGCATCGGTAAAGCCGTAGCCCATCTCCTCCAGCATTCCCTTTATTTTTTCCCCGTCCGAAACGTTCTGCTGACAGCCGTAGCTGTGAACGTAGGCGAGAGGCTTTTCAAAATATGTGTGAGTTACGGAACGAACCTTCCGCATATACGTTTTCTGCTCGTTCAGCTCTTCTGTGCTTACCGTTTTTACTGACAATTTCCCGATCCTTTCAAAATAACTTAATGGTTAATTATAACACACTTATATATTTTTTTCAAGCGGCTGAAAATTTTTCTCTTTTTTTGAAACCGTCTTTGCAAAAACCGCCGCCTTGACGCTTCCCGCTCCCGCTTTTTTTAACGCCCTTGCCGCTTCGGACAATGTGCTGCCCGTGGTGCTTATGTCGTCTATTATCAAAACGGTCTTCCCCTTGACCGCCTTTTCCCCCGTGCACCTAAAGGCGTCCCTTACGTTTTCCGCTCTTTCCGCCGCGTTTAAGGCTTTCTGCGGCTCGGTGTCCCTCACCTTTTTCAATAACGCCGCGCAGGGCTTGTCGGTAAGCCACGAAAGCTCTCTTGCTATAAGCTTGGTCTGATTGTAGCCCCGTCTGTAAACGTCCTTTTTTCTCATCGGCACAAAGGTGATAACGTCGAAGTCCCTCAAGGCGCCCTCTCTCAGAAGATTTTTATATATAAGATACGCCGCTCCGCTTATGGCGCAGCCGTCGTTTTCCTCCTTGAATTTCGCCGCAAAGGGTCTGCTGAGGCTGTCGTACGCGGTCGCCGCACCGAACTCGTCCGTATGGGCTATTTTTACGTTTTGCGGCGGCGGAGCAAATCTTTTTGCACAGCCGCGGCAGAAATACTCGTCAAAGGGGATATTGCAGCCGCAAAAGCCGCAGCGGTTAGGGTAGATCAGATCGAGCAGCAGCCTTTTAAACAGATATGTCTTTGTCACCCCGCACCGCCTCCGTTGTTGTTCAGTCTCAGAAGCGCCCTGATACAGGAATACCTGAGGGTCCTCCTGTCGTTGTCCACCATTTCGCAGACCTGTCTTTTGGTGCCTATCAGTATCAGAATGTTTTTCGCTCTCGTGACTCCCGTATACAACAGGTTTCTGTACTGCAGGTTCCTGCTCACCGAGGTCAAAGGCATAATTACCGCGTTATATTCGCTGCCCTGGCTTTTGTGCACCGTGACCGCGTACGCCAGGTCCAGCTTTTTCAGCAGGTCGGGCGTATACAAGGCTCTTTTTCCGTCATAGTTTACCGTCATATTTCCGCTGTGGCGGTCAAGCTCCTCGATATAGCCTATGTCGCCGTTAAAAACGCCTCTTCCGTATTCCGCGTCCTTTTGCCATTCTATATCGTAATCGTTTTTTATCTGCATCACCTTGTCTCCCGTACGGAAAACCGTATCAAATACCTTGATCTCGCTTTTCCCCTTGGTGGGAGGATTCAAGGCAAGCTGTAGATCGCGGTTCAGCTCCTTTGTGCCCGCGCAGCCTATCCGCGTGGGGGTGAGTATCTGTATATCGTCCAGGGGAGAGTAGCCGTAGGTGGCGGGGAGCCGCGTTTTCGCAAGCTCGATTATCAATCTCGGTATTTCCTTTTCGCTGCCGCAGGTCATAAAAAAGAAGTCGCTTTTCCTGTCGTCCAGCAGGGGGTATTCCCCGTTTACTATCCGGTGAGCGTTGGTGACTATAAGACTTTCGGACGCCTGCCGAAAAATTTCCGTAAGCTCCACCATGGGTATCTCTCCGCCCGCTATAAGGTCTCTTAAAACGTTTCCCGCTCCCACCGAGGGCAGCTGATTGCTGTCTCCCACCATAATAAGCGAGGCGGAGGGCTTCAGCGCTCTCAGCAGCGCCTCAAACAGCAAAACGTCCACCATTGACATTTCATCGATGATAATAACGTCCGCCCTTAAGGGATTTTTTTCGTTTCTTTTGAAGCACAGCTTGTCCTTTACGGTAAAATCCACCTCCAAAAGCCGATGTATGGTCCTGGCGTTTTCTCCCGTGAGCTCGCTCATCCTTTTGGCGGCTCTGCCTGTGGGGGCGGCAAGGGAAATGCTTTTCTTATGCTTTTTGAAAAGCTGTATAACGCAGTTCAGAGTGGTGGTTTTACCCGTTCCCGGACCGCCCGTCAAAATAAAAAGCTTATTTCCGAGACAGCCGTTTATCGCCGCCTTTTGAAGCGTTTCGTACTCGATATTTTCCGCAAATTCCACTCCCTTGATCTCCTCGGACAGGTCCTTTACGCCGAAGACGGAGGTTTTCAGCATTTCCGCGAGCTTATCGGCGATATAGGTCTCCGCGCGGTAATATTCGTTAAGATAAATATAGCTTTTTTCCCCTATGGTAAGCACCTCGAGCTGACCCGCCTCAAGCGCCGCGTCTATCCCGCGGTGAACGTCCTCCTCGGAAAGCCGCAAAAAACGCATTGCCGCTTCCACTGCCCTTTTCAAGGGCAGACAGGTATGTCCCGCGTTGGCGTTTTCCCTTAAAATATACAGCATTGCCGCTATGATCCGATTAAGGTCGTCGCTCTTTACGCCCTCCGCCCGCGCTATCTCGTCCGCCTGCTCAAAATCAACGCCCAGCTCCTCGCCGCAGAGAATGTAAGGGTTGTCCCTGATAAAATCTACGGAGGACGACTCGTATTTTTTCCACACCTGCGCCGCCACGGCGGGACCTATCCCGTATTTCTGCAAAAACTCGATAACGTTTTTTACGCCGCTGAGCTTTCGGTACTCGCTTCCGATAAAAAGCGCCCTGTCTTCGGTAACGCCCTTAAGCTCCGCCAATCTCAGAGGGTCGTTTTCAATAATGTCGAGAGTATCCTCGCCGAACTGCTGCACGATCTTTTTCGCCAAAGCGGGACCCAAGCCCTTTATTATTCCCGAGCCCAGATATCTGCGTATCTCCTCGGGAGTGGCGGGGAGGGTGCGGGTGCAGCTCACGGCCTTGAACTGTCTGCCGTACTTCGGATTGTTGACATAATCGCCGTACAGCTCCAGCCGCTCTCCCTCCGAGATATCGCCCAATTCTCCCACAACGTCCATAGGCTGACCGTCGCAGTTCAACACAAAAACTATGTAGCCCGTTTCGGAGTTCTTGTACACGACCTCCTCCACAAAGCCCTTAAGCGTTTCCTGTCCTATTTCTTCCATTTGCACTTATCCCGTTCTTTTTTTGATAGCCTTTTCCGCGCCTTTTTGAGTACCTGTCGGAGGCTATCCCCGTCAAGGCGGAAAGCGTCGCCTTTACAACAAAATATCCGCCTATGATACCGAAAAACACGCTTAAGAAAAACCATACCGCCTGCATAAAATCACCTCGCGGTATTTTATGCAAAAAGCAGATCATACGTTACCTATACCCTGCACAAAATCGCGTTCCAGCCCTCTTCCTCGGTAATTTTTTCCGCCGTTATATTCTCCGCGGTCAGCGCTTCCTTTACCTCGTCCAGTCTTTCCGTGATTATGCCCGATATGATAACAACGCCCTTTTCCTTTAAAAAGCCTCTGAAAAAGGGGCACATTTTTATGATAACGTCCGCCACGATGTTGGCGGTTATCAGATCGTAGCCCGTGCCGATCCTTTCACGCAGCGCCGCGTCGTCGGCTATATTCCCGCAGTAAGCCTCATATCTTGTTTTATCGAAGCCGTTTTGCTCGATATTCCGAGAAGCCGTGTTGACCGCGTTCAGAAAAATATCGGTCATGACCGCCTTTTTCGCGCCCAAAAGCAGCGCCGCAGCAGACAGTATACCGCTCCCGCAGCCCAGATCGAGCACCCTTTCGCCGCCATTTATGACCGTTTCAAGCGCTTCCATAACAAGCCTTGTGGTGTGATGTTGACCGGTTCCGAAGGAGGACGCGGGGTCTATCTCCAAAATTTTTCGCCCGCCGCTGTTCTCCGCCGTTTCCCATGTGGGCTTTATTATCAGCTTGCTTCCCACGTTAAAGGGCTTGTAATACTGTTTCCAGTTGTTTGCCCAGTCCTCCTCCTTTATGCTGCCCGTTTCTATCCCGAGGCTTCCGTAAAAATTCTCTTCGTCCCTGTCCTTTATGTCCTTCAAAGCGCCCTTGAGGGCGGCGAACATTTCCGCTCCCTGAACGTTTTCCTGCAAATAAAGAGTTATATGTGTCCTTACGTTTTTTAAATTCATTAGGCTGTCGTCCACGTAATCCCAATTCATTTCCTTATTTTCCATAAATTCCTCAAAATCCGCGCTGTCGTGAATTTCAAAGCCGTTTATGCCAAGCTCGCTGAGCTGCATGGTCAGCGGATATACCGCCTCCGATTCCGTATACACGTCTATTTTCTTAAATTCCATCGGTAACCTCCGTTTTTTGTTCCCTTTAATTATGCCTTATTTTAACGGAAATTGCAAGTAAAAAAAGAAAATTTTTTTATCTGCTCTTAAATTTCAAAAATCTGCTCCAAAATATGCAATATCTCTTGAATTTTTCTTTGATTTATGCTATTATATTTTATATAGTTAAAAGTGCGCCCTGCGGGGCAGCAGAAAAAACATTTTCAAAAAGACAAAAGAAGGAATCGACAAATATGGACTATAACGCATTGGCAGAGCTGCTTTTCCCCGATGTAACGAAAACCCCGGAGCATTATGAAAAGCTGTACCCTCCGAGAGAGCTTCCCGAGGGGGCAAAGGTGACCCGCTTTGCTCCGAGCCCCACGGGGTTCGTTCATTTCGGCGGACTGTTCCCCGTTTTGGTGGGAGAAAGGCTCGCGCACCAAAGCGGCGGCGTGTTTTACCTCAGAATTGAGGACACCGATACCAAGCGCGAGGTGGAGGGCGCCGAGCACGATCTGATCAAGGTGTTCGCAAATTTCGGCGTCAGCTTTGACGAAAGCATTGAAAAAGAGGGGAAATACGGACCCTACCGACAAAGCGAAAGAAGGGAAATTTACCGCACCTACGCCAAGGAGCTGGTAAAAAACGGAAAAGCGTACCCCTGCTTTTGCACCGAGGAGGATATGCAAGAGCTCAGAGAGCGGCAGGAGGCGGCAAAAGTCACTCCCGGGTACTACGGAGAATACGTAAGATGCCGCGGGCTTACTCTCGATCAAATAAAGGAAAAAATCGAAGCGGGTCTTCCCTACGTTCTGCGCTTTCGCTCGGAGGGCAGCCCCGACAATAAAATAAAATTCACCGATCTTGTAAAGGGCGGCATCGAGTTAACGGAAAATCATATCGACCATGTTCTGCTGAAAAGCGACGGTATGCCCACCTATCATATGGCGCACGCGGTGGACGACCATCTTATGAGAACAACTCATGTCGTAAGAGGCGAGGAATGGCTTTCCAGCCTGCCTTATCACATTCAGCTTTTCGGCGCGTTAGGCTTTAAGCTGCCCAAATATCTCCACATTTCCCAGCTTATGAGAAAAGAGGGGGACGCCAAGAAAAAGCTTTCCAAGCGGGATAAGGGCGCGGGCATGAGCTATTATATAAGCGAGGGCTACCCTGCCGAAAGCGTTGCGGAATACGTTATGACACTTTTAAACAGCAACTTTGAGGATTGGCGGAGGGCAAATCCCGACGCGGACATAAACGATTTTCCTTTCTCGGTAAAGAAAATGAGCGCCAGCGGTTCCCTGTTCGATCCTATAAAATTGGGCGACGTCAGCAAAAACGTTATTTCCCGAATGAGCGCGGATAAGGCTTACGAAAAGCTTGCGGCATGGGCGGAGGAGTTCGACGGGGACTTTTATAAGGCAATTTCAAGAGACGAGGGCTTTACAAAGGCGATCCTTCAAATAGGAAGAGGCGGAGCAAAGCCGCGCAAGGACCTGGAGACCTGGAAGGACGCAAAGGGATATATGGGCTTTTTCTATCCCGAATACTTCACTTTTTCCGAAAAGCCCGAGGGCTTCGCAAGAGAGGACGTCTGCGCGGTGCTTGACGATTTCTCGGAGCAATACAGCGCGGAGGACGATCAGACCGCATGGTTCGACAAGGTAAAGGCGATAGGCGAAAGGCACGGCTTCTGCCCCAACATCAAGGAATACAAGTCCGATCCCGACGGGTACAAGGGCAGCATCGCAGACGTCAGCGCTTTTATTAGAGCGGCGGTAACGGGAAAGCTGAACAGCCCCGATCTCTGCGCGGTAATGAAAATATTGGGCAGAGACGAAAGCTTAAACAGAATAAAGAAATTTAAGGAGACATTATAAAATGACCGAAGAAAAAAACAATGCCGCTGAAGCGGAGGAAAGCTCCAATTTTCTGACCGATATAATCGAAAGCGACCTGGCTGCGGGACGGGTCAAAAAGATACACACCCGCTTTCCTCCCGAGCCTAACGGTTATCTGCATATAGGCAGCGCAAAGGCAATATACATCAACTACACCTCCGCAAAGAAGTACAACGGACTTTTTAACCTGCGCTTTGACGACACCAATCCCACCAAGGAGGACAACGAATACGTTGAATCCATACTGGAGGATCTAAAGTGGCTGGGAGCGGAGCCCGACGAGGTATTTTACGGAAGCGACTATTTTCAAAAGACCTACGAGTTTGCGGTGGAGCTTATCAAAAAGGGCAAGGCGTACGTCTGCGACCTTAAAAGCGAGGAAATGAAGGAATACAGGGGCACTCTCACCGAGCCCGGAAAAAACAGTCCCTACCGCGACAGAAGCGTTGAGGAAAATCTGGAGCTGTTCGAGAAAATGAAAAACGGCGAGTTCCCCGACGGCTACTGCACACTTCGCGCCAAGATCGATATGTCAAGCCCCAATATGAATATGCGCGACCCCGCCATTTACCGTATTCTTCATATGCCGCACCACCGCCAGGGCGACAAGTGGTGCATTTACCCCCTTTATGACTTTGCTCACCCGATCCAGGACGCTTTGGAGGGGATAACCCACTCAATGTGCTCCATCGAGTTTGAGAACCACAGACCCCTTTACGATTGGGTTGTGGAAAATATAGGCTTTGAACAGCCGCCTCATCAGTACGAGTTCGCGAGGCTCAACGTCACCAACACCGTAATGAGCAAGCGCTATCTCCGTCAGCTTGTGGAAACAGGCGTGGCGGACGGCTGGGACGATCCTCGGCTCCCTACCCTCTGCGCTCTCAGAAGACGCGGCTATACTCCCGAGGCAATATTCCGCTTTGTGGAGCTGGCAGGAATATGCAAGAGCCTGTCGCTGGTAGATATCGCCCTGCTGGAGCACTGTATCAGAGACGAGCTGAACAGGACGGCACTCAGAAGAATAGCGATCCTCGACCCCATAAAGGTGGAGATAGAAAATTACCCCGAGGATAAACGGGAATATTTTGAGATATCCAACAACCCCAACGACGAAGCCGCGGGAAAGCGCAAGGTCCTGTTTACCAAAAATATTTATATCGACAGAGACGATTTTTCCGCCTGTCCTCCCCCAAAATATTTCCGCTTAAAGCCCGAGGGCGAGGTAAGGCTTATGGGCGCCTATATCATTAAATATAAGGACGTTGTTTACAACGAGGACGGAAGCATAGGCAGGATAATCTGCACCGCCGACATAGAAAGCGCCAACGGAAATCCCATCGACGGCAGAAAGGTCAAGGGCACTATCCACTGGCTCAGCGAAGACAACTGCACGGAAAAGGACGTTTATATCTACAACAACCTTTTCACCATAGAAAACACCAACGCCATTCCCGAGGATAAAACCTTTGACGATTATCTCAACCCCGATTCCCTTGAGAAAAAGCTTGGCTGCAAGCTTGAGAAATGCCTTGAAGACGCAAAAGCGGGCGATAAGTTCCAGTTTGTGAGAATAGGCTATTTCTGCAAGGATTCAAAGTATGAAAACGTATTTAACCGAATTGTCGAATTGAAGGATTCAAAGCCTTTCTGATAATTATGTAATTATGAACAAAAACGAATTTAACGAAAAAATCAAAAAGCTGAACGAAATACTGAAAAGCTCGAAAAACACGGTGTTTTTCGGCGGCGCGGGGGTGTCCACCGAAAGCGGGATACCCGATTTCCGAAGTGTGGACGGGCTATACAGCCAAAAATACGACTACCCTCCCGAAACCATATTGAGCGGCGACTTCTTTTACTCAAAAACGGAGGAGTTTTACCGCTTTTACCGCGATAAAATGCTTTGTCTTACCGCGCAGCCAAACGCCGCCCATATAAAGCTGGCTGAAATGGAGCGCAAGGGCAGACTGTCTGCGGTGATCACGCAGAATATAGACGGGCTTCATCAAAAGGCGGGCAGCAAAACGGTTTACGAGCTTCACGGCTCGGTGCTCAGAAACTACTGCTTAAAATGCGGAAAAAGCTATACCGCCGAGTATATACGGCAGTGCGGCGGCGTACCGAAATGCGAATGCGGAGGGCTGATAAAACCCGACGTGGTGCTGTACAGCGAGCAGCTTGACCAAAGGATATTGGGAGCCTCGATCCGTGCCGTTGAAAACGCCGACACCCTTGTAATAGGCGGCACCTCGTTAGTGGTGTATCCCGCGGCGGGGCTTATAAATTATTTTCGCGGGAGCAGTCTTGTGATAATCAATATGTCCCACACAAGCGCGGACAGCTCTGCCGACCTTCTGATCGAGGGCAGGATCGGAGAGGTATTCGGGCGTATCGAAATTTAAGAAATATCCGTTCGGCAGCGCAGCGGGAAGGAGGAAATATAATGAATTTAAACGGAATAACCACTGTAAATACCGTTCCGATCGCGTATACGAAAAGAAACGCAGCGGAGCAAAAGGAAAAAAACGGAGGTCCCAAGACCGACACCCTTACCTTGACCGAGGAAGCGAGAAAATTTCTCGACGCGCAAAAGGCGCTTGAAAACCCCTCCAAAAACAAAAGAGAGGAATACAAGGACGATTTGCAGCTTTTTCTCGAACACCTCAACAGCGACGTTGACGAAGATAAAAGCAGCCGCTTTATGGACCTGGCAAAGTGTATGAAGATCGCGAGGCGCATATTGAACGGCGACAAGGTGCCTATGAAGGACAGAAAATTCCTCGCCGAAAAGGACAGAAAGCTGTATGAAATGGCGCTTACCTTCCAAAGGCACAACCCGAAGCCAAAAAAATATAAGACCGTTCTTGACGAAAACGACGAGGAATCGGCGGAAAACCAAGGCGAGTGCTCCCAGGTCTCAGGCGCGGGCAGCGGTCTGAGCGCCGCGGCTTTGGCGGAGGGATTGGGAGAATAAAAATTAAGGAGACTCGGATTGACTTTCAAGCGATTATGTGATAAAATAAAAACAGACGACATGCAGCGAATCAAAAATTTTTTATATGAAGAAACGCGCCAAAGAGGCTTTGACCGTCTTTGGAATCTTACGGAGGTGAGTGCTTGAATAAACAAAAAATCGCCGCTTTAATGACAGCATTTTCCATTATGCTCTGCGGCTGCAACACAACCGTTGACACTCCGCCGCCCGACACCTCCGCCGACGGCGGCACAGTCTCGGAAAGCGAAGCCGCTCCGCAGCTTACGGAAAGCGAAGCCGATACCGCGCCCGATGCGATGACCGCCGAAACGTCGGAATCCGATACGAAAGCTGCCGAAAAGACCGACGGCGCCGAGGATACCGAAGATACGGAAGCAACTAAGGACGGCGAAACGGAAAGCTCCGACAGCAGCGACACTGAAGCCGAAGCAAGCGAGACCGAGTCCGAGACAGAACCCGAACCGACCTCAGCCTCGACAGCGCCTGTCGCCACCGAGCCTCTTGCTGCGGCTGAGACAACGCAGGCGCCGATCGTAACGACAAAGAAGGAGACGGTCACCGAGACCGTTACCGAGCCGCCCGTCACCACTGCCGTTCCCGCCGAGCCCTCTCCCGCCACGGTGCTTACGCCTGTTGCGGACGGAATACTCACATCGGGCAATACCTTGGCGACCGTAGACTACAGCCATACCTCCGACGGCTATGTTATGGCAAAATATACGGGATCGGTAGGCAAGATAAAGGTCCGCATCACGGGACCTACGGGCGTTTCTCAGATATACAACCTGAGCTCCGACGGCAGGTTTGAGTCTTATCCTCTTACCGCAAGCGACGGCGCCTATACGATCGATATATTGGAAAGCGTGGGAGAGGGCTACGCCTTTGCTCACACCTTTACCTTCAACGTAACTCTTTCAAGCGCGTTGGCTCCCTTTTTAAGACCCAGTCAATACGTTAATTACTCCTACGGCGACAGCGCGGTGACCTTAGGCTCGCAGCTTTGCGCGGGTACGACCACTGCATTGGAAAAGGTAGACAGGATATATTCCTGGCTGGTTGACAACGTGATATACGACTATGATCTCGCTTCTTCATACATAGCGGGAGGCTATGCAGGAGACACCGAAAAGGTAGTAAAGCAGAAAAAAGGCATCTGCCTTGACTATGCCGCGACAATGGCGGCTATGCTGAGAAGTCAGAACGTTCCGACTCAGGTCATATCGGGCGATGTAAACGGCGGCGGCTTCCATGCCTGGGTAAAGGTTTACGTACAGGACGTGGGCTGGGTGTACGGCGGCTCGATCTATTTTGACGGCACGGCTTGGCACCTTATGGATCCCACCTATGCGGCAGGCTCACATTCGAGCCGCGATATTCTCGACTTTATTGCCAACACGGGCAATTACGTGCAGAATTACGTATATTGATTTTTCCGTTCGATCGGAAGAAGGAGAAAAAAATGGCAGCTAAAAAGCTTAAACCCGCCTACATATCAAGACTTTGCGGCGAGCTGTACGATACGATCAGCTCGGGAATGTCCGCGAATGACGGTATATATATGCTTCTGAACGACAACAAGAACGATTCCGTTTTGGAAAGCCTGTTTAACGACACCTCCAAGGGCTGTACCTTTGCCGCCGCCGTAAAAAACACAAAGGCGTTCCCCTCCTACGCGGAGGAGATGATACAGATCGGCGAACAGACGGGACGGTTGGATTCGGTGCTGCAAAGCCTTTCCGAATATTACGAAAGACAAAGCGAGGTCGCGGAAAACATAAAAAATGCGGTAGCGTTCCCGCTTATACTGTTGGTGATACTGATAGTGATAGTGGTTCTGCTTTTAACGCAGGTCCTGCCGATATTCAACGACGTATTCAGTCAGCTTGGCGTGACCATGTCGGGCGCGGCGGTTTCCCTTATGAATATAGGGTCCGCCATTCAGACCTATTCATTTGTTATAGTGGGCGTCATTGTTTTGCTCGCGATACTGGCGGTCGTGCTTTTCAAGCTGCCCTCAACTCATAATAAGACGGTCTCGTTTTTTAAGGGCAGAAAGCTCAACAATGAGATATCCTCCTCGAATTTCGCTTCCGCTATGGCTATGACCGTGTCAAGCGGTATGGATATCGACGAGGCTCTTGAAATGTCAAAGAAGATATGCGATGAAAACACGGAAAAGAAAATTTCCTCCTGCCAGGACTATATGAGAAACGGTCAAAGCTTTGACAAGGCGATACAAAAGGCGGAGATACTCGACAGCATGAGCGCCAGAAAGCTCACCATAAGCTTTCAGACGGGAAAGACCGATGAAACTCTAAGAAAAATATCCAAGGAATACACTAAGAAGGTCAACGACGCGGTGGACGAAAAAATAAGCAGAGTCGAGCCCGTGCTGGTCATAGTAATGTCGGTGGTGGTCGGCTTCGTGCTGTTTTCGGTAATGCTCCCTATGCTCTCGGTCATTACTTCCATTTAAAAAACAAGGAGAATGTACAGTGAAGCTTAAAATTAAAGATCATGCCCTTGTCGGCTACATTCCCGCCGTTGTTATTTTCATACTTATTGCTGTTATAGTGGTATTATCCGTAGCGGACGTAGGCAGGACCTCGGAAGCCGAAAGCATAGCCATAACCGAAAGCAGCATAAGGCGCGCCGTCATAACCTGCTACGCTCAAGAGGGCAGCTACCCTCCCGATATAGATTATTTAAAGGAAAACTACGGGTTAAAGGTAAGCGATGAATATATCGTCCGCTACAGCATATTCGCCTCAAACTTTATGCCCGATATAACGGTAACAAGAAAGCAGGTGAACGGTTGAAAAAAAATCTGCATTCCGCCGATACTCTGTTTGTGCTGCTTTTGTTCGCTTTGTTTATGCTCACCGCGCTTTTCGTTACGGCGGCGGGAGCTGTCGCTTACAAAAACGCCGCCGCCCAAATGGACGAACGCTTTAACAGACAGACCTGCATAAATTATATTACCGCCAAGGTGCGCGCCAACAACGACGCGGACAGAATAACCGTGGGAGAGCTTGAGGGCATAAACGCTCTCTGCATAACCGACAGCGTCGGCGGCGCAAGCTACATAACCTATATCTACCAATATGACGGAGCAATAAGAGAGCTTTTCTGCAATGCGGAGACCTCGCTCCCTCCCGCTTCGGGCTCCGCGCTTACCGAAGCAAAGGCTGTCTCCTTTGAAAAGGACGGAGAGCTGCTGGAGATAACGCTTACCGATAACGATGATAAAACCACGTCGTTTTATATCAATGCTTTTTAACACAACGGACTTGCGAAGCGGTATCGATTTTAAGAGAAAGGAATGATCTTATTATGAAAAGAAGCGGAAAAACAGGATTATTCCTTATGGAGCTGATGATCTCGCTGCTGATATTCGCGGTATGCGCCTGCGTATGCGCAGCAATTATCGCCAAGGCTTCGTCCAGCATAAGCGAAAGCCGTGATATGAGCAACGCGCTTATTCTTTCTCAAAATAAAGCCGAGCTCATAAAAAACGGCAGATATAACTCCGACAATACGGAATATTTCGACGGCGAGCTTAAGCCCGTCGAAAAGGAAAACGCGGTCTATTCCGCCGTTTCCGCCGTGAACCGTTCGGACGGCGGCATTACCGAGTACAAAGTGGAAATATACAGAACGGCGGACAACAAGCTTATATATGATCTTAGCTCCGCCTTTTACTCGCAGTAAAACAACAATATTTTTAAACATTAAGTCTAAGGAAAGGGTTCAAAAAATGGCGGTTAGGAGCAGCAGAGCTACCTCGGGAATAGGCGGCTCCCTCATTTTAATTATATTTATAGTGCTTACCATTACCGTTTTTTCCGTGCTTACCCTGGTGTCCGCACAAAACGAGGCAGATACCGTAAACCGTTCCGCAAAAACCTTCGGTGATTATTATACCGCCGAAAAGGCGGCGGCGGAAAAATGCGGGGAGATCAAAAAAGCGACAGAGGGACTGTCGGCGAATGCCGATATCGCTGCGGCGGCGGTAAGCCTCGGCGCTGTCGCCTCCTCGGACGAGCATGGCGTAAATATAAGCTTCACAACGGATATCGACGATAAGCGCGCCCTTGAAACAATCCTCAGAGCAGAAGCGGGAGAGCTTAAATTGGTGTCTCAGAAAACCTCCTCCAAAAACGAGGGAATATCTATCGATGACAGCATAGTATTATGGGACGTTTTTTGATCAATATAATCAATAATAAATGAAAAGAGGAAAAGTCAATGGAACTGATCACAATGCTCAAGGAAGCGGTAAATAAACAAGCAAGCGATATTTTTATCGTTTCCGGACTTCCCGTGTCCTATAAGCTGAACGGTCTTATTCAACCGCAGGATAACGAGATCATCCTGCCCGAGACCTCGGAAAAGCTTATCACGGAAGCCTATAAGTTAGCGGACAGAGCAGTGACAAAGCTCCGCTCAACGGGAGACGACGATTTTTCCATTTCCATAAAGGGTCTTTCCCGCTTCCGCATAAGCGCCTATAAGCAGCGCGGCTCCTTGGCGGCGGTCATTCGTCTTGTTTCCTTTGACGTTCCCGATTACAGGGAAATGTCCATACCCGAAAGCATTATGAACATTTCGGAAAAGACCAAGGGTCTTGTACTTGTAACGGGACCCGCGGGCGGCGGAAAATCCACTACCCTCGCCTGCATCATCGACAGAATAAACAGCACGCGCAACGCTCATATAATCACGCTTGAGGAACCGATCGAATACCTCCACAAAAACAAAAAGAGCGTTATAAGCCAGCGCGAGGTGCATGCCGATACCGAGGGCTATGTTCCCGCATTGAGAGCCAGCCTGAGACAGTCCCCCGACGTTATTTTGGTTGGCGAAATGCGCGACTTTGAAACAATAAAGACCGCCATGACCGCCGCCGAAACGGGACATCTCGTTATCTCCACTCTTCACTCGGTGGGCGCGGCAAACACGATAGACCGTGTTATTGACGTATTCCCGCCGAATCAGCAGCAGCAAATAAGAGTTCAGCTTTCCCAGCTTTTGCAGACGGTCATTTCGCAGCAGCTCGTCCCCGCGGTAGACGGAAAGCTTGTTCCCGCCTTTGAGATAATGCACTGCAACGGCGCGGTAAGAAATATGATAAGAGAAAGCAAAATACATCAGATAGACAACGCGATAAACAGCTTCGGAAACGAGGGTATGATAAGCATGGACACTTATCTGCTTGAGCTTTTCAAGAAAAAGATCATCAGCGAGGACACCGCCGTAAGATTCTCTTTCAATTCCGACAGCACCGAAAGAAAAATCGCCATAATGTAAAAAAAATAGAAAATTATACAGATAGACAAAGAAAACAAAAGAAAAAGGACAGACAAATATGCCCATAAGAATACCGAACGATCTTCCCGCATTCAAAACGCTTTTTCAGGAAAATATATTTGTGATGGAGGGCAACCGCGCCTCGGAGCAGGATATACGCCCTCTTAAGATCGGTATAGTCAATCTTATGCCCACCAAAATAGAAACGGAGACCCAGCTTTTAAGACTTCTCAGCAACACTCCGCTTCAGGTGGACATCACCTTGATCTATACCGAAACTTATCTTCCCAAAAACACCTCCTGGGAGCATCTGCACAATTTCTACACAACCTTTGACAGGGTAAAGGAGCAGTACTTTGACGGTATTTTTATCACAGGCGCGCCTGTTGAAAAGCTTGAGTTCGAGGAGGTAAACTACTGGAACGAGCTTTGCGGTATTATGGAATGGACAAAATCCCACGCGTTCTGTACCGTTCATATATGCTGGGGCGCGTTTGCGGGACTCTACTACCATTACGGGATCAGAAAGCGTCCCTTAAACAAAAAGCTGTTCGGCGTATTTCCGCATAAGGTAAACGCCTTTAACCACCCGCTTTTGAAGGGCTTTGACGACGTGTTCTTCGTGCCTCATTCGCGCTATACCGAGGTCAATACCGCGGATATCGAGCTGGTGCCCGAGCTGAGAGTCCTCGCCTGCTCCGATGAAGCGGGCGCTTACATAATTTCCGATATTTCCGACCGACAGATATTTATAACGGGGCACGCGGAATACGACAGAGATACCTTAAAAAACGAATACATAAGAGACAAGGAAAAGGGGCTCGACATAGAGGTACCGAAAAATTACTTTCCCCATGACGACCCTACGCTCCCTCCTCTTATAACCTGGCACGGACACGCAAGCCTAATGTACAGCAACTGGCTTAACTTCTGCGTGTATCAGGAGACCCCCTATGAGCTTACGGAGTTGGAAGCTCTCCGCACAAGAAAGGAGTGACCGCTGTGGGACTGAACGACACCCCCTCCGCCAACAGGCTGCACATAGGCTTTTTCGGCAGGCGCAACGCAGGTAAATCCAGCCTTGTGAACGCGGTCACGGGACAGGAGACGGCGCTGGTATCGGATATCGTGGGAACCACCACCGACCCTGTGTACAAGGCTATGGAGCTTCTGCCCTTGGGTCCCGTTATGATAATAGACACCGCGGGCTTGGACGACGAGGGCGAGCTGGGACGGCTCAGAGTAAGGAAAACGGTCAACGTGCTTAACAAAACCGATATCGCCGTTCTTACCGTGTCCGCCGCCGAGGGCTTGACCGATTTTGACAGAGAGCTTTTGGAAAAAATACAAAAAAAGAATATTCCTTATATTATAGCCTTCAATAAATGCGATTTGGGCATAAGCGGCGAAATCGAAATCAACGAAAACACGATCCTTGTAAGCGCAAAAAACGGCGAAAACATAAACGAGCTTAAGGAACGTATCGGCAGGCTTGCCAAAACCGACGATACCAAGCTTAAGCTGGTGGGAGATCTTCTGAAGCCCTCCGATATCGCCGTTTTAGTCGTACCCATAGATTCCTCCGCTCCCAAGGGGCGGCTTATTTTGCCGCAGCAGCAGACTATCCGCGATATTTTGGAGGCAAACGCGGTTTCGGTCGTGATAAAGGAGACCGAGATAAAGGAAACGCTGTCCGCCCTCGGTAAAAAGCCCGCCTTGGTCATAACCGACAGCCAGGCGTTCAAAAGGGTCGCTTCCGATACGCCTCGGGATATCCCCTTGACCTCCTTTTCCATACTTATGGCGAGATTCAAGGGCTTTTTGGAAACGGCGGCAAAGGGTGCGGCGGCTATCGACAGGCTAAAGGACGGCGACACTGTGCTGATCTCCGAGGGCTGCACTCACCACAGGCAGTGCGAGGACATAGGCACGGTAAAGCTGCCGCGCTGGCTTAAGGAGCATACCGGAAAGGAGCTTTCCGTAAAAACCACCTCGGGCGCCGAGTTTCCCGACGAGCTTTCGGAATATTCGCTTATTATCCACTGCGGCGGCTGTATGCTGAACGAAAGAGAAATGAGATACCGTATGCAGTGCGCGGCAGACGCGGGAACGCCCTTCACCAACTACGGAACGGCAATAGCGCATATGAACGGAATATTAAAAAGAAGCCTTGAAATTTTCCCCGAGCTGCTTAAGGAAATAGAGGGATAAAATACAATACCCGCTTAAAAACGGACTTATCCGTTTTTAAGCGGGTATTTTTTTATAGTTTTTTAATCGTACTTATAAATAATGCTCTTTTTTATCTTTCTGAAAATCGGGGGTATGATCAAGATCAGAATAAACAATACTATCGCGCCCGCTATAAGAAGAATGATCGTAATGAAGCTGTCGGGATCGCCGGGTACGGCGTCGGCGCCTATGCTGTTGCTGCCGTCGGGGCGTATTACGGCAGGAGCGGAGGTTGTCGTAGTCTCCTCCGCTGTTGTTTCCTCGGGAATATAGGGTGTCTCCGTGGTTGTTTCCTCGATGTAAGGCTCGGTTTCGGGGGGAACGGTGACCGCCTCGGTAACAGGCTCGGCCGCAGGAGCGGCAGTCGTGGTTTGAGTCTCGGTGAGCTCCTCCGTAGTTGTAGCAGGAGCAGTATCTAAGGAAATTTGCGGCTCGGTATCCTCGGGGGTCGTTTCCTCAACAGCAGAGGTATCCTCTGTACCGAAAGGATCGACAACGACGTCGTCGGACGTGTCCCACAAAATAGGATCGGTTTCCGTATAGGTCGGATCGACAACAATGCCTGTCTCCTGCGGCTCGGTATCGGAAGCGTCGCTGCTCTCCGATACCGACGGATTAAACGGGTCAACATACTGCTCGCCGCTTGTGTCAGCAATTGCAGGTTCCGTGCTTTCCGATGATACGGTGGTTTCCTCCGAAGGGTCTGTCTCCGTTTCCACGTCAATGGCATAAGCATTAAAGGGAATCATAACCGCTGCTGCAATAGCCGCTATATAGATCGGAAATTTTCTTTTCTTCATTCTCTGTTATCTTCTCCTCCTAATTTAAATTTTTTGTAAATTCCTTATACGCCTCGCACACCTTTTCCGCCGTATCGTACATCATCAATTCTCCGTTGTCTATCCACAAGGCTTGTTCACATATTTTTAATATATGATCGGATAAATATGATACCGATAGGACAGCGGTGCCCGCTTCTTTCATTTTCGCTATACGCTCCTCGCATTTGGCGCGAAATCCCGCGTCCACTGCCGACAATGCGTCGTCAAGAATAAGAACGTCTGTCCTTACGTGAGCCGCCGTAGAAAAAGCAAGCCTAAGACCCATTTCGTGAGAAAACTTTTTTAAGGGGACGCTTCTGTATTCCTCTAAGCCAGCAAACTCCAGTATTCGGTCGATGCGCTTTTTCATATACTCACGCTCGAAGCCCATGAGAGAGCCTATAACATAAATATTTTTGACCGCCGAAAGCGAAGCGTCAAAGCATTTATCCTCGGAAAAAACCGCACCCACCGTTCCTCTTGTTAAAATTTTACCCCTTGTCGGAGCTATTATGCCTGCGGCAAGCTTCAGGAGAGTTGTTTTCCCCGCCCCCTCGACGCCTACCACCGCTAATGAACCGCCCTTTTTTATTTTAAAGGAAATATCCTCCAGCACTTGAAAGTCTTCAAAGCTTGTTTTTTTTCTGAAAAGTCTTGCCCAATATCCCATAAGCCCGACCTTGCGCCTACTGTCGGAATCTATAGAAAGTGAAACATTTTCTGCCAAAACCGCGGCGTCGCTCATTTTTAATATTCCTTTCAGTTAATTTTATGTCAATTTATACGTAGAGGAAAAATTTATTTTCTTTTGATTTAAACACCGATACCCCCAAAAGAAACACGAGAGCTGCATAAATAGTCGAAACGATCAACGATCTTTCGGAGGGAATACCGCTCAAGCAGATCGTTCGCATTATGTCGATATAATGAACAGCAGGATTAACGTCAAAAAGGAATCGAATTTTTTCGGGTACGGCAGTCAAGGGATAGAAAACAGGAGTGACCAACAGCCATACTGCCGAAAAAGCAATGTATATGCGATAAAATCCCTTTATCAAGGTCCCGTAGGCGGCAAGCAGCAATGAAAAGCCCAAGGAAAAAATAAACATCAAGGCAATCAAAAGCGGCAGCATCAGCAAGGCAAGGGTCAGCCTCACACCTGTGATCAGCATTACGGCAAGCAGCGGCACAATAGACAATATCAAGGGCACCAAGCTTTCGGTCACCGCCGACGTCACAAATATATGCTTGGGCAGACCGACAGATCTGATATACGCCGCGTTTCTGCCGACAGCTCCTACCGACCTTCGCGCAGAGTCAAACAAAAAAATGAATACGAGCTCGCCGCAATAGAAATATACCGCGTAATTATCCGTGCTTTCGGGGAAAACAAGCGACATCAGCGGGGCAGCCGCCGCCATAAGCAAAAGCGGCACGACCAACGCCGCCGCAATTCTTAACGGCGGTTTAAAGTACCTGCGTTTAACGCTTCTTTTGAGAAAGCCCTTGAAAAAGTCAAAGTACTTCAATTCGTTTTCTATTTTTTCTGCAACAGTCACTTTTAGGCTTTTCCTTTCCGTTTATCTCGCTTAAAAAACAATGCAGTGCTTCTGCACTGCATTGTAATTAAGCTATCATTTCATTTAACTGAAATTACTTTCTCTTCTTGGAGATTACAACTGCCGCAGCAGCGATAGCAGCAGGAACTACGCCGAGAACTACGCCGGTAGCCTGGTTCTTGTCGCTGCCTGCGCCGGTGTTGGTGTCGCCGGTGTTGCCTGTGCCGCCTTCAACGTCGGAACCTGCGGAACCGTTATCGGTAGCAGCGCCGTTCTCGTTAGAAGAACCGCCGTTGTTGGAGCCGCCGTTCTCGTTTGAAGAACCGCCGTTGTTGCTCTCATTGGAGGGAGCAGCAGTGGTGCTGTCGGGAGCCGCAGTAGTGGTAGCGGGTGCAGCCGTGGTGGTTGCGGGAGCAGCCGTGGTGGTCGCAGGTGCAGGAGCTTCGGTAGTGGTAACACCGCTTCCGCCGCCTGTGCCGCCGCCTGTAGAGCTCTTAGTTGCAAGATAGTACTTGGAGAAGTGCTCAGCGCTCCAAGTGAATACCTTATCGGTGGTATTGCGGTTGAAGTCATTGATAACCTCAACTGTTTTGCCGTCGTCGCTGATGTAAGCAACATACTTAGCGTCCTTGTTTACGTTGTCAATGGCTACGTGAACCGTCAAGGCCTTAACAGGCTCAAACTCATTGCCGTCCTGATCGTAAAGTGCAACGCTTATAGCGTAAACAACTTCCTTGGCATTCTTCTTAGCTGTTTTGAAGCTTGCTAACGACTCCTCAGCAAGCTCTTCATTAGGCTTGCCTTGAGAAGCTACAAGGGTAACGGAAGTTACGCCTTCGGGGAAGCAACTAACATCACCGATGATAGCCAAGCCTTCGTCGGAGCCGAGAATAACCTCGCCGTCTTCGCAGTCAGCCAAAACAACTGTTTCCTCATAGTTGCTTCCGCCAACGAGGTCGGACCAGCCGGGATTCTCTACCGCGGGTTCCCCTGCTTCAGCAAAAGCGCCTACAGAAAGCGACATAGCTGCAACAACCGAAACAGCTACATTGAAAAAACGCTTTTTCATAATTAATCCTCCACATGAAAAATAAATTTTTTATTGATAACGTCAACGGTTATTAACTATTGACAGTTAATCCGAAACAAATTGCGCCTTGACTCTTCCCGACCTATCGATCCTTAAAAAAACCGTCGATATTCGGTATTTCGATATCATAGCGCGTCTGATAGGGTAAAACGCCATGAGCGCCCTTTTCGGGAATTATAAGCCCTATCATATTGTGAACAAAAGCCAAAACCGCTATCGCTGCGGTGACCGAATACATGACCGCCGCAGTTTTCCGCTTTGCCTTTCGCGCCGCGAGCCGTTTTTTCCGTTCGTCTCCCCGTGCGGAGGATACGTATTTTTCCTTAAGCCCTGCTTTAAGCTGTCCCTTAAACGCAAGCAACGCTTCGGGCACCGCCAAAACAACGAAAAGCATGGTGTAATAGGAAAAACGCTCAAACAGCATATGCTTGGTCATTACGACCTGCCAAAAACCCATCATAAGGGTGAGATGTATCGAAAGCTCAAGAGTTCTCGGTATATTTTTTACATAATATGCCACGATCACCGCCGCCAAGGTAAGTATCAAAGGATAGACCCCGTATCTCGGATTAAGACCGTATCTTATAAACTGCGAATTAAGATACTCGGCATGGAACCGCGACAGCACGAATTTCAGCAGCTCGTCGGACAGCATAAAGTAATAGAACAATCCGAACAGATACAGTAAAAGCGTCCTCGAGTTTATCTTAAGAAGACTCACAAAATACACGGGAATCATATACAGCGCCGTAAAATGGAACGTCGATGCAATTATCACCAACAGCAGAAACCGCCAAAACTTTTTATCTCTGAGAAACCCGTAGGCAAAGCACATAACCGACATCGCCAGCGCCTGCCTCAAGTAATTCATATCGAGATAAAACAGATAGAAGTTAACATACAAGAAAACCGATAAGTAAACGTTTTTTGAATATCGGGCTATCAGATAAGCGGGACCCGACAGGATCAGCACCGTTGTGACCACCATAATAGCTCCCGGCTGAGCGGTAAACATTCCCACTATTTTATTAAGCAGGATATATCCGATCTCCCAATCGAGATAGCTCATCTTGGAAAATCCTTTTATTACCATTTTAAAGAAGCCGATGGCATACATCGAATAGTCGTAGCCTACCCTATATCTGACCGCCGAGATCAAAGCGCACTGCAAAAAACATATCGCCACAAACAGAACCTGCTTCAGCTTTGTTTTTTTTCCGATGCGGAAAATCAATGCCCATACAATAATTAAAAAAATGTTAATCAAGTATACAAGCATTCAATTACCACCCGATACAGTATTTCTTTGACGTTTTCGCTGTAATAATCGAACCGGTCGGCAACCGACAGTCTGTAAAAGACCGAAATTTACCCATAAATTTTCGATTGATGTTATTATATCACAAGCCGAAAAAATAATCAATACCTATCGGAAAAAAGCTAAACAATTTTGTAAAAATATATAACAATTGTACATAAACGCGAAAAACATTTTGTCAATAATGACGTGAAACTTTTTATGTATTTTAAAATCTGTCCATATTTCGGAAAGTCCCCCGAATTTTTCCTTTTTTCGCGCCGAAAAACAGTCGTAAAAATCCTTTGTAAAAAAGTCCGAAAAAGCAAAAACCGCTGGACAAAAGGGAGATAATGGTGTATAATTACATTACGGAGATTGAAACAAGTCAGCGGTCGCTTATACTAAATAGCTAATTTTTTAATGGTTATTACAGTATTATATTAAAAAGCTTAATATTTTCCTCAAAAATATTTTCGAGGAAATACTTATCCGATAAACGGCATTGACGCTTTCTCGGCTTTTCGGCTCCCTCCATAAGCTCCGCCAAGCGTTCGCAGTCCTCGTAAGGAAAAAGCCGTGAGACGGAGGGCTCGCCGAGCGCGGCGCACAGCTCCCTTTCGGCGGCGGCAAGGTCTCGGTTCCCTTTAATATCGCTTAATATGACGCTTTCGCCGCAATACAGCGATTCCATTACGTTAAAGGGCAGTCCCTCGAACCGACTCGCGGAAATAAGACAGTCGCAGCAGCGGTACAGCAGATTCATTTCGCCGAAGCAGCCGAGGAACACGGTCTTATCCTCAACGCCAAGCTTTCTCGAAAGGTCTCTGCATTTCTCAATAAGCCGACCGTCCCCCGCAAATACGACCTTACAGTCGGAACGCTTTAAAAGCGAAAGCGCTTTTATAATAGTATACTGATTTTTTCTTGCGGAAAATTCCGCGGCGCAGAGAAAAAGCAGCGTATCGTCCCCCGCCCCCAATTTTTTTCTCATATCGGCGGTCCTTTCGGCGGCAAGCTCGGGAAACGCTACCGCGTCCAGTCCCATACCTTTTATAAAAGCTATCCGATTTCCCAGGGAATATTTTTCGGCAATTTTAAGGTCGTCGTCGTTCATGACGACAAGCAGGTCGGTGCGTCTGCGCACAAGCTTTTCAAAAAAAAGATAGGTTTTCGCTCTTCTGCCTCCGTCGTCGTTAAAAAGATAGCCATGGCAGATGTGAACGACCTTCGTGCCGCCGCAGCCCGATAAAATAACAGCCATTCTTCCCATAAATCCCGCTAAGGTGGAATTGGTGCATACCAAGTCGAAGCTTTCCCTTCGCATTAGCCCCGCAAGCTTAAAGATCACCCTTATGTTACCGAGGCTTATAAGCTTTTTTTTAAAGGGGATCAAAATATGAGCCGCTCCCTCCGCTTCAAGGCTTCCGTTGGAGGCGGTGAACACCTTGTCTCCCTCCTGCACGAGCTTGTTTATGTATGGAATGTGGAAATTTTTGAAATGTGAGGCTTCCGAAGCCAGCATCAGTATTTTCTTCATAAATATCTCTCCGTATATAAATACATAAAATATACTATTTGATAAAGGTAAACGTCATTATGCGAAATCACGGTAAAAAAACAAGAAAAGCTTTGTCGGCGCTGACCGCCGCGTGCCTGATATTAGGCTCCTTCCGCCCTTTCGGCGCCATATATTACTATCCGCCCTACGAGGAGGAAACGGAAACCGAGGAGGAAACAGGCATTATCATTGTACGTCCCCCGCAGGAAACCGAGGACTCCGAAGATCCCACGGACGAGCTGCCCTCGCCCATTATAGTGATCACCGCCGCCACCGAGGAGACCACTCCCGATCCTTATGCCGTTGACCCGTTCAATCCCTCCGAATCGCCCGTGAATCCCTTTGATCCCACCGAAACCGAGCTTCCCGGGATAATCGTTATAACCTCCGAAACAAGCGATACAAGCTCCTCTGAGTTCACCGACGACATCTCCGAGAGCACGCCCGAAAGCTCTGTCACGAACGAAAGCAGCGCGGACAGCAGTACTCCGAGCTCCTCGGACGTCGAAACGACCGTCCCCGATACGCCTGCCCCCCGTCTTGCTCTTACATATTATACCTTTAATTTGGAAATAGGTCAAGCCGTACAGCTGTATTGGTATGTGGAAAACGGCGGCTATGAAGCGGGCACGGCAAGATATTACAGCGACAATACCGCTGTAGCCTCGATCAACGAGGCGGGCGTCATCACCGCAGGAGCCGCGGGAAGCGCAGTCATCACGGTAAGAGTGGGCGAGCTGTCCGCGTCTGCCGCGGTTCACGTAGCCGCTCCCATAGCGGAAGCGGAGGGGATATCCGTAAACGAAACGAGCCATACTCTGAAAATCGGCGAAAACGTCTATATCCAAGCCTCCGTTATTCCCGCGGAGGCCGCCGACAGATACACCCTGTCCTTTTACTCCGACGATCCGAACGTTGCGGAGGCTGACCCAAACGGAATAGTCACCGCAAGGAGCGCGGGAGAAGCCGACATAACGGTATCCTGCGACGGCACGGTCTTTTCCGAAACGGTCCATATAACCGTTGTCAACGAAGAGATGATATACGAAAAAGCAAGGCTTGACGGCTGTCTTTATGACGGCGTCGGCGCTCCCGTCGAGGGAACAGCCGTCCACGCGGACGGAATTATCGCGGTCACCGACAAAAACGGCTACTTCTCCTTTGGAGAACTGGACAAAAAAGAGATCGTGATCCAAATCGCCGATAACGAACAGGCTGCATGTGTTTACGGCTTATACGGCGACAGCACCGTCTGCCTTTTGTACACCGACGCCGCTCTCGAATGCTTTTCCGGCTATGAGGAAATGTCGGAGCGTTTCACCGTAAGCGCCGTTTCCTTTGACGCTCCCGCCAAGAGCCTTCATGTGGGCGAAATTTACATACCCTACTATCAGTATGAGCCGAAGGACGCCGCCGTAACTCAAGTGCTGTACATAAGCTCGGACGAAAATATCGCCTCGGTGGATCAAAACGGCGTTATTACTGCCAGGTCCATAGGCGAGGTCATTATAACTCTTATCCTTAACGGAGGACAGGCGCAGACCTTCTTCACTCTGACGGTAGACCCCGAGGAAACGGGAAAGTACACCGCGTTAATAGCTTCCGTCGAAACGGCTGTGCTGCTTGCCGCCGCGGCGGCAGCGGCTGTAATATACAGAAGATATAAGAAAAAAGCGGCCGACGACGAGGATTATGATGAATGATAAATTATATATCTTCCACCTCTTCAAGCTCCTCGTTTATTTTTTCCACCCAACATATCCCCTGCTCCCTGTGGACCACCGTTACCTCTTCTCCGGAAGCGATATCCGTTTCGTTGGCAGACATGGCGGGCAGGGTGTATTTTCGTCCCTTGTAGATAAACTCGATGCTGCCGTAGCCGCCGTCAACGATCTCATCGAGACAGACCGCTCTGTCGTCCGCGTCGGGCTTGTTCTTCGGCAGCAGCTCTCTTTTTGCTCTCATATAAATATTGAGAAACAGGTGCTTTACCGAATACATAACAAGCGCGCCGAATATCAGCCCGCAAAAGACCGAGCCGACGGCGGGCATTGACATCGCGGACAGTATCAGACCGAAAGCCGAAAAGGAAAGTATATAGATAAGCAGCTCGGAAACGCTGTGAGGCAAAAAATCCTCAAAGGGCACTGTCTTTCCGTGAAAGTCCAGCCAGTATTTTTCCACGCCGAAATTTTTGATCTTGTAAGCCGAGCGCATTATCATCTCAGCCGCCAGCGCCACAAAGGACACCACCAGCGGCACAAGAAAAAACACGATCATCGTTCGTCGTCCTTTTCAGTCGGCTTTATCACAAATTTCAAGTCGCCTATTCTCCGCTCGTTAAGATTTTGAACGGTTATGGTAAACTCGTCCGTTTCGATTTTGTCCCCCGCCGAGGGTATTCTGCCGAACAGCTCCAGTACCCAGCCGCCTACGGTGTTGAAATCTCCGTTTATCTCGTAATCGGTCTCGAGGCTCTCGAAGTAACGGTTAAAATCCACCTTGGACACCTCGCCGCTCACGATGAAGGTGTTTTCGGAAACGAACTTCACGGTGGCGCTCACCTCGTCGTTTTCGTCCCATATCTCCCCTACAAGCTCCTCCAGCACGTCCTCCATGGTAACTATGCCCGCGGTGCCGCCGTACTGATCGACCACCACCGCCATATGCTCCTTTTCCTTCTGCATTTTTTTAAGAAGCTCGGAAATATGCATAAGGCTCGGTATATACATAATGTCGGAAATTATTTCGGACAGGCTGAAATCGGGGGTTTCCATCATTTTTTGGGTAAAATCGCGGTAGCTTATCATTCCCACTATGTGGTCAAGAGATTTTTCGTAAACGGGGAGCCGTGTGTACGCCTCGGACTTGAACAGCTCCATAATACTTTCGTTGCTGTCGTAGATATCTATTCCCACAACGTTGACCCTCGGCTGCATTATCTGCTCCGCCGTGGTCTCGTCAAATTCCAGCGCATTTCGTACAAGCGTGCTTTCCTGCGCCTCGAGAACGCCCTCGTCCTCGATCTCGTCAATGATGTGCATCAGCTCCTGCTCGGTAACGGAGACCTCGCTCTTTTTGTTGAATATGCGTGTGACGGCTTTTTGAAGCAGAAGAAAGACTGCCGATACGGGGGTAAGTATAAACATAAGCCCCCACAGGATACGGCTGAAGAAAATGGAGAAGGTCTCGGCGTTGCCTTTGGCTACGGTCTTGGGTGTAATTTCGCCGAAAATAAGCACAATAACGGTAGTGGCGGCAGTGGCTATAACGGGGCCTTGATCCCCGAAAAGCCGCACGCAAAGAAGCGTCGCGAGGGAAGAGGTGCCGATATTTACGATATTGTTTCCTATTAAGATAGTGGTAAGGCACTTGTCGTATTTTTCAATGACCCTCAGGGCGCAGCCCGCTCCCTTTGAGCCCTCTTCATGCATATTTTTTAGACGTATGCGGTTTGCGCTGGTAAACGCGGTCTCGGCGGCTGAAAAAAAAGCGGAAAGAAGAACCAATGCCACAAGAATTATCACCGTATCCATAGGACTGAAATTTTCCTTTCTTTTATATGCTGTGTGCAAAAAAATTTTGTTTTATTGTTGAAAAAAATTTCAAAGGGTAGTATAATAAAAATATTAAAACCGAAAGGGACCGATAAAAAATGAATATCGATATAAAAAGCATATTGAAAAGGGCGGTCCGCCCCAAGGAGTGGAAAAGCTTATACAAAGAGTACAGAGAGGTCATAAGCTACGTTTTTTTCGGCGCTCTTACGACGGTTATATCATTTGTTACCTATTATTTATTTCGCTTTATATTTCCCGATGAAAACAGCGTGCCCGTGTTTCTCCGCTGGACCTTCAACCTTACCGCGGTTTTCAGCACGGAAAGCGCCACAGTCCTGCCCGTTTTGCTTTCATGGCTCTGCGCCGTGGTTTTTGCTTACGTCACCAACCGCATATGGGTATTTGAAAGCAGAGCCAAGGGGCTGCACATTGTCTCCGAATTTGTCAAGTTCTGCGGCGCCAGGCTGTTAACGCTGTTCGTCGATCTGCTGATAATGTTCCTGCTGGTGGACTTGACGGGGATCAGCGGCGCAGTATGGGAGTTTTTCGCAAAGGTGATCTCAAACGTATTCGTGCTTGTGCTTAATTATATTTTAAGCAAGCTTTTGGTATTCAGAAAAAGAAAGAACCTCTCAAATTAAGCGTCCGAAAGGACGCGTTTTTTTTGCAGCTAAACGTTCAGAAAGTGAAGCCCCAAGGAGTCGTCGCCGAGACGGCAGGCAAATCTTGTGGGGATATCGGTAAAGACGATCTTTTTAAAATCGGCATATTTTTTCACCTCGCGCCCGTATTTCTCCATATCCCGACCGAACGGCTTGGGACAGCTTATAATAAGGGTCGAGCCGTCAATGTTTTTCTTGCCCTTAAGCATTTTCCTTATATATCTTTCGGAATAGTCGCGTCCGTTTTTGAATACCGCGCCCGAGATCGACGTTCCGTTTCTTACGGTAATGGTGGGGGAGATATCCAAAAGGTCGAGAACGGAGGAGAAGCTTTTTGAGATCAGGTTGAGATGACCCAGCCAAAAGGCGTTCTTTGAAGCATAGGTGCTGTTGATGTGCTTGTCCAGCTCGCCGATGCTTTTTATGATAAATTCGGGGGAAAAGCCCTCGGAGGCAAGCCTTACCGCCTGCGCTACCTGAAACAGCATCCCTCCGCCGATCTGTCTTGAATCGGCGACATAGACGTTTTCAAATTTCTCCGAGGCTTTTTTTGCGCTGGCGTAGGAGCTGCGGATATTTGCGCAGCAGCACAGGTGACAGACGCAGGAGGCTTTTTTGAGCTGTCTTTCAAAAAATATACCGTAATCCTCCACCGAGGGGCAGATAAGCTCGGGGGCTTTTCTTTCCCGCTTGGCGTATTCAAGTATATTTTCCGAGGTGATCTCATAGCTTTCTCTGAAGCAGCCCGATTTCGTCTTGACCTCAGCCTGTATAACGGGCACCTCGCCCGAAATGAGCTCAGAGGGGATCAAGCAGGTAGAATCGGCGGTAATCAAGGTTTTTTTCATATTATATCATTCCTTTCCGAAAAGGAGCAGGCTCATTGAACAGAATCAACGGCGGGGGTCGTCGTAGTGAATATCCGTAAGCGGGTCAAAATCGGGATCGTTTACGTCCTTGACCGCCGTGTCAACGGAAATATCGTTGAGCACATGCACGATCGACGCCATATTAAGCGGCTCGGTGAGCCTTGTTATATTTTTCGGCATTATCGCCTCTCCCTCGTCGGCTCCGCAAACGGTAACTATAAGCACTCTTCGGGATAATATCTGAAAAACGGGCTTGTCAAAGCAATAGGTCTGATAATCGGTAAATATATGGGTGATCTCGGGGTCGCTGCTCATAAAGCCGAACTCGGCTCTTGAAAGGCATATGCGCGAGCTTACTCCCATTTTTTCAAGCTGCGCTCCCGTCCTTTCCGCCTTGGATTTTTCCTTGGCGTATAAAAGAACGTTTATTTTTTCCCTGTTCTTGATCTCGGCGAAGGGCGTCGGGTCCTTGACCTCCTGGGGGAGCGTTATGACGAAGCAGGTTCCGCCCTCCGCCTCCCGTCTCACGTAAATAAAGCCGCCCATTAAGGTAACAAGCTCCTTCACCAGTCCCAGACCGAGGTGAGCGGAAAGGCTCCTGCCGCGTTTTTCCGCGTAAACGGTAAATATTTTCTGCGCCGCGTCGTCGGTGAAGCCCGTGCCGGTATCCCTTACGCGTATCTGTAAATTGACGCCGCCGACGGTTTTGCGGGAGGAAAAGGCTATTGTGATATCGCCGCTCTCGGTATGCTTGACCGCGTTTTCAAAAAGGTGCATGACCACTTGAAATATTCTTTCATCGTCTCCGACGAGCACGGAGGGGATATCGGGCTGACAGTCCACGGTAAGGGACACGCTTTCCCGCATCAGCGCGGAGCAGGATTCCGAGACGTCGCCGATAAGGTCTCCGAAGCTGTAAGGGACTCGCCGTATTTCCATGCCCTTGTTTTCGATACGGGCGTAATCCTCCGCGTCGTTCAGCGTGATCATAAGGCGCTTCGTGTCGTTCCTTATGGTCTCCACCTCTTTGCGCACGTGCTCGGGCAGATCGCCGTCCTTAAGCCGCGTTCCGCAGAAATCGTAAAGCCGCTCGGAGGAACTGCGCATCTGAGAAGCAGCAGCCGCCCAAAAAGCGCTTTTTCGGCTGCCCGAGGCGGCAAGCTCCTTGTTTTTTCGGCGAAGCTGCACCAAATTTCGCCTTACCGCAAACACAAAAAGTATCATAGCCAGACAGGAAAAATTACAGCATATGCACATAGTAACGTAAACCAGCACGAACGGGTCTATTTCCTCGGGAGAGAAGAACACAAAGCTCCCGATAAGCACGATATCGCTCAGCACCGTCAGCCACACGCAAAGCTTCACAGATAAAAAGAAGCCGCAGGAAACGACGGCGCAGGTAAACAAAAGCGGAAGAAAAAGCATGCTTCCGTTTATGGCGGACATAACAAAGCAGGAGACCACGTAGAACGCCACCAGTATATAGGGCATTGCGCGGCGCAGCTTTCCGCTGATAAAGACGGCGAGGGGCACAAGAAAAAGCGCGCCGTCGCAGATAAGAGCCGCATTCCTCGCCTGCGGCTCCAGGACCAGACAGGAATAGACAAGATGTACAAGCGTTGAAAAAAAGAAAAGCACAAACAACGCGATCATTACGTTTTTATATTTAAACATCGGTTTAGCCGCTTCCTCCGTAGGGTGTTCTTGATTTATGTGTATTTAAATAATATTCTACCACAAACGAGCAAAATTTGCAATATTTTAGAGACTTAAGTTTCCGTAAAATTTAATGAAATTTACTCCGATTATTGGTTAATAGTATCAATTTCACGCTTGACTTTTACACGGCGCTATGGTATACTTTATTATGTATTATTGTGATTTATCGAATAAATATGGATTCTAAGAGTTGAAGCTGTGCTTGGAGGCAAGAGATGAAGAAGGGAAAATTTAAAAAATCGGCTGTCGGTATACTGACGGCTGCCGCGGTTCTAATGACAGGCACCTCGGCGAGTCTGTATGCCGATTCCGAATATAGATATAACGATAATGAAAAAATATCCGCCGTTTCCGACGGTGAGGCGTATGAAACGGTTTTCACGGAATATTCCGAGCCGGAGTCTCCCGAGCCGATCACGGAAAACACGGAGGAGGAATCCCCCGAAAGCGGCAGCGAGACCGAGATCGGTTCCGTAACGGAAGCTCCCGAAAGCACCCCCTCGGAAACCGAGCCCGCTATTTCCGAGGAAATAACGTCCGAAGCAACATCGAAGCCTCATTTTGTCGTACCTACCGAGGCTCCCTCCACTGCCTCCCCGATCATAATCATACTGATAGGTCCCCAATTCGGACCCGTGGAATCGGATGAGCCTGTCCCCTTTGAGCCTATTTCCTTTGAAACAACCATGCCCGAGCCTGCGCCGCCGCAGACAACTCTTCCTCCGAAGGAGCCCACCGTCGCCCAAGAGGTAGTGACCGAGGGAGATGTTCCCAAGGTCAAAATGGATATAAGCGGCGCGGAGCTGCTGACGGCGATAGTCGATCCCTTTGAAAGAGCGGGACTTACAGACGGTCCCGAGGTCGGAGCCGTCCTCTCGGTAAGGGACGGAAGCGGCTTAAGCGACGCCGATAAGGAGCTTATCCTTGCTGCCGCCCAAGCGTCGCCCAACGTCCGCTATTCTGTGGGACAATACCTCGATATAAGCCTGACAAGGACCCTTTACGGAGAAGAGCTCAGCATTTCCGAGACCTATAAAAAGATAACCCTAACGATAGAAATACCTCAAAGCATAAAGGACCCCTCTTATACATACGGCTTGATAAGAGTACACGACGGAACCGCCGTGCTGCTGGACGATCTGGACGGCGATCCCGACACGATCACGGTAAAAACCGATCTTTTTTCCGCCTACGCCATTGTTTACACAAAAGATATCGTGAACCAAGACGTCAATATAAAAACGGCAAACCGTCTCGATCGGCTTAATATCTTCCTTTTCCTCACCGCGGCGGCGGTCATACTGTGCTCCTTTGCGGCGATATACGTTTTATGGAGCGGCAAGAGCCGCAAGCACGGAAAAAAATAATTCCCAATATTGAGAGGAATCATGAAAAATTTAAAGGTTCGTATTCCGATGTACTTTATCGGACTGTTTATAATGACTATAGGCATTGCCTTTTCGGTGCGCTCCGACTTGGGAGTGTCGCCCGTGAGCTCTGTTCCTTACACCCTTACCGTTGTGTGGAACGTTGAAATGGGGCTCGCCACCTTTTTGTTCCACATTGTTCTTGTGATCATACAAATGCTTCTGCTGAGGCGCAGATTTAAACCAAGGAATCTTATCCAGCTTGCTGTGGGAGTGGTTTTCGGACTGTTCACCATGCTGTGCAACAATTTGGTGATGATGATACCCATGCCCGACAGTCTTCCCTTTAGGATAGCTATGTTAGCGGTCAGCATCATAGTAGTGGCGGTGGGGCTGTTTCTGTACGTGCCCGCCGATATAATGCCCTTGGCGGGAGAGGGAACCATGCTTGCCATTTCCGAAATAACGGGCTTTAAATTTTCCAATGTCAAAATAGGCTTTGACGTTTCCCTTTCGGTCATTTCCCTTGCGGTATGCCTTGTTATGCTTCACAGCATGGGCAGCGTAGGCGTGGGAACGGTGGTGTCCGCAGTGCTTACAGGCGTCGTGCTGGGAGTTATCACCAAGCTGTTCGGAGAAAAAAGGGACAGCTTGATAAAGGGACGGGAACGGAATGACGACGCCTGATCAACAAATCGAAAGGAACCTTCTTTTATGCCCGATCAATCCGTAGCCTACAAGTGCCCGAGCTGTAACGCTCCGCTGTCCTTTAAAACGGAAACGCAGAGCTTTGTCTGCGATTACTGCGGCGGAAGCTACAGCAGGCTTGAAATAGAAGCTATGACCGCGAAAGCCGAAAAAACGGAGCCCGCAAGTCACGAGCATATTATCGACGAGGGCATGCAGCGCACCTTTTCAAAGGACAGCAGCCTTTATATGTGTCCCACCTGCGGAGCGCAGGTCATTACCGATTCCGAGCTTTCCGCCTCGGCGATATGCCACTACTGTCACAGTCCTATCGTGCTTTCGGGAAGATTGAGCGGGGAATTTTGCCCCGATATGATCATTCCCTTTAAGAGAACAAGGGAAAATGCTCTGGAGGGCTTCGACGAGTGGACCAAAAAACACAAATTCTTTCTTGCCAAGGGCTTTACCGACAAGAAAAGCCTTGAAAAAATACAGGGTCTTTACGTTCCCTTTTGGCTGGCGGACTGCGTGGTCGAGGGAAATATGACCGCCGACTGCTATAAAACGATAAGCGCGGTAAGACGGGGCGATTACATAGTAAAAACCGAAAGCAAGCACCTTGTTACCAGACAGGGAAAGCTTAATATAGACGGCGTTCCCGCCGACGGCTCCTCAAAGGCGGACGATCTGCTGATGGAAAGCATAGAGCCCTTTAATTACGCGGAGCTGGTAAAATTCGACATGCCCTACCTTTCGGGACATTACGCGGAAAAATACGACGTGTCCAAGGAACAGATTTACGGCCGTATACAGGCAAGGGCAAAGGAAGCCACAAGAGAGGAGTTCAAATCGACCGTCAAGGGCTATACCCGCACGGTGGTGCTCAACGAAAGCTATAATATAAGAGGCATACGCTGGAAGTACGTAATGCTCCCCATGTGGTTTTTATCATATCACTATAAGGACAAAATGTACTATTACGCCATGAACGGACAAACGGGAAAGTTCGGCGGCACCTTGCCCATAAACAAGCTTAAGCTGATCCTATTCAGCTTCGGCATTCCCTTTCTCATAGCTCTTGCGCTGACGCTGCTTACGGTATTCGCAGGCTCGCTGTGACCGCATGCAAGTCTCTCGATTGGGTATATCTTTCCGAAAGGAGCGGTCCGCAGAGACTGCGGACGTTAATAATATGCTGAAAAAAATCACCGTTTCCTTTTTATCGGCGGTATTCGCTCTGCTTTTGGCGGCGGGGGTATTTGCCGATACCGACCCTCGGGTCTTCATAATAGACGATAACGGGCATATCACTGAGGACGAAAAAGCCGCGATAAGCTCCGAAGCGGAGGCTTTCGCCGAAAAAAGCGGCTTTAACGTTATGATCGCCGTTGCCGATGACGTCGGCTCCCCGAAAACCGAAAGCCGCGCGGCAGAATACGCCGAAGAGCTGTACGACGAATACTTCGGCGAGGGCGCGGACGGGGTCCTGCTTCTGATAAATAACGATACCGAATACAACTATATCACTGTCGGCGGAGACTGCGCCGGCTATTACGGCGATTACCGCACGGAAAGGATATTCGACGCGATCCTCGAATATATATCCGAAGCCGACTATTATTCCGCCGCTCTTATCTTTGTTTTCGAGCTGGATTACTATTTCGACAAGGGACCCGAGGACGCTGAGCTTGACTATACGGAGCTTGATGACGCTATACTTGACTACCCGCAGGAGACAGCCGCCGAAACGGAGGAGGCGTTCGTCAATACCGACCCGAGGGTCCGCATCATAGACGATTACGGATACTTAAGCGAGAGCGATAAAGCCTCCATAAGCTCCAAGGCAGGCGTTTTTGCCGAAAAAAGCGGCTTTAACGTTATGATCTCCATAACCGACGACATCGGAACCCCCAAAACCGACAGCCATACGGTGGAATATGCCGACGACCTTTACGAGGAATACTTCGGGATAAACACCGACGGTATCCTGCTTTTGATAAACAACGATACAAAATACGACTACATCTCCACCAGCGGAGCCTGCATAAACTATTACAGCGATTACCGCATAGAAAGAATATTGGACGCGGTATACGACGATATAGTCGGCGGCGACTTTGCGTCCGCGTCCTTGGCTTTTGTTTCCGAGCTGGACTACTATTACGGTATGGGGCGCGCCAACAGCCAGCGGGAGTTGCTCGGCTCCGAAATAGAGCTTGAAGCGGTTTTTTCGGTGCTGTTCTTTTTTATGTTTGCCGCATTGGTCGCGGGCTTTATAATTTACGGCTCCAATACGAAAAAATATAAGCTGGCAAAGGCTTCCACCGCGTTTTACGTCAACAAAAATTCCCTAAGGTTCGATCAATGCACGGACGTGTTTATGGGCAACTTTACCACCAGGACCTATTCTCCGAGAAGCTCGGGCGGCTCCTCTGGAGGCTCGAGAGGTCACAGCTCCACGCATCATTCCCACAGCGGAGGAAGACACGGCGGCGGCGGAAGACATCGGTAAAATTTGCTTGAATTTCCATAAAAAAAGTGTTATACTATTTTCATAAACTGCAAAAAGGATCTGATAACTTGAAAATATTTGACGCTCACTGTCATATCTTTCCCGAAAAAATAGCCGCCAAGGCTTCCGTCAACATCGGAAAATTTTACGGTCTGCATATGGACTTCGACGGCTCCGTTAAAACGCTTATGGATCTGTACACAAAGGCAGGCGTTGACAAGTGCCTGGTCCAGTCGGTCGCCACTACCCCCGCGCAGGTGCAAAGCATAAACAATTTTATCGCCGAAAGCGTTAAGGAATATCCCGATATGTTTGTCGGCTTCTGCTCCCTGCACCCGCTTATGGAAAAAAAGGAGATCGAGACCGAGATAGACAGAGCTTTAAGCCTCGGCTTAAAAGGAATAAAGCTCCACCCCGATTTTCAGCAGTTCAAGATTGACGAACGAAAAGCGTACGATATTTACGAGGCGGCGGAGGGGCGGCTTCCGATACTGTTCCACACGGGGGATTACCGTTACGACTACTCCTCTCCCAAGCGTCTCGCCAACGCCTTAAAGGATTTCCCGAGGCTTATCGCCATAGGCGCTCACTTCGGCGGCTGGAGCGAATGGGACGACGGAGAAAGGTATCTTGCGGACAACCCCAACGTTTACGTCGATACCAGCAGCTCCCTGTATTCCGTCAGCCCGAAAAAGGCGCTTGAATATATAAAAGCTTTTACCCCCGACAGAGTTATGTTCGGCACAGATTACCCCATGTGGAGCGTAGAGGACGAGCTTAAGCATATGGAGCAGATCGACCTTTCCGACGGCGACAGGGAAAAGATCATGTATAAAACGGCATGCGGGCTGTTGGGAGTTGAATAAAAAACAATAAACAAGGAGAGAGATATATACCATGAATAAAAAACATCTTGTCATGTTATTATTTTCAATGGCATTTTCCCTCGTTCTGTCTTTGACCGTATCGGCGGAGGGCTCCGCTCTTGAAAACAGGATAATTTACATCTTCGACGATTCCAACGGCTTGCCTACAGGCGAAGCCAACACGGTCATACAGACCGCCGAGGGCTATGTGTGGATAGGCAGCTACGGAGGTCTTATCCGCTATGACGGCACCACCTTTCACAATTATTCTGAAAACGGCGTTTTCCCCTCCTCCAGCATAAGGGCGCTGTTTCAGGACAGCGGAGGAAGACTTTGGATAGGCACCAACGATCAGGGCGTATTTTACTACGAAAACGATTCGTTTGTGCAGCTTACATACGAGGATAACGCGAGCTTCCTTTCCATACGCTCCTTTGCGGAGGGCAAAAACGGCGAGGTATACGTGGGAGCCACCTCGGGACTGGCAAAGGCAGAGGGCGGCGCCTTGGTACGGGCAAGCGACACCATAGCCTCGACCGTGTATAATATCGCGGTTGACTCAAACGGCGTTGTATGGGCGTGCATCGACGACGGCATGGCTGAGCTGATAAAGGACGGAGAGACAATAGGCAGCTTCGATTCCTCCAAATACCTTAAGGCTTCCATGTACTGCCTGGGCGGCACGGAGAGCGGCGACGTGCTTTTGGGGACCAGCGAAAATTATCTTTACCGCGTTAAGCTGCTTGACGAAAATTATACCGACTCCTCCTTTGATTTTGCCGAATATACTACAGGAGACATTTCCACCGCCAACTGGGTCACGGAGGACCCCAAGGGGAACCTGTGGGCTGCGGCTCAAAACGGATTGGGGTACGCCGACGCAAGCGGCGAATGGCACACGATAAACAGCGAGCATACAGCCTCCTCCCGCACCGTCTGCTTCGACTATGAGGGCAACGTGTGGGCGGCTTCAAGCAGCTACGGCGTTATACATATCGTGGACAGCCTGTACAGCAATCCCAATGCCGCCGCGGATATCTCGGATATATTCATAAACACGATCGCTATCGACAACAGCGGCAGCTATTATTTAGGCACCGACAGCGGCGTTATTATGCTGAACAGCGATTTTAGACCCGTGACCAACGAGCTTACGGAGCTTTTGAACGGCGACCGCATACGAAACATAAGCTGCGACAGCAAGGGCAATATATGGATAGGCGCGTACTATACGAACGGGCTGATCATGTACGAGCCGAGCAGCGGTAAAATCACGCAGTACACCGAAGAAAACGGACTGTCAAGCAGTCAGATACGTCTTATAACGGAGCTGTCCGACGGCAGCGTCGCGGTAGCTACGCAAAACGGGGTAAGCGTTATCGAAAACGGCGAGGTAACGAAAACCTATACCAAGGAAAACGGACTGGATTACCCCATTATCCTTTCCCTTTGCGAGGGCAGCGACGGAACGCTGTACGCGGGAAGCGACGGGCAGGGCATTTACGCCGTAAAGGACGGCAGCGTTGCCCATTACGGCTTTGACGAGGGCTTGCCCGCGGGGGTCGTACTGCGTATGCTTCTTGACGAGGAGGGCAAGGGACTGTTTATCAGCGCGGGAAACAGCCTTTACTACTGGGATTTTGAAAGCTTCCGCCTGTTGGACAATTATATAAAAAGCCCCGGAAGCATTTTTGACCTCAGACTGCAAGACGGCGAGCTGTGGCTTATGCAAAGCAACGGAATACATATACTCGATCGGGAAAAGCTGCTGTCGGGAGAGGATACGAAGGTGCGTATTCTCGGCAACGCCTACGGACTTACGGGCACCTTGAACGCCAACACCTGGAATACGGAAAAGGACGGCATACTTTACCTCTGCACCTCCGAGGGAATCTCCGTTTTGGACCTTGAGCAGATGAGCGAGGGGGAAACGGCGATAAGAGGCGCAATAAACCAGGTCTCCGTTGACGATACGGTCTACAGCTCTCCCGAAAGCGTAAGCATTGACAGCGGCGCCACCCGTCTTACCTTTAATTTCGCGCCTCTTTCCTTTTCGGGAAAAACCGTAACGGTAAGATACCGCTTAAAGGGCTTTGACGAGGGCGTTACGGTGCTGACCAACAACGAACCCATGAGCGCCAGCTACACCAATCTTTCGGGCGGCGATTACGAATTTTGCATAGAGGTGTTGGGCTCGGACGGAGAAACGGTGGTTTCTTCTCTTACGGTGCCCGTGCACAAGGATTACCGCCTCGTTGAGCTGACTTGGTTTTGGGTAATTGCGGCGGCTTTGGCATTGGCGCTGATCATTTGGTGCGCGGTGGTAATAATACACATCAAGACGGCGCACCTAAAAAAGCGCCAGAACGAGTACAGGCGCATTATAGGCGAGGCGCTGAGGACCTTTGCAAACGCCATTGACGCAAAGGACAAATACACAAACGGTCACTCTCTAAGAGTCGCCACCTATTCTCTTGAGATAGCCAAAAAGCTGAACTTCTCCGAGGACGACCAGGAAAGGATATACAACATAGCCCTGCTGCACGATATAGGCAAGATAGGGATTTCAGACAGGATATTGAACAAGCCCGGAAAGCTTACGCCCGAGGAGATCGAAACGGTAAAGCGGCACCCGCTGATAGGCGGCGAAATTTTAAAGGATTTTGCCTCCATACCCGGTATCAGCGAGGGCGCGCGGTATCATCACGAGCGCTACGACGGCACGGGCTACAACGAAGGCTTAAAGGGCGAGGAGATACCTTATTTCGCACGCATAATCTGCGTAGCCGACAGCTATGACACCATGTCGGGCGGCAGACATTATCAAGAAAGCAGAGACAGCAATTGGGTCAAGGAAGAGCTTTTGCGCTGCTCGGGAACGCAGTTTGACCCCGCCATTGTCAAGATAATGATCGAACTTATAGACGAGGGAAAGGCTCCCGTAAGCTTTGAAGATACCAAGATACGAATGTTTTATGAAGAGTGATTCGATAATAACGCTATAAAAAAGGGGCTGTAAAAGGCGCTGTAAAAAACGACCTGTCGAAAACGGGTCGTTTTTTCGTTATAATTTAAGCTTCCCCAAAATTCAAAGCAAAAAAAGGAGAAATCGTTATGACAAAAGTAAAAGCGAACATCTTAAAATGAAAATAAGCATTGAATAAAAAGCAGAATGAGCTTTAAATAAAGCTTAATAAATCATTATAAAACATCGGCAGTTATAATTCTAAGCGCCTGCATTTTTAAAAAAACGGAATACCGACTTATA
>JAMPHV010000110.1 GCA_023663265.1 Bacteroides sp.
TAAGAATTATCTTAAACGTAATCGTTAAAAATAGTATCTCTGATTTAGAAATTTTTGAGAAACTTAACTTTCATTATAATAATCGACAATTTTTTGAAGCTTTGGGATAGTTTTTTTACAAATTTTTATGTTTCGCCAATAAAAAGCCTTTCTTTCACGTTACAGTAAATGAAAAGGAAAATCGCCGAAAAAGGAAAGGAACCCTCGGATATGACAGACAAGGAATTGCAGCTGAAGCTCCGCGAAATCGAAAAGGGAGATAGCGCCGCGTTTGAAGATGTTTACAGGGATATGAAAACGCCGCTTATGACGGTGATAATGCGTACCCTAAGAAACAGAGAGGCGGCTGAGGATATATTGCAGGAGGTATTTATCAAGCTGTATTATTCTCCTCCCGCCAACGTTTCAAAGCCGAGAGCTTATATTTTCAAGACCGCAGCCAATATGGCGGTGGATCATCTGAGAAAGAACCGCAGGACGGTAAGCCTTGAGGACTGCGGGGAAACGCTGTTCGCGGTTGAAAGCGACCAAGGCGAAAGGCTCGATATCGAGCGCGCCATGGGAAGCCTGGAGGACAGAGAAAGACAGATCGTCACCCTGCACATAAACGGCGGCTTCAAATTCAGAGAGATAGCGGAAATGCTGGAAATGCCCTTAGGCACCGCGCTGTGGAGATACCAAAGGGCAATAAAGCAGCTTCGCGAAACGCTTGGAGCGGTTTGACGCTTTTCTTGTTTCGGATTTTCCTTTTCAAAAATAAGATAAACAAAGTGTCCGCTTTTTTCATAAAGAAAGGAAGCTTACCATGCTTAAAAAAATATATGCGGCCGTGACCGCGGTCTTGATGTGTGTGGCTTTATCAGTTTCTGTATCGGCAAGCGAGAGCGATCCCCCGTCGGAAGCCGTTGTGACCAATGATACCGCGCTTCCCGCCGAGGGAAGCGCCGTCTCCGAAGCATACGGCGGCGAGCACGGGGAAACCATGATCTCGGCTCCGCCCTATAACCCCGAAGAGGCTGTCGTTACCGCCGCCGAGTCGGAGTATTCGGCTTACACGGAGGAGCCCGCGCAGGGACCGATAGAGGAGCCCGCGAAAAACGACACCGCTCCCTCCGACACTGAGCCCGTCGGAAGCATTTTCGGAACCTACGACGTCGGAACGGGAGATATCGAAAACATTCTCGAATATTGGGAAGCAAACGGATATCCCGAGGACGTGAGCTATGCGGCGGATAACAGTATAGCTCAATACACCGTTGCTACGCAGACCGAAACGGTATATTATCTTTGGAATATAGGCGTTGTTAACGCGGACGAGGCAAGAAAGCGGGAAATATGCGCGCTTATTTCGGATAAATACCGCGTTATGTTTACCGACTGCGAGTATTCTCACAAACAGCGCGCCGCCGTCGCGGAAAAGATACGGGCTATATATCCCTTAGCGGAGACGGAGCTGGGATACGGCTGTCAGGATATATGGGTATATCTCGATAAATATTCCGACGATGAAAAAGAAAAGATCGAAAACGATATTCTTTGGGAATTTAATACTGCGGGAAGCGGAGACCTTGTATATGTACTGAGTACCTCTATGACGAGCGAGCCGGAGACGGCTGTCGCGATAGACGCGCTCCCCGAGACGGAGGAGGTTGTGCCGCCTGCCGCTACCTTTGCCGCTCCCCCGGAGGTCGTGGAGGCGCCTTCTTTAGAGACAGGCGTTGACGCCTCGGGCTATGAGGGGGGCGCAGTCTGGACCTCGGAGGAAACCGCAGTCGTAAGCAACGAGGACGGTTACGCGGGCGCCTTATCGCCGATAAACGATAACGATCACGACGCGGCTCCTACGGTCGCCCAAGCCGAAGCCGAAGAGGAAGAATCGGCAGGGATAATCGGTGTATCGGGAGAGGTAGCCGCGGTGATCGCAGACAACGCGAAGCCCGACAACGGTCTTTGGATATGGCTCTGCTCCGCAGCGGCTGCGGTGATTGCAATAGCGGCAGCCCTTGTTATCGGCAGGAGCAGGCGTTCCGAAAGCTTGAGCTTAGCGGAGGGAGGAGAGACCCGCCCGAGCGGCAAACTCGGCAGAGCCGACATTGTAAAAGCGGTCAAGGAAAGCGAGACCGAGCCCTCGGACAGGGTTTTCGAGGAGATAAGGGATAGGATAAGCGGAGAGAAAAAGTAAAAAAAGGGGCTGAAAAAAACACGATCCGTCGAAACGGATCGTGTTTTTCCATAATAATTGACAATTAAGATGTCGGCTTTGCCGACGAATTTTGATTTTTGCTCAGCTCACAGCATTCCGTTGAAAAACGTTTATTCATTTTAAAAATTTCTTTAAAGCGTTACGCGTAAGCTTCAAGAGCGTTCTCTTCGTCCTCGGTCAAGCCGGCAAGCCCGATCTTTCCGTTATTGGAGCTGCCGTAAATGCCCTTGATCACATGAGCCTCCGCTTGAAGGTCGGCGTCCGAGCTCTCCTCGGCGGCTTCTCTTCTGCCGTTTACCGCGCGGTTGGCGTCGCCCAAGCTGCGAGCCTGATCCTCTTTTACTCCGCGGATATCCGATCTAAGCTCAGCCGCTTCCTCTTCCTTGGCTTCCACCGCTGCGCCGCGGCTTACCTCCCATATTTTTTCAAACATAAGAGTGTATATTTTATTGGGGCGGGGGAGGTCAACTCCTGCCGCTTCCCTTTCGGAAAGCTGCTCGGTCACGTCCTGTATATTAGCCTCCGCCTTGGATTTGGTCAAGGTTATCTTGTCCTCGTCGGGCGCGGCGTTTTCAGCCTCGGCAAGCTCGTTTCCTGCGGGATTTTGCTTCTCGGCTAAGCCCGCGGGCACGGTCCTGCCCACAAGCCTTGTGTCCTTCTTAGCTTGGCTTTCAAGCACGCCTATCTGCCCTTCCTTGCGGCTAATGGCGCTCTGCTGAACGCGGGACAGCTTGACGGATTTTGCGGCGGAAAGCATAGCGTTGCTTAAGCCGCTCAATTCATCGTCCTCGGTAAAGGTATCGTACTTAGCCTTACCGTCGGTCTCGGAGGGTTCCTTTTCGGGAGCCTTTCCTGCCGACTGCTCCTCTTCCTCTTTTTCAAGCTCCTCCTGCCGCAGCTCCATGCGGCGCTGGTTAAGCTGCTGAGTAAGCTCCGCCATTTGTTCCCTTACGCTCTGAGTAAGCTCGCCCTTGGTCTTCGCGTCTAAGCTGTCGTTTTCGGCAATGCTCTGTACGCGCTCTCTGAGGGTGTTTATTTGACTTTGGAGCCGTGTTACGGCGTTATCCTCTTCCTCGCTCTTTTGGCTGTTCAGCCGGAATACGTTGGAGTTCGTTTTGGAAGCGCTTCCTGCGATCCCCGTCATATGTCTTGCAGATTGAGCGTTGGAAGATATTCCCGTTAAGTGCATCATAATGTTTTTCCTCCTTTCCTCTAAATTCGGAACACTGTGAGTTAAGTAAAAATACACCTTAACATATATTATATCGGCAAAAAACAATAAAACTTTAGAGAAAACGAAAATTTTTTTCCAAAAAACAGCCCCGCCGAAAACCGAAGCAGGCGGTTTTCGGCGGGGCATAATACTATTACTTTACCAATTCCTTAAATTCCTCGGACATCTTTTTCTGGAGAGCCTCCGCGTTATCCATGGTATCGCCCACCGCGGTATAGTAGACCTTAAGCTTGGGCTCCGTGCCGCTGGGTCTTACGATCGCCTTGTTGCCGCCCTCGAGATAAAGGCTGATAACGTTGGATTTGGGAAGAGCGATAGCTTCCTTATTTCCTGTTGCAAGGTCGGTTTTCTCTTTCGCCTCGTAATCCGCTATGCCGATCACCTTAAAGCCCGCGACGGACTTGGGGTAATCGGTGCGCATCTTGTTCATAATGTCGCTCATCTTCTGCATGCCGCTCGCTCCCTCAAAGGTAAAGGTGTCAAGCTTGTTGCAGTAGAAGCCGTATTCTTCGTACATTTCTCTGCGTACCTGTATAAGGCTCTTGCCCTGTGCGCGGTAGAACGCCGCCATTTCGCAGATAAGCATGGAAGCCACAACGGCGTCCTTGTCTCTTACATAGCCGCCCGCAAGGTAGCCGTAGCTTTCCTCAAAGCCGAAAATATATCTGTCCTGCTGCCCCTTCTTTTCAAGGAAGCCGATCTGTTCGCCTATAAACTTAAAGCCCGTAAGCACCTCTACCAGCTCAACGCCGTATTTTGCTGCGATCTTGGAGGTGATGTCGGTCGTAACTATGGTCTTTACCGCCAAGGGAGCCTCGGGCATTCTCCCCAAAGCCTTTCTTTCTTTAGCCACGTATTCAAGCAGCATTGCGCCTACCTCGTTGCCGCTGAACAAGGCGTACTTGTCGCCGTCGGGAACGGCAATGCCCACTCTGTCGCTGTCGGGGTCGGTAGCCAGAAGCAGGTCGGGCTTTTCCTTTTCGCAAAGCTTAAGACCCAGCTCGAGAGCCTCTCTGATCTCGGGATTGGGATAAGGGCAGGTAGTGAAATTTCCGTCGGGGTTTTCCTGCTCGGGAACGACCACAACGTCGCTTATGCCGATCTCTTTAAGTATGCGGCGGACAGGCTTGTTGCCCGAGCCGTTGAGAGGAGTGTATACTACCTTTAATCCCGCCTTTGCACAGATTTCGGGGTGCAGAGACTGTTTTTTGACCTCCGCGATATACGCGTCAATGGTATCCTGTCCGATATAGGAGATAGTACCGTTCTTTACGCACTCGTCAAAGCTTGCGGTTTTGACGCCGGTAAATATATCGGTCTTTCCGATATAGCCCAATATCTCGTCGGCGGCTTCAATGGTCACCTGGCAGCCGTCGCTTCCGTAAACCTTGTAACCGTTATACTTGGCGGGATTGTGGCTCGCCGTGACCATAACGCCCGCGTCGCAGCCCAATGCCCTTACCGCCCACGAAAGCATGGGGGTAGGCATAAGCTCGCTGTAAATATGGACCTTTATTCCGTTTCCCGCGAACACCTCGGCGGCGGAGCGCGCAAAGTAATCGGATTTGATGCGGCTGTCGTAGCTTACAGCCACGCTTTTTCCGCCGTGATTTTTTATGTAGTCCGCAAGTCCCTGGGTAGCCTTGTTGACGGTATAAATGTTCATTCTGTTGGTACCTGCGCCGATAACGCCACGAAGTCCTCCCGTGCCGAATTCAAGCTCACGGTAAAAGCGGTCGAAAATTTCCTCGTCTTTTCCCTTAACGCTTTCAAGCTCGACCTTCAGGTCGGGGTCGGCAGAGGCGTTTTCAAGCCAAAGTTTGTAAAGCTGATTTGTGTCCATGGCAAATGCTCCTTTCGGTTTAGGTTTTTGTTGTTTTGCTGCGTGCTGCCTTTTTATAAAGTATATCACAATATTTATAAAATTTCAAGGGGTTTTATAACACAACGGATATATTTATACTTTATCGGAACTTTAATATTGACAAATCCGAGATAAGTGTGTATAATAAAAGCAAGGAAACCGATAGACGGTTAACTCCCTATGATCTTAATTAAAAAATAATCGCGATCTTTTCTCAGGAGAGGCGATTATTTTTTATACCCATTATTTTTTCCGTTTGGAGCTATGGGCAGACAGTATCAAAGAGATTATGCAGCATATCAGCGTTGCGATCTGAATCAGATCGGACATAGTTATGTAGTAATCCATATATACCGTCACCCCCTTTTAAACAGCACGAAAAGCGCTGTCGGGAGCAATATTTAACCGCCTATCGTCATAGGTTTCCTCGATAAGATTATATAATATTTTTTTACGGTTGTCAAATTCGTTTTTCAATATTGACAAATCCTAAATAAGCGTGTATAATAAAAAGCAAGGAAACCGATAGACGGTTAACTCCCAATTTTATAGTGAAATAATCGCCTACAATTTGAGAGTGTGGAGGCGATTATTTTTTGTACTCATTACTTTTTTCTGAAAGAATTGTGAGCAGATAGTACTAAAGCTACCAAACTACATATAAATGTAAGTATCTGAAATAAATCCGATACGGTTATGTAACTCATTCCTATCACCCCCTTTTAAACAGCACGAAAAAGTGCCGTCGGGAGCAATAGACCTCCTCGGAAACTAATTTTGAGATTCAAAATTAATGATTCCGCAGATTAAATTTAATCGTAGACAATGACGCAATCTTCGATTACGATACGGATATTTCATAATCTTAAAAACCTTGATTTTAGCATTGATGTTTTCAATAAGAATGCGCTCATGTGAAATACGACGGTTTTCTCTTTTTTCATCTTCTGTTAATTCTCTGCCCTTAGGTTTTTTCTTTGGAATTTCACTATTTCCTAAATCCGCAAAACTCAAACCCAAAAAGAAAAGCGAGCAATCAAATTGTTCA
>JAMPHV010000111.1 GCA_023663265.1 Bacteroides sp.
AGCACTATTTCCAAATACTCCTATTCATTTGTCTATCTTTGTATTTGGAAATAGCATTATTTTCATTTTAAGATGTGCACTTTTACTTTAGTCATAACGATTTCTCCATTTTTTGCTTTGAATTTTGGGGAAACATAAATTATAACAAAAAAACGACCCGTTTTTGACAGGTCGTTTTTTACATTCCATTTGTTTAATTCAGCTTTGCTGATCAGAAACGATACCGAAGCTTGATTTGCCGCTTTTCTTGATCTTGTACATAGCGTCGTCGGCAATGGAAATGATCTCCTCTACCGTTTTATCCGCGTTGCTCACTATATACACGCCTATGCTTACGCTTACGGACAAATGCTCCTCCATATCGCAGTCGAAGCCCGCCTTGAGCTTTGCAAGTATATCGCGCGCCACATTCTCGGGAATATTCGTGGAACAGTTGCGTATACATACGATAAACTCGTCTCCGCCGTATCTTCCCGTAAAGCCGAAGTCCTCGGTTATCTCGCCGATAGAATCGGTAACAAACTTAAGAACCTGGTCGCCGGTGGCGTGACTGTATTGGTCGTTGTATATCTTGAAGTCGTCGATATCAACAAACAGTATCGCAAAGCCGTCGCTGCCCTCCGCAACCTTCTGTATCTCCTCGTTGATGACGTTTTCGATAGTCTCGCGGTTGTAAACTCCGGTAAGAGCGTCGTAGCTTGCGCGCTCGATAAGCTGAAGCTCGCCTTTCTTTGCTCTGTCCACATCCGAAAGCACGCCGATGATCTTGATTATGTTTCCGTCGCCGTCGCGAATGGTGGAGGTCTTCATCGCCATCCAAATATAGTCGCCGTAGATGTTCTTCCAGCGGTAGGTGTTGTCCTTAAACTCCTCGCCCTTTTCCAGCTTGGTCAAGTCCTTGCGGTAACGCTCGTTGTCCTCGGGGTGTACCCTGCCCTTAATAAAGAAGCTGTCGGTAAAGTGATCCGAGGGCGGACGGTAGCTGAACTTTTTGTTGAAGTTGTTGGAGAAGGTGACGTTGTTGGTTTTCATATTCCATTCAAAAACAATATCGTTGGACATTTCCACGATAGTGCGGTATCTTCGCTCGCTTACCACAAGATTGTCTATAAGATAGTTAAAGGAGGACGCGATCTCCCCGTACTCGTTTTTGTTTGCGACCTCTATCCTTGAATCGTGGTCGCCGCGGTTGATCTTGACGAGCGTCGCCTCAATGTTGGCAAGAGGCTTCGTTATGATCACTATCGCAACGATATATACCGCCGCAAACAGCGCCGAAAGCCCTATTACCAATCCCACCACGTTTGAGGAAGCAACGGAGGAATAGCCGTAAGCCTTGTCCACCTCAGCCATTGCCGCAGCATACCAGCCGCAGCCCGTAGCCTTTACCGTATAGGCGACCTGTGAATTTTTGCCCATTTCAAAATATCTTGACGAATTAAGCAGGGAGGAATCCTTTACGGCGGAACCCACCGTGTTGTACTGTATATAGCCCGTTCTGCTGCTTATCTCGTCCAAAGTGCCCACATAAGCGGTGTCAACGATATGATTCAATCCGTCCACCAAAACGATATGACCGTTCGTGGGGAAAGAGCCCGCCTTTATGATGCCGTCAAGATAAGAGCTTGAAAAATAAACCATTACGGTCCTGTCGCTCAGCATATAAGGTGCGACCAGCTCATAGCTGCTCTCTCGGTCGCTGGAGTCGAGAACGGTGCTTATATAAGCCTCGCCCTGAACCATTCTGTCAAGCATATCCTTATCAAACAGCTTGTAGTTGACGTCCTCGCCCTTTGCGGCGGAAAAAGAGACCTCTCCCGATTTATTCAGGACCACCACGCGGACTATCCCCGTTTCGGAAGTTATGTATTCCTCCGCGGCTTCGGCAGCGGCGGACCTTGCCCCGCTGTCGCTGAGGCTGTATCCCGAAATGTTTTCGTCGCTCGCCACCACGGACGCGGCGGCGGAAAGACTTTTAACATATTCGGTGATGTTTTTGCTCTCATTGACGGCAATATCGGAATAAAGCCTCTCATACTGCTTCTCCGCAATGTTGTTCATACTGCTTGAGCAATAGATCGCATAGGCGATTATTGACGATATTGAGAAAAATACCAAAGCGAAAATAAATAATGTACGAATTTTCATCGATACGCTCCGTTATAATATAGATATTGTAAGTATTTAGCTTTATTTTATCACATTTTTCACGAAATGTAAATGACATTCCGTTATTTTGTTAAAAACGTTAATTTACGCGCTTGATTTTTGTGCAGATTTACAACACGATATAGCGAAAAAAGGGGCTGTAAAAAACTACCCCCAAACTTTAAAAAATTGATAATTTTATAATAAAAAACGACCCGTTTCCGACGGATCGTTTTTTACAGCCCCTTTACTGTTTCGTCAGCTTTTCGACGGCTCTCAAAAACTGCCCGACCTCGTATCTTGTAGTAAAAACGGAGGGAGCGAATCTTACCGTGCCGGTTTCAAGAGTGCCTAACTTTTTATGAGCCATATAAGCGCAGTGAAAGCCGCCTCTTAAATAAAATCCGCCGCGGCTCAGCCTTTCCGCAGTCTCGTCCGAGCTCAGACCCGCTATGTTAAAGGAAAAAAGCGGAGCGTTTTTTCTCGTGAAGCCTCCGTATAAGATGACGCGGCGGTTTCTTCTCATTCTGTTGTAGGCGTAGGCGCAAAGCTGCCATTCATGCTCGTATATGACCCCTATCCCCTTTTGGGCTACAAACGCGACTCCTTCGCCCAGCGCTATGGCTCCCGCGGTGTTTATGGTGCCGCTTTCAAATCTGTCGGGAAGAAACTCGGGCTGCTCGGGCTCCTTTGAGGCGCTGCCCGTGCCGCCCTCGATAAGGGTGGAAAGACGGTATTTACCGTCGGTTATCATAAGCCCCGTCCCCATGGGACCGTACAGTCCCTTGTGACCTGCCGCGCAAATGATGTTTATCCCGTCCGAAAGGCTTATGGGCAGCACTCCCGCCCCCTGCGCCGCGTCCAGTATGAAGCACAGCCCTCTTTTGACGCACAGCGCCGCAAGCCTTTTATAGGGCAGTATCTTACCCGTGACGTTGCCTGCGGCGGTGCATATTACCGCCTTTGTTTCGGGGCGTATCAGCCTTGCGAAATTCGCCACGGTTTCGTTGTCGCTGTCGGTGGTTTTGGCGACGGAAAAGCTTATGCCGTCGTGCTTTGAAAGAGCCGTAAGCGGTCTGAGCACCGCGTTGTGCTCCCAATCGCTTGTTACAAAGTGACAGCCCGGCTCCGCTATTCCCTTAAGCGCGGTGTTTATGGCTTCGGTGCAGTTCAGCATAAAGCACACGTTTTCGGTCCTCGCGCCGAAAAAATTCGCGCATCGCTGTCTTGCCTCGTACACGGCTTCTCCCGTTTCCATGGAAAGCTTGTGCCCGGAGCGCCCCGGATTGGCGCCGTAATTTACGAGAGCGTAGGAGTTTTTGCTGATAACTGAGGGCGGCTTTGGATAAGTGGTGGCGGCGTTGTCTAAATACACCATTATTTTTTGCTTCCGTTCAGTATTTTTATGACATTGACGCCGACGGTGCCCAGCAGCCTTGACGCCCTGTTCGGATCGCCCTTTATCCGAATGGCGAAGGTGCAGCCTCCCCTGCCGCTTATTTTTTCAACGCTGCCGTTTATATTCACCCCTTGCAGGAAATTTCTGCCCCGTATAGCTTCCGTATAGCTTCTGACCGTTAACAGCCATACTTCCATAATATCCTTCCTTTCTTCAATCTTTTTTAGGACAACGCATAAGCTGCGTTTCCTTATATATACTATGCCGATAAGCCGACTTTTGCTAAACGCCGCCGCATATGAATATGTGACGAAGATTTTTGAAATAATATAAAAACAAAAACGAAAATACGACCTTAAAAGGAGGTTTTTACAATGAAGGCTGTTATAATGGCAGGCGGCGAGGGCAGCCGCCTCCGACCCTTGACCTGCACGCTTCCCAAGCCTATGGTAAAGCTCTGCGGACGACCCGTGAGCGAATATATACTTGACCTGCTGTCGGCGCACGGCTGCACAGAGGCGATCTTTACCCTGCGCTACCTCGGCTCGCAGATAGAGGATCATTTCGATTCACGCCGCTATAAGGGGATCGGGCTTGACTTCTCCTACGAAAACGAACCCTTGGGCACGGCGGGGTGCGTAAAAAAAGCGGCGGAGCTGGGCGGCTTCGGAGATAACGACGATATTGTCGTGATAAGCGGCGACGCCATGTGCGATTTTGACCTGTCCTCCGCCCTTGCCTTCCATACGAAAAAAAGAGCGGACGCCACCGTTATAACAACGCAGGTGGACGACCCGAGGGAATACGGCTGCGTTATTTCGCAAAACGGCTTTATAACGGGCTTTTCCGAAAAGCCCTCTTATACGGGCGCGGTAAGCGACCTTGCAAACACAGGCGTTTATATTTTGTCGAAAAGGGCGCTTGACCTTATCCCCGCCGACAAAATGTGGGATTTTTCAAAAAACGTTTTCCCGCAGATGCTCAAGGAGAAGATGAAGCTTGCCTCCTACGAGGAAAAGGGCTATTGGTGCGATATCGGCGACCTCGCTTCCTATAAAAGATGTCAAAGAGATATGCTGAGAGGACTTGTAAGCTGCGAGTTTAAAAGAGACGTTCCTCAGATAGAGGGAGTTAAAATAATCGCTCCCTGCTATATCGGGAACAACGTTAAAATAGGCGCGGGAAGCGTTGTCAACGCGGGCTGCGTCATCGGCGACAACGTGACCGTGGGGAAAAGCTGCAAGCTGTGGGAAAGCGTTGTGCTGGAGGGCGCGCTTTTGTCCGACCGCACAAAGTGCAACGGCGGCATAATCTGCGAAAACGCGGTTATGGAACAGGGCTCCGCAGTATACGAGGACGCAGTTTTGGGCAGCGGCAGCATTTTGGGACGGGACAGCACCTTAGAGCCGAGAGTAAAGATATGGGACAACAAGACCATACCGAGATCGGTCATGCAAAGAGAGGACCTAAAATACGGAAAAGCTCCCTCCGCCTCCTTTGACGAAAAAGGGGTGTCGGGAGAGACCAATTCGGATATAACCCCCGCCTTTATGACCAAGCTCGGCAGCGGCGGCGCGGCGGTATTCGGCGACAGAACGATCGTTTCCTGCGGCGGCGGGAATGCGGCGTCCGTGCTCAAGGCATGCTTCTGCGCGGGCTTTTCGGGGGCGGGAGGAAGGATAATAGACTGCGGCGTGACCTCCCTGCCCGCGCTTATCCATCTCAGCAGAGTAATGAACGCAAGCGGACTGGTAAACATCGAGGCGTCTTCGAAAAGCAAGATAACCATGCTCAATAAGGCGGGGCTGCCCCTCACAAGAGTGCAGGAAAGAAAGCTGGAGGCGGCTCTGAACCGCGGAGACTACCGCAGCGCGGAATGGGACGGCTTCGGCGAGATAAAGACCTTTAAAAACGCTTCCCTGCTGTATGCGGGAGCGCTGGAGGCGGCGAGCGGCTTTTCCTGCCGCTACAGGGTCAGCGTAAGCTGCGCCGATCCCCTTATAAACGCCGCTGCCGCCGAGCCGATCAAAAAAATAAGCAATCCCTCGGGCGAGCCGCTTACGATAAATATAAACCGAGAGGGCACAAAAGCGGAGCTGTATGTGAGCGAAAGGGAAAAGGCGGATTACGCCTCTCTTGTGACGATAGTGGGACTGGACCTTATGAAAAAGGGCTTCGATATAGCGGTGCCGCTGGAATTTCCCTCCGCCGCGGAGGAAGCGGCTAAGCTTACGGGAAGAAGCGTGAAGCGGTTTTACAGATGCAGCAACGACAACAGCGACAGGGCGGCAAGAGAGCTGGCGGCGTCTCAGCCCTTTCTTTTTGACGGTTTGATGCTCGCCTTGAACGCCTTGGAGATCGTTTCCGCCTCCTTCGTCACCTTGGGAAAATATATGGAGGGGCTTCCGAAGCTCGAAACGGAAAACAGGTTTTTGCGCATACACTGCCCTCCCCAGCGTATCCTGAGCAAGCTGACGGAAAAAACCAACGGAGCGGGCGAGGGCATTTTCCTGGGAGAGGAGGGCAACCGTGTGCTGCTTCGCTCCAACCGCCGAGGAGACGGATTGTTTTTGTTTGCCGAAAGCTATTCTCAGGAAACCGCAAGAGCGCTCTGCGACAGCGTCGAAATGCGCGTTCGCGAGCTTATGAGCGGGAAATAATAGACCTCCTCGGAAACTGGAGAAGTGCCGTATGACGCAGCAATTTTG
>JAMPHV010000112.1 GCA_023663265.1 Bacteroides sp.
ACCTTAAGAATCCCTTCCTTATCCCCCTTCCACCCCCTTTTCCCCGCTTTGAAAGGGGTTATAAAATATAACTTGGTATTCCGCTTTTTAAAAATGCGGGCGCGTAAAATTACAACTGCCGATGTTCTATAATGCTTTTTTAGATTTACCTAAGGCTCATTCTGCTTTTTATTCAATGCTTATTTTCATTTTAAGATGTGCGCTTTTACTTTTGTCATAACGGTTTCTCCATTTTTGCTTTGAATTTTGGGGAAACTTAAAAACTTAAAAAAGAAAAATTCATTGACAGCATATTAAAACCGTGATATAATTTATGAGCAAATATTCATTGGGAGGATATAATGTCAGCTGTAAAACAAATGAAATTGGATAGCTTGAACCGCGCCGAGGCGTTTCGCTATATGGGATATAAGGGCGGAGAAATAAACAAAAATATACTTAAAATAACCGAAGAGTGCGAGAAGGAGCTTCTTAAGGCGGTAAAGCCGAGGCTGGTGTACAAGGTTTTCGGCATTGAAGCCGCCGAGGAGGGCATACGTGTATTAAACACGTCTCTTGTTTTTAAGGGCAGAGACGTTGCCGCCCACCTTAAGGGCTGTACCCGCTGCGTAATGCTGTGCGTTACTCTTTCGGCGCAGGCGGACAAGCTGATACGCTTTTACGAAGCCGAGGGAATGGAAAAGGCGCTGATAGCCGACAGCCTTGCCTCCGCGGCGGTGGAGCAGGTCTGCGAGCTTGCCGAAGCCGAGATAAAAAAGCAGGTGGGCGAGCTTCACTATACCTGGCGATTTTCCCCCGGCTACGGGGATTTTCCTTTGGATATACAGAGGGAGTTTATCAATGTGCTGGAGGCGCCCGCAAGAATAGGCGTCAATGTGACCGACAGCCTTATACTTGTTCCCCGAAAGTCGGTAACGGCGGTAATGGGGATATCGGAAAACGAAATACCCAAGGGCAGACGCGGCTGTATAAGCTGCAATATGAGGGACAGGTGCCAATACAGACAAAGAGGCTCCTACTGTTATTGGGCTTGAAAGGAAGGCGGCAAAATGAATTTTAAACAGCTTTTGGAAAAGGAATTTGTGATACTTGACGGAGCTATGGGCACCATGCTTCAGGCGCGAGGGTTAAAAATGGGAGAAACCCCCGAGCTTCTGAACGTTGAAAAGCCCGAAATGCTCGCCGAAATACACAGAGAATACATTGAAGCGGGCGCGGACATAATCTACGCCAACACCTTCGGGGCCAACAGATACAAGCTAAAAAAAAGCGGATATTCAGTCGGGGAAATAATCGAGGCGGGCATAAAAAACGCAAGAAAAGCGTGCGAGGGGAGGGATACTCTTGTCGCTTTGGATATAGGTCCCATAGGACAGCTTTTGGAGCCGACGGGAACCCTTACCTTTGAAGAGGCTTACGATATATATAAGGAGCAGGTGCTTGCGGGCAGCGGCAGCGACTTGATCGTTTTTGAGACAATGACCGATCTTTACGAGCTTAAGGCGGCTGTGCTGGCGGCAAAGGAAAATTCGGACAAGCCCGTAGTGTGCACCATGACCTTTGAGGAAAACAGACGCACCTTTACGGGCTGCTCGGTCAGCGCAATGGCTTTAACACTGGAGGGGCTGGGCATCGACGCTATAGGCGTAAACTGCTCCTTGGGACCCGCCGAGCTGTACCCTGTCATCGAAGAGCTGTGCGGACTGACAAGGCTGCCCGTTGCGGTAAAGCCAAACGCGGGACTGCCCGATCCCGTCACCAACGCCTATAACGTTACCGCAGAGGAATTTGCGGCGCTGACGGAAAAGCTTATCCCTCTCGGGGTAAAAATTTTCGGGGGCTGCTGCGGAACGGACCCGAGGTTTATTTCCGAGGTGAAAAAAACACTCGAAGGAAAAAGGTATGTTAAAAGAGAGCCGATCATTCCCTCCGCCTGCTGCACTCCGTCAAATACGGTGGTCATTGACCGTCCCCGCATTATCGGCGAACGGATCAATCCCACAGGTAAAAAACGCTTTAAGGAAGCGCTGCTTGCCAACGACACGGACTATATACTGGGTCAAGCTATAGAGCAGGTCAAGGGCGGCGCGGATATACTTGACATAAACGTAGGGCTTCCCGGTATCGACGAAAAGGATATGATGTGCAGAGCGATAAAGGCGGTCCAAGGCGTGACGGACGTTCCGCTTCAGCTTGATTCCACCATACCAGAGGTGTTGGAGGCGGCTTTGCGGACGTATAACGGAAAGCCCATAGTGAACTCGGTCAACGGGGAGGAAAAATCGCTGCAAACGGTTTTGCCGTTGGTGAAAAAATACGGCGCGGCAGTGGTGGGCTTGTGCCTCGACGAAAACGGTATTCCCAAAACGGCGGAGGGACGGTTCAATATTGCAAAAAAAATATTGGACAGAGCGCTTTCCTTGGGGATAAGACGGGAGGACGTTTTCATAGACTGTCTTACCCTTACCGTGTCAGCCGAGCAGGAGGCTGCCATGGAGACCTTAAACGCCGTTGAAAGAGTTAAAAACGAGCTTGGCTTAAGAACGGTCCTCGGCGTTTCAAATATCAGCTTCGGACTGCCCGACAGAGTAAAGGTAAGCAGCAATTTTCTTACAATGGCGCTTACAAAGGGGCTGGATCTGCCGATAATCAACCCGAATATCGAAAGCATGACCGCGGCGGTAAAGGCGTTCAGCGTGCTGGCGGGGTACGACGAAAACTCGGCGGAATATATAAGCCGATACGGACAGCGGGACGGGGACAGCGAGACCGTCAAGGCGCCCAAGGGCGATATCGATTTGGCGTACGCCTTGGAAAACGGGCTTAAAAGCGAGGGCGCACGGCTTACCGAGGAGCTGCTGAAAAATACAGACCCTATGGAGATAATAAACGGTATTTTGATCCCCGCCCTCGACAAGACGGGAAGCGAATTTGAAAAAGGCAGGATATTTTTGCCGCAGCTTATTCTGACGGCGGGAGTGGCTCAGGGCTGCTTCGAGGTGATAAAAAATCACTTCGCCAAAACGGGAGAAAAATCCGTATCTAAGGGAAAAATTATTTTAGCTACCGTAAAGGGCGATATTCACGATATAGGGAAAAACATAGTAAAGGTGCTGCTGGAAAATTACGGCTACGAGGTCATAGATCTGGGTAAGGACGTTGATTATCAGGCGGTTTTGGACTGCGCCGTAAAGGAAAACGTTCATCTTGTGGGCTTGTCCGCGCTGATGACCACCACTCTGGTAAGCATGGAGAACACCATCAAGCTGCTGCACGACAACAACGTTGACTGCAAGATAATGGTGGGCGGCGCGGTGCTCACTCCCGAATACGCCAAGCAGATAGGCGCGGATTACTACGCCAAGGACGCCAAGGAGTCCTGCGATATCGCAAAAAAAGTGTTTGAAGAATATTATCCGCAGGGGTGAGACGCCGCCGTCCTCCGTTGACCTGTCCGATTATTTTTTGGTAAATTTGTGCAAAACTATTGTAATTATTTTAAAATTATGCTATAATATGTACAAGAGGACGGTACGCGCCGTCTTGCAGTCAAAAAAGGAGGAAAGACTATGAAATTACAAATTACAGCCAAGAAAATGCAGGTTCCTCAAGCCTTTAACGATTATGCCGACAAGAAGCTGAAAAAGCTCGACCGTTTTTTCGGCGACGAAGCGGACGCAAAGCTCACCGTTTCTACCATCAAGGACGATATTATTGTTGAGCTGACCGTTAAATACGAAAATTTGATTTTCCGTTCGGAGCAGAGAGCGGCTGACAAAAACGACGCCCTCGACGCTTGTATCGATAAAATAATCCGTCAGATAAGAAAAAACAAGACAAAGGTCGAGAAAAGGCTCAGAGCCAATGCCTTTGAAGAGCCGTATCCCGAAGAGGTGGAGGAGCAGAGCAGATATGAGATCATCAAGCGCAAGCAGTTCCGTCTCCGTCCCATGAGCGCCGAGGAGGCGATCTTGCAGATGAATATGCTGGATCACAATTTCTTTATGTTCAAGAACGGCGATACCGGCGAGGTCAACGTGGTTTATAAGCGCGACGACGGAAATTACGCCATACTTGAACCCGTTAAGGATTGAAAATATTTTTTCATAAAGAGAACGACCTGTCTCCGACAGGTCGTTCTCTTTATGCCATGTCATTCTTTTTATGCCATAATAATTGACAATTAAGGTATCGACTTAACCGACAATTTTTTTGATTTTTGTACAAATTTATAAGTTTGATTTGATATTATTATAATATTTCCCTTATACTTTTATTTGTAACTTTTTCTTAAATTATCAAAAGTTTCTTTTGCCTCTTTATGTGTGATTTTTTCAAGACTTTTATTTTTGATAAGTTCTTTCTGTTGTTCATGGGTAAGACGAGAAACCATATTGGCAGTTGATATTGACATTTTGTCACTTTCGACTGCCAATTTAATTTCATCAATAGCATGCCTATAGATATATTCAATTTTCCCTATTTGCGCCGATGATACGTTTAGACATACAGCTATATTATCTCTCATTCTACCCGATATTTTTACACCATCTTCTTTAAAATATATAAAAATTTTTTTGAGATTACTGTACATTTTTATAATTTCTGCATCAGAAGTACCTCTTCTTACAACATTATTCACTATAAAATCGAGCAGTGTTTTCGCTTGCTTGTTAATTATAAAGCATGGCAACTTATCTGTACTACGCTTACCTCCTTTTATAAGACTTTGCACGGCATATTTGCGTCTATGACCATTGATAATGATATAGTTTCCATTATCATTAAAAACAACATGTAGAGGTTCTTTAAGTCCTTGCCTATCTATGTCTTCTGCAAGCATATCCAAATTAGAGAGATCATGAAAACGTTCAGGATTATCATGCAGCAGACATATGGGAAGCATTTTTATGTTATCAACATATTTCTCCTCCGCCATGGATTTTAAGTCTTTTAAATTTGCTGTATTCGATAATTTTTTTATCATTATGGTATCACCTACTTATAAAATTCACTCCAACAGCAGTCTCTCATCGCAGTATTCGCACTCGAGCACTCCGCCGTGATTGCGGAAGCTGTGGGGCAGCGACTGCTCGTACAGGGTTATGCATTTTTCGTTGCGGCAGCACACCTTGGGCATTATCGTGCCGTTAAGCAGAGGCTTTGTTATTATGTTCTCGTTAAGCACCGAAAGGATCAGCGACATTCTGACGTACATTCCGTAATTCGCCTGCTTAAAATACAGCGCTCTCGGATCGTCGTCCACCTCGACGGCTATTTCGTCTACACGGGGCAGCGGGTGCATAACGATCATATCCTTCCTTGCCGCTTTCATTTTCTTTTTGTCGAGACAGAATATATGCTTCTGACTGTTGTATTCCTCCTCGCTTCCGAAGCGCTCGCGCTGTATCCTTGTCATATACAGCACGTCAAGGGAGGGCATAGCCTCCTCCAAGGAGTTTACCTCCCTGTATTCCTTTCCTGCGGCGGATATCCTGTCCTTTATATATGTGGGCACCTTAAGCTCGTTGGTGGATATAAGTATGAATTTATTGTTATCATAGCAGCACAGGGCTTTTACAAGAGAGTGCACCGTCCGTCCGTTTTTAAGATCGCCGCAAAAGCCGACGGTAAGACCGCTCAGCGTCCCTTTTTCCGCCTTAAGGGTAAGCAGGTCGGTCAAGGTTTGCGTGGGGTGCAGATGTCCGCCGTCTCCCGCGTTTATGACGGGACAGTCGGCGGTCAAAGCCGCCGCCTTGACCGAGCCCTCCAGAGGGTGGCGCATTACGATTATATCTGAATAGCTGCTGGCGATCTTGGTGGTGTCCTTTATGGATTCGCCCTTGGCTACCGAGGAATTGGCGGGATTGTCGAAGCCGATTATTCCGCCGCCCAGGCGCAGCATTGCGCTTTGGAAGCTCATCTGTGTTCGCGTGGAGGGCTCGTAAAAAAGGGTGCCCATTATTTTTCCGTTGCAGGCGCCTATGTAAATGTGGGGATTGCGCTTGATATCTATCGCGAGATCGGTGATCCTGTCCCAGCTTGAAACGGGGTAGCTGTCCAGGTCTATGAGATGCGGAAAGTTGTTTCTTGTCATATAATGCCTCCTTTTGTCGCAATAGAGAGAATTTGTGTTTGTTCGATAAAATTATAGCATAATTTTGGGGAGGTGTCAACGTTGCGATAACTTTTACACGGAAATCAATTTTCATTAAGAATCCTTAAAATCAGTCTTGAATCAAGTA
>JAMPHV010000113.1 GCA_023663265.1 Bacteroides sp.
GCTGAGTGCTTGATTATTATATCACTCTTATTCGCCTTTGTCAACTGTTTTTTTACCTTTTTTTCACCTTTGGAGATTGTGTGCAAAAAAGTTACCTTTTATTCACGAATTTGTTAATGTTGTCCATTAACTTTCTCCCTTTTCCTTGTCCTCCGAAAGCTCCGTTATTACCTTGATAAAGCTTTCGGCGTCGTTGAATTTCTGATAAACCGACGCAAATCGTATATAAGCCACCGCGTCCTTGGCTTTAAGCTTACGAAGCGCCATTTCGCCGATCTGCGTGCTGGTCACCTCGTCCTTGAAATTATTTCTCAGCTCGCATACGATGCCGTCCACCATTTCATTGGCGGTCCTGCTGTCTATGGTGGATCGGTTCGCCGCAGCTCTGACTATGCTTTTCAGAAGCTTGTCCCTCTTAAACTCCTCTACGGAGCCGTCTCTCTTGGTCACCATCAAAGGCGTATTCTCGATCTCCTCGTAGGTGGTGAACCGTTCCCTGCACTTAAGGCACTCTCTGCGCCGACGTATTCTGTTTTCTGTCGGGCGGGAGTCAATAACCTTGCTGTCGTCAAATCCACAACTTGGGCATCTCATATTTTTGACCAATCCTTTCTTTAAAAGGGCTTTTCGCCAAAAGCTCGAAGTCTTTTTTTCCGCCGACCTTTTGCGGAGAATATACTTTCAGTTATTATCATACCACTTTTTTACAATTTTTTCAATACTTTTTTAAAAAAATCCCTCCATATACACAACGCTTTCCTTCAATTCCTCGATTTTTCCGAAACCGTTTCTGTAAAGCTCCAGCACGATTTCGCCCTTATATCCGATCTTATTCAGCTCCGCCGCAAAGCCCCCGAAGTCAAACTCGCCTTTTCCCACTGCGGCGCAGTCGCTTTCCGCCGTACTGTCGCTGAGGTGGCAATGAACTATACTGCCGCCCAATGCGTTCACCATGTCGAGGGGGTCGAGCCCGCTCCGTCTTGCCTGTTTCACGTCAAGAACGAAGCCGCATTCCTCCCCGAGCTGTCTCTTCATTTCACGCAAAAAATCCAAGCTGCCGCTTTTGCAGCGGCTGACGTTTTCCTGCGCGACCGTCACCCCGAAGGACCTGCCTAAGCGATAAAGCTCCGAATACCTTTCAAAATAAAGCTCCTCGCTGCAATCAGCGCTTTTCAGCGCTCCGTGAAGCACAAATATCCCCGCTCCCAGCTCGTTCATTATCTCAAAATAGCGCTTATACGCTTCTTTTATATCCGCGCATCGCCTTTGATAATTACCGAAAAGCGACATAGTCTCCATCGCGCTCGTGTAAGGGTGCACAGAAATTATGTTCAAGCCTTCGCAGCGTACGATTCGCTTTATTTCCTCATATATCTCTCCCCTCAGCTCGCAGTCTGCGTTAAAGAAAATTTCAAAGCTGCTTATTCCCGCCTCGCAAAGCCGCCTAAGCGCCGTCTCTGTTTCAAGAGGATAAAGGCAGGCGGTTGAAACGCCTATTTTCACCCGTTCATCTCCTTTCGTTCGGCATTAAAACAATTAGAACCCAACGAAAGTCGGGTTCTGAAAATATTTATCTCTTTTCGTTTGCTTTCTTTTCCTTGTGAAGCTGCCATGATACCCACATTGAGCCGGACATAAACACTGAGGAATAAAATCCCGCCACAAGACCTATCAGCAAGGGGAACGCAAAGCTGATAATGGAGGTAACGCCGCAGATCATGGCGACGACGCAGATAGCCAAAGCCGCAAATGCGGTAGTGACGGTAGTGTTTATCGAACGCGTCATAGTCTGCGAAACGCTGGTGTTCATCAGCTCGACCAAGCCCATTCTCTTGCCGTACAGCGTTCTGTTCTCGCGTATTCTGTCATATGTCACAATTGTGTTGTTGATAGAGTAGCCGAGGATCGTAAGAACGACCGCCATAAAATTCGCATCCAAGGGCAGACGGAAGAAAATGAAGGATGCGAACACTATCACTATATCGTGAATAAGCGCCACCAGCGCGAAAAAGCCCGCGGAGAGACCGCCTATCTTCTTAAAGCGGAACGCAATATAAATTACCAGCAGCACGAACGAAAAAATTACCGCCACAAGACACTTTGCAAAGAATTTCCAACCCGATGTGGGGCTGACGTCCTGGCTGTTCAGACGTTCGAGCTGATTGCCGCTGAACTTCTCCATAAGCTCCGCCGACATATCGTTGAGCACGTCGGCGGTAAGCCCGTCGTTTGAAGCGTAGGAAAGAGTTACGCTGTTGGAGGAGGAGTTGAGAGAGGAGCCGGTCGAAACATTCACGGTACCGTAGCCGTACTCCTCTGCCGCCGACTTAAGAGCGGAGGTGTCCAGATCGCCGACATAACTGTAGGTTATAAGAGTACCGCCCTTAAACTCAATGTCCACCTCTATTCCCGCCGCAAGCGCAACGATCAGAGCCGCCGCGGCTATTACGATCGGAATTATAAAGAATACCCTTCTCTTTCCGTAGATGTCCCATACTTTTTTCTTATTCATTGTTAGCACCTCCGTAAAGAGCAGGCTTTCTGAACGCCTTGAAATCCGCCAGCGAGGCCGTCATAAGCCTTGAAAGCAGGATACCGAAAAGGAAGTTCAAAATAACGCCCACCGCCAAAGTATATCCGAAGGAATAAATCGTACCCTCGGTAGAGGCGCCGAACCAAACAAAGACAGGCGTAAGAACGGTGGACCAAAAGCTGTCGCTGGTACCGAACGCGCCCATCAATATGAACGCAACTATTATCATTGTGATATTGCCGTCAAAAATAGCGGAAAAAGCGCGCTTGTAGCCCGTGCGGATAGCTCCGTTCACAGATTTGCCCGCATATATCTCCTCCTTGATACGCTCGGCGGTAATAACATTGGCGTCAACACCCATACCGAGCGCAAGAATGATACCCGCGATACCGGGGATAGTAAGCGTAAAGCTTTCATTGAAGCCAAAGAAGCCCGTAATGGCGGCAAACGTGCCCGCAGCCTGCCCGATAAGGGCAATGGAAGCCACAAAGCCGGGCAAACGGTATCTTACGATCATAAATACAACTATAAACGCAAATCCGATAAGTCCCGCTATCGCCATAGCGTCTCTTGCGCCCTCGCCGAGAGTGGGGCTTATGGTGCTGAAATTAGCGGTAACAAGATTAAAGGGCAATGCGCCGCCGTTGATCTTGTCCGCCAGCTCCTTGGCGCTCTCTGCGGTGAAGCTTCCGCTGATAGTGGCGGAGCCGTCCGCGATATGAGTGGAAACGGTGGGCTGGGAGATCATATCGTCGTCCATCCATATGGAGATCGTGCCGTTGGTGGCGCTGAGCCTTTCGGTTGCCTCCGAGAAAGCCGCAACGCCCGAATCCTTAAGCTCAAGAGCTACCTGATATTCCTTCTCCTGCGTATTGTAATACGCTCTTGCGCTCTCAACATCGGAGCCGTTGAGCACCAAGGGAAGGTCCTCGTAGGTCTGACCGTCGCCGATGCTGCTGCTTCCGCCCTCGCGGAAGGAAAGCATGGCGGTCTCGCCGAGCTCCTTGACCGCCGCCTCGGGGTCAAAATCGGTGTCCTCCGACTGCCACGGGAAGCGCACTATTATCTGATGAGCGGAATAATCCACATACAAATCGTAGTCGGTAATATTGTTGTTCAGCATACGGGTCTCAATGACCGATCTTGCCGCGTCCATCTGATACTCGTCGGCGTCCTGTCCCTCGGGAGGGGTAAAGGTAACGTCAACGCCGCCCCGTATATCGATACCCCATCGGATATCCGACAACCCGCGGATCCATGTAGTGGTAATGTCGCCGTAGTAGGTATGAACGCCTATTGTAGCCAAAAGCGCAAATACCGCGATAAGTCCTGCCACTACAAAGAAAACGGGCTTTTTAACTCTTTTCAATTAAATTTCACTCCGTTCCTGTTTTTTTCAATTTCCTTTACGGCTGGAAAGATATTGCATAAACAGCCGATTTTAAAATAACCTTATATATTATAGTAGAAAATTCCCGATAAGTCAAGAAGTTTCAGCTATTTTTCATAAGTTTTTGTCAGACAGTCATAAAAAACGTATTAACGGCGGGCTTTAACAGCGCCGATCAAAGTTGGATATCATACCGAAAGCTCCGATTTTTCGCCCAAAACGTCCCTATTGGCGTCCAGCACAGGCTCAACGCATTCCTTAAGGAACCTGTCCACCTGCTCCGCGCTTCTTCCCGTGTAATTTTCGGGCAGGAGCACCGCTTGTATCTCCTCCTTTGTTATCATAAAAACGGGATCGGCGGCTATACGGTCCACAAGGTCGTTTTCTCCGCCCTCCTTTACAGCCTTGGCTGCGGCAAGGCTGTGAGTGCGCAGCGCCTCGTGAAGCTCCTGTCTGTTTCCGCCCTTTTCCACTGCCCTCATCATAATATTTTCGGTAGCCATAAAGGGAAGCTCCCTCATAACTCTTGCTCTTACGGATTTTTCGTATACCACCAATCCGTCGGTGACGTTTATCATAATATTCAGAATAGCGTCCGTTGCAAGGAACGCCTCCGCTACCGCTATCCTCTTGTTGGCGCTGTCGTCGAGAGTCCTTTCAAACCACTGCGTCGCGCTTGTAAAGGCGGGATTAAGGGCGTCGGTCATTACATATCTCGCCAAGGAGGTGATCCTCTCGGAGCGCATGGGGTTGCGCTTGTATGGCATAGCCGAGGAGCCTATCTGATGCGCCTCAAATGGCTCCTCCATTTCCTTGAAGCTTGCCAAAATACGCAGGTCGTTGCTGAATTTGGAGCAGCTTGCGGCTATCCCCGACAGCACGTTCAGCACCATGGTATCCGTTTTTCTCGAATAGGTCTGCCCGCTTACGGAAACGCACTCTTCAAAGCCCATTTCCTCAGCTATCATTTTCTCCAGCTTATCTATTTTGTCACCGTCTCCGCCGAATAATTCAACAAAGCTCGCTTGGGTGCCCGTGGTGCCCTTCTGACCGAGAAGCTTAAGCTTGCTCATGCGGTATTCCAGCTCCTCCAGGTCCATAAGAAGCTCGTTTGCCCACAGGGTCGCCCTTTTCCCCACCGTGGTAAGCTGCGCGGGCTGCAAATGTGTGTATGCAAGGCAGGGCATGCTCTTGTATCTTTCGGCAAAGTCCGCCAGGTTGGCGATAACGTTCACAAGCTTTCTGTGAAGTATCCTCATGGCGTCTCTCATTATAATTATATCGGTATTGTCCCCCACGTAGCAGGAGGTGGCGCCCAAGTGGATAACGCCCGCCGCGTCGGGACAGACCTTACCGTAGGCGTACACATGAGACATTACGTCATGCCTTACCTCCTTTTCCCGCGCCTCGGCGACGGCAAAATCTATGTTATCCACATTAGCCTCGAGCTGATCCACCTGCTCCTGCGTAATATTAAGCCCGAGCTTCATTTCCGCTCTTGCCAGCGCGACCCAAAGGCGGCGAAAGGTGCCGAACTTTTTCCGCTGTGAAAAAACATACTGCATCTCCTCGCTTGCATACCGTGTGCAAAGCGGGCTCTCGTAACTGTTATAATCTCGTGACATACTGCCTCCTGATTTTATTTTAGCTATCTTCATATACGCGATCGGCTTGTTTATAACAAGTGCAATCCATAAAAAGCATTTTACCACATTTTGCCCTAAAATGCAAGACGGAGGAGAAATTTAAGTTTCCCCAAATTTTCTAAATCAAAGATAATGTTTTTTTGATTGCGTTTAAGATAATGCTTCACTTTTATAAAAGTAGCGATTTACTAATTCTAAAAAAAACATATTATGTAATGTTTTCTTTTGCTCGGAAGCGAGAGCAGCGCGCCTCCCGCGGGGCTTAAGGTG
>JAMPHV010000114.1 GCA_023663265.1 Bacteroides sp.
ATCTTGGGGAAACTTAAATTTCATTATAATAATTGACAATTTTTTGAAGCTTTGGTATAGTTGTTTTACAGCCCTTCAGCCCCTTAATATACCCAATGTATTTCAACGGAAAAATTCGGAAAAAATTTTTTCTTTTTTTGTTACCGACCTATTTTGTTTTTCGTATATAAGATTGAAGGACCTTCAAGAGAGAATACCGAAAGGAATGAAAAAAATGGAGGACAGCAGAATAATAGAGCTTTACTTCAAGCGCTCCGAGACCGCGGTAAAGGAAAGTCAGGATAAATACGGCAAATACTGCGGCGTTATAGCCAACAATATTCTTCGCTCGGGAGAGGACGCGGAGGAATGCGTCAACGATACCTGGTTCAAGGCGTGGAACATTATCCCGCCTCATAAGCCGCCAAGGCTCGACGCTTTTTTCGGAAAGCTTACCAGAAATTTGGCGATAGACAGGTTCAGACGGCTCAAATCGGCAAAAAGAGGCAGCGGAGAGCTTGCCCTGTGCTTGGAGGAGCTGGCGGAGTGCGTGGGCAGAGAGGAGACCTTTACCGATACGGTGCTGCTCAGGGACGCGCTTGACAGGTTTTTGGAGAAGCTGGAGCCTCGGGCAAGAGAAATGTTTGTCTTGAGGTACTGGTATATGTTTTCTCTTAAGGAAACGGCAAAGCGCTGCAGCGTAAACGAGGGCACGGCTAAAATGTCTCTTTACCGCACACGAGCCGCTTTGAGGGAGTTTCTGCTGGAGGAAGGCTTTGACATTTGAAAACTCATATTTTTATTCAATTTAAAGGGAGGCGGATACATATGAAAAACAATGAACAGCTTTTACATACTATCGGAGAAATAAACGACAAATATATTTCCGAAAAGAACATAAAAATAAAGTCCCCCATAAAATGGGCGGCTGTGGGAAGCGCGGTCTGCGCGGCAGCAATAGCGGGCTTTATAGCTCTTCGGAGCATAAGCTTCGGCGGCATAGAGACAAACCCGAACGAAGCGAACAGGTGGGAGGACTGCCGCATATTCCCAGTGACGGACTACAACAGCGGGGTCGTTATCGAGGGGACGGAGGAGATATACTGCGGTCTGCTGCGTCACAAAATGTACGGATACGTTCAAGAGAGGGACTATACCCAGGCGGAGGAGATAGAAGCGGTACTCGATCCCAACAATCCTTGGAGCGGGGATATGGAGCTTGCCTCTCTGCCGGTATTTGAGAATCTTTCATATCAGAGCGTTACGACCGCCAACGATACGGAAACGCCTACCCGTTATCTGAGCGACGGGACCATGCTCAAAATGGCGGAAAACGCGGCGAAGCAGCTTGGCACGGAGATATCGGAGAGCAGCTTCGGAGAGGTCGGGGACGAGTCGCAGGGCGTACAGTACAGGTATATGCTTAAGGCGGTCTGCGGCGGGGAAAAATACGGGCTTGACGCATTGGTCATATATGTGTACAGCGACGGCGCGGTGGAGATCGACTTTAGCGATTTCGCGCTTAACGGGGATAACCGAAGCTTTACGATGCCTGAGGAATATTCGCTGAGCGGCGGCGCGGAGGACGAGAAAACGCAGCTTACCTTAAGGTATCTTGCCGAGACCTTTGCCGACCTGCTGCAATTCGAGGATTACCGCTATGACGCTTATACCAAGCAGCAGCTTTGCTTCGACGACGTGATGCAAAACGACATGATATACCGCATTAGCGAGAAAACAGACAGCGACGTGAGGAATATCCTTAATTACAATTTAGCCTTTGCGGACTTTAACGGCGCGGAAAACAAGCTTTACCGCATTACGCTTGTAAACAGGCTCAGCGTTTCGGAATACCTGGGAGAATACCCGCTGATCTCCGTGGACGCCGCGAGGGAAAGACTGCTTCGGGGAGCGTATGTAACGAACGTTTATGAGGGCGAGCTGAAAGCGGACGAGCTGCGGGAGGAGGATATAGCGAGCGCGGAGCTTGTTTACCGCTGTGACAATAACAGGTATTTTCTGCCCTTCTACCGTTTTTACGCGGAGCTTGAAACGCCCGCCTTTCTTGAGGGAACGGGACTTAGCCTGTACGGCGCGTTTTATGTTCCCGCCATTAACTTCGGGTATGTTAATTTCGGATTTGTTCTTCCCGACCTCCATAATGAAATTATCCCCGCCTATCCCGCCGACCTTGTTTCCCTGCCCGACGGAACGGAGATAAGCAAGACCGAAGCGCTCAGGGCTTACGGTACGGAGGAAAACCCGATCTTGGAATTCGACTTCGGCTTTATGCGCTACGGGGACCCCGTATTTGACAGCACTATAGACGACCCCGACTGCTTCAATTTCGATACCGAGACCTTTAACACCGACGGCAGCACGTTCGGCGAGCCGAAATATTTTATGGTCAAGGCGGGAGACGTTTTGGACAACGGACTTACCGTAACAAAGGCGAGATTTAGGATAACTTGGGAGAACGGACAAAAATATCTTGTCAATGATGTGGAGTTTAACGAGGACACGGGATATGTGACCTACGAGGGGATCCTCAGATATTTCCAAGAGGACGGCAGCCTGTATTTTTATCCCGACCCCTCGGGAAGCGTTCGCGTACCGCTTTTATATACGGATACGGGCAGCGAAAACGCGCTTATTTCCTGCGTTGACGGAGCCGTCGCTTTCAGAACGGGCGGAGGGACCATATATGTGGGTAACGCCGTAGAAAACGGAAACGGCTTTGATGCCGAGAAGACTTTTGCGGAATCGAACTGCGTTAAGGCAAAGCTTAACTTAAAATATATCGTTTTTTCCGATGGCATCGGCACGCCTTCGTCGGCGGAAGCGATATTCGTAGGGTGGGAGATAATTTAAATAATTTAAATAATTTAATTTGTTACCTTTCGTATTTCAAATCCGTCTGTTGGTATAAGGGGAACTTTATAAGACCGTGAAAGGAATGATAAAATGGACGACAGCAGGATAGTGGAGCTTTATTTTAAGCGCTCGGAAACGGCTGTTGAGGAAAGCCGCAGCAAGTACGGGAAATACTGCAATATTATAGCGGACAATATCCTGCGCTCCGCGGAGGACGCGGAGGAGTGCGTCAACGACACCTGGCTCAGGGCATGGAACAGTATTCCGCCCGCAAAGCCGAAAAAGCTCGCCGTGTTTCTCGGAAGGATCACAAGAAACCTTGCCATTGACAGATACAGGAAAAGAACGGCGGAAAAACGCGGCGGCGGAGAGACGGAAATGTGTCTTGAGGAGCTGGCGGAGTGCGTGGGCGGGGAGGACAGGATAATAGAGGGGCTCCCGCTCCGCGATCTGCTCAACAGGTTTTTGGGAGAGCTATTGCCGAGAGAAAGAGAGATATTTATGCTCAGATACTGGTATACCTTTTCGGTGAAGGAGGTCGCGGAGCGCATGAAGCTGAACGAGGCGGCGGTGAAAATGTCTCTTTACAGAAGCAGGTGCAGCTTACAGGTCTTTCTTGCCGACGAGGATTACGATATATAGCTCTTTTGCGGACAGGCGGACGGACGAAAGGGAATACTGTTATGAAAAACAACGAAAAAATATATCGGGAATTAAGCGAGGTCAATGAGGAGTATATTCCCGTTATAGAAAAAAAAGAAAAAAAGCTTCCGTTAAAATTTGCGGCATTGGCGGCTGCGGCAGCCGCAGCGGCGGGCGCTTTCGCGGTGAGAAACGCCGATCTCGGCGAAGACAGGCTTTATATAGAAAACACCTGGCAGGACTTTACCATTTATTCGGACGATATTTTTGAGGGCGAGGGATATGACGAATTGCCGAAAATACCTTATAAAGCCGCGGAAACGAACGGCGTAAGCGCTTTGTATATAGAAACGGCATACGATATATCCGAGCTGGATCGGGGCAACCCTTGGAGCGAGGAGCTGAATCTCACCTCCATGCCCGTATTCAAAAACCTGTCGTATCAAGGCAATATAAATATAATGCCCCGTTATTTCAGCGAGGCGGAATTGACCGAGATGGCAGAAAAGGCTGCCCGCGCCTTGGGAGTGGAGGCGGGAGAGTGCGAGATCGACCGTTCTTTGCGCAGCGTAAATCCCGGAAGCTGCCGTATGGTGTGCGGCGGAGGGAAGTACGGAGTTGAGTCGGTCATAATCACCGTATGGGGGTACGGAGATATTACGGTGGATTTCGGAGAACCGAGCTCGGACGAGGACAGAGTCAAGCTGCCGAAGGGGTACAGCTTCACCTATTACGGCACAAGCGAGCGCCGAGCGAGGGAGACCGTCTCTTATTTGACGGAAAGCTTTAAGGAGCTGCTTCAGTTTGAGCTTCCCGTGATCAATGTTTACAGAGATTACGGCTTTTCGGGAGAGGGCAGCATGAATTACCGCGTCTACTGCGGCTCAAACGACCCCGTGCGGAGCATTTTGAACTATTTTTACGATTGGGCGACGTTCGTGCCGTATATGACGGTCTCCGAGGACGGCGGGGAGCCCGTTTTCAACAACGAGCTCAGCTTTATCAGACGGAGCAGCGCCCTCTCCGCCGCGGACGCCGTCGGAAATTATCCGATAATAACGGCGGAGGAGGCAAGGGAAATGCTGATAGGCAGCAATGCTGCTCCCGACACGGACGGAGGCGGGTGGTATTTAAGCGACGGCAGGATCGACGCGGAGGATATAAAGAGAGTAGAGCTCGTTTACAATACCGATAGGGGTGAATACTACATGCCCTATTATCAGCTTGCGGTAGAGGTGAGCTGCGACGGCGATTTTATCACCGACAAGAATTTAAAGTCCTACTGCATATATAGAGTGCCCGCGGTAAGGTCGGAGTATCTGTTTGATGATTTTAACCCCGACCTGGACGCAAGCTCGGCGGGCGCATTCTTTGCCGACGAGATATCCTTCCCCGACCGTTCGGTTTTGAGAAAATCTCAGGCGGTCTCCACCCCGCTTAACGATGAGTTCCCCATTTTGGAATACGATTTCGGTTTTTTGCGCTATATGGATTCCTATTCGGATAATTATCCGATCACCGACAGCAACGGTTGGTTCAAGGTGAGGGCGGGTGACACGCTTGAAAACGGAATGACGGTAAAAGCGGCAAGCTATTTCGTTGCCTTTTACGATTGGGATACGCATTTTTATTCAAGCACGGCAGAGCTTTCGGGAGAGACTGAGGCGAGCGGCACACTGTATTGCTTAGCGGAGGATCGCGGAGACTTTTCGGCGGGTGAGCTGTATTTTTATCCCGATACCGAAAACAACGTTACCTTGCCTCATATGGCGGGGCTTTTGCCGAACGGACCCGACACGCTGAGGATATCCCTGGGGAATATCGATACTCTCGAGGACGAATATCTGTCGGATAGGCTAAAGGAGCTTTTTGAGGACGGAGAAACGGCGCGGGTAAGCCTTACATTAGCCGATCTCAGGTTTTGGTCCTTTCTGAGTGCGGATAGAGAAAGGGTCGAAGAGGCGGATGGCAAATTAAAGGATTTTTATGTCTTAAACAATTGATAAGGGGCTGTAAAAAAATATCTCAAAACTTAAAAAAGGGGCTGTAAAAAAACTATACCAAAGCTTCAAAAAATTGTCAATTATTATAACGAAATTTCACGGAAATCAATTTTCATTAAGAATCCTTAAAATCAGTCTTGAATCAAGT
>JAMPHV010000115.1 GCA_023663265.1 Bacteroides sp.
CGGCGTCTCTAAAAGATAGACTTTGTCTATCTTTTAGAGCGAAAACAGTATAAAATTCATATCATCGTATTTTTCACATATTTAACATAAAACGACGTTTTTATTCACACGATTATCAAATTTCTTTTCCGAATCCTGTCGAAAATAATCGTATGGGCTTATTTTTTTTATTTTGACGGTTCGATTTTTTCGGCGGCATTTTGGCGTATAATTTACACGCTGATTTTCAAATTTGCGTGTAAAAATTTAAATATGATTTTTCGGAGCAGATTTGCGAATACTATGTATTACATAGTATTCGCAAAAATAAAATCAATTGGTTTTTAGCTTAAATTTACTATACGACGCAAAGTAAAATTTTGTCAAAAACTACTTCATTGTGTTTTATGAACCGATTTTGTTTTTACCCGCCGACGGGGAAAATCACAGCCTGCGGAAGGGGCGGCCCGTCCGAAAATCACATGATCAAAAAGCTTTTGTAAAGGGCTTTTTCGGCTTTTTATCGTTTGATTTCAAGAGAAGAATCCACCGACGAGACAAGCTCGTTTGATTTTCGGATCGGTCTGCGTCAAAAATTATTTTTTTTAATTTTTCCCTTTGTAAAGCGGTTTTCCGACTTTTTTCGTTTTTTTTAAAACGTGATCACCCAAAAAACCCCGTCAAAATTTATTAAAACCGAGATTTTTTTGCTTTCGGATCACCGTTTTTTTCACAAAAGCGGTAAAAATACAGAATGGCTTGTACAGCGGATTTGATGAAGTTATTTTTTTGAAAAGTTCCTGTTTTTGACGTATGTGAACGTCTTCTCGGAGGTTTAAAAAAGGATTTTACTGCGGCAAGCCTTCTTTGGGAACAGGGTCCGAGCTAAAAAAATTCAAAAAAACCAAAGAAAAATTTTCGGTTCTCTTTTAAAAATATAATTATCGTAATTACGGCGCAATAAAGGATAGGTATAAGTAAAGCCTTGGGGGTAAGAGTCGGGGAGGGGATATAAGACATTTTTGAATTTAAAGCATTAAAGTGAAATATCAAAAAATGGGACGAAGCAATTATTTTGAATAAAAAGTAAGGAAAAAAGCATAAATAAGGTATATGTGTTTTTTGTAAGGAAAAATATGACGGTTTGATTTTTCAGCGGCTCTTACACTATTTCCAAATATTCCTATTCATTTATCTGTCTTTGTATTTGGAATTACACCCGAAACACTCTTTCCAAATGCTCCATATTCATTTGTCTATCTTTGTATTTGGCAAGAGAATTAGATACTCAAAAACAAAATTCCAACAGTCGGAAAAATTTCAAGAATAAAACTCCTCGCGCTGTAAAGAATAGTAATACAAACTTTTTATCGAAAGGAATGAAGCTTGTGTTATGAAAGCAACAGGGATTGTTAGAAGAATAGATGATCTCGGCAGAGTCGTAATACCCAAGGAGATACGCCGAACAATGCGTATTCGCGAGGGAGACCCGCTGGAAATTTATACAAACGTAGACGGGGAGGTTATTTTTAAGAAATACTCTCCCATAGGCGAGATATCCTCTATTGCGTCGCAGTACGCGGAGGTATTATCGAAAATAGGCGGCTGCCCCGCCGCAATCTGCGACCGCGACCATATAATAGCGGTTTCGGGAATGCAGAAAAAGGAGGTGCTCGAGCGCAGGGTGTCGGGTTCCCTCGAGGACTTGATAGAACAGCGCAAGAGCCACGTTTACCGCTCCTATGAGGACAACAGGCTTATGCCTATCGAGGGCGTCAACAAGTACGCGATAGTGTGCGCCCCCATTATTTCGCAGGGAGACGTAAACGGCGCAGTCATGATGCTTGACGGCGAGGGAACGGAATATGCCAGTCCCGAGCAGACCGCATTAGTGCAGGCGGCGGCAATGTATTTTTCCAAGCAAATGGAGGAATAACCGCTGCGATCCAAAAGCTCCGACCTGTCAAAGCCTTGCTTAGCTTAGCTTTAACGGGTCGGAGCTTTTGCCTGTTTGTTATTGTTGATTTATGCCTATCTCATTTTAATTAGTATAAACTAACAAGAGGATACATATTGACAAACGTATTTTAATTTGCTATAATATTTATTGGTTAGTCTCAGCTAACGGTTAGTTAATGCTAACCGATGTGAGGCGAAAATGATCTGAAAAGGAGACGGGCATTATGCTGATAGAACTAAAGGACGTTGTAAAGACCTACGGTACGGGCGAGGGCAGACAGACAGCCGCCGATCATGTGAGCTTTACGATAGACGAGGGTGAGTTTGTTGTTATTTTGGGGCAGTCGGGAGCGGGAAAATCCACCATACTGAATATGCTGGGCGGAATGGATACTCCCACAGAGGGAAGCGTTCGCGCAGCGGGAAAAGAGATATCCTCCATGAACGACAGACAGCTTGGAGAATACCGCGCCGACTCGGTGGGATTTATTTTTCAGTTTTACAATCTGCTGCCAAGCCTTACCGCTTATGAAAATATCGCGCTTACAAAAAGCATAGTAAAAAACGCAAGAGACGCGGACGAGCTGCTGAAATTGGTGGGGCTTTCTCACTGCCGCGATAAATTTCCGTCGCAAATGTCGGGCGGAGAGCAGCAGAGAGTGTCCATTGCCAGAGCGCTGGCGAAAAACCCGAAAATACTTTTGGGGGACGAGCCAACGGGCGCTTTGGATTCGCAGACGGGAGTAATGGTGCTTGAGCTGCTGCAAAAGCTGTGCAGGACCGAGGGAAAAACGGTCATACTGGTCACTCACAACAGCGATATTGCCAAATGCGCCGATAAAGTCATTCGTATGAAAAACGGAAAAATCAAGGAGATAACCGTAAACAAAGCTCCGCTTTCCGTAGGGGAGGTGGAGTGGTAATGCTGAAAAGAAAAATGCTGCGGGAGTTTAAGACGAATTTCGGTCAGTTTTTCTCCGTGCTGATATTGGCTTTTTTGGCAATGGCGCTTTTCGTGACCTTTGAGGGACACGCGCTGTCGCAGGATAGGGCAAGAGAGGTATTCCACGAGGACACCGCCCTGTCCGATATTTGGGTATACGGCGAGGGCTTTTCCGATGAAGCTCTTGAAGCGGTGAGGGCGCTGGATTTTGTGGAGAAGGCGCAGCTTCGTATGTTCGCTCAGGGGACCGCTCCCGATTTCGACGGCGTTCAGACGGACATATATCTTGAACGGGAAGACCTTGTGAATATGCCTTATCTTTTTTCGGGGGAACGGTTCGACCCCTCGGACGCCGAGGGCGTATGGCTCGCCAACGCCTTTGCGGAGCGCAGAGGCGTCAAGGTGGGAGATGACTTTACCGTTGAATACAACGGTATAAGCTTTACAAAAAAGGTAAAAGGATTGGTCGAAAGCGCTGAATATGAATACCGTCAGGCGGAAAACGACGCGGATATGTATCTTGAAAATATCGCTGTTGTGTTTATGTCCTACGACGCGTTCCCTCTGCGGGATTATGTAAATCATCTTATAGAAACGAAAAAGATCACAGCCAAAACGGTCGCCGAGAACACGGACCTTCTGAACGAAACGCCGGAGGGACTTAAGAACGTCGGCATGACCGTTGACGACATCACCGAGGATATGCTGCTTCAAGCAGTTGAAAAGCTCAGCGACGAAACGCTTGCCAAAATCTTTCCTTATACGCAGCTTCTTATACGCACCAATGACGGCGGTGGACTTTCTCACGAGAGGGCGATAGCCGAGGCTCTCGATAACGGCTATGCCGCGATGGTGGACAGAAGCTCGGTAGCGGGGCTTGCAAGGTTGGACAGCGAGCTGGAGCAGCACAAATCCTTTTCCTACGTTTTCGTGATCGTATTTGTGGGAATAGCGGTGCTGGTGATTGCCGTTTCCATGAACCGTATGATCGAGAAGCAGCGCACTCAGATAGGGACCATGAACGCGCTGGGAATGAAAAAATCAAAGGTGCTTTTTCATTACATAAGCTTCAGCCTTATCGTTTCTCTTATCGGTTCGGCGCTGGGAACGGCGGTGGGTACGCTATGGCTTTGCCCTATCATGCTGAATATGTTCGCGGAGTGGTACATTGTGCCGGGGCTCCATTCGGCGTTTAACCCCGTGTATATTCTAATGGCGGCGGTAATAGTCGCGGTCTGTGTTCTTGCGGCATATTTAAGCTGCCGCAGGCTGTTGAAGGTAAAGCCCGCCGAGGCGCTTCGCCCCGCTCCGCCCAAGCAGGGCAAAAGATGCCTTTTTGAAAGGCTGCCCTTTTGGAAAAAGCTTTCCTTTAACGGTCAGTACAATTTAAGGGATATTTCGAGAGCCAAGCTCCGTGCGTTTATGTGCGTGCTGGGTACTGCGGTGGGCATGCTGCTTATGGTTTACGGCGTGGGCTGCACGGGAATGGTGGATCAGATGATCGAGCTGAACTTCACAAAAACCGTTTCCGCAGAATATCAGATAACTCTGTCCTCGGACGCGCCTCTTGACGAGATAGACGTCTTGGCGGAGGATCTGGCGGGAGAAACGGTCATGATGTCCGCGGCAGAGGTGGCAAAAACTCCCGACGCGGTCACGGCGGAGAAAAAAAAGGGCTCCGTTACGGTGCTTGAGGGCAAGGGACTGTACAACATTCTCAATCTGAACGATGAAGCCGCTCGGATAACGCCCGGCAGTATCGGCATAAGCCGAAAATTCTCCGAGGAACTCGGAGTAAACGTGGGGGACAAGGTCTATTGGCACATCTATTCCGAAAACGACTGGCACGAGGCGACCGTAGGGCTTATCTACCGAAGCACCGAAACGCAGGGTATCGCCTATTTGAGAGAGGATTTTGAAGCCTCGGGCGAAGAATACTCGCCAACGCTGCTGATGTCGGACGACATTACGGAGGATATCAAACAGCTTAGCACAGTAACCGCCGTTCACAGCAGATCGGAGCTTGAAGCGGCATACCGCCAGGCTTGGGAAACCATAAACCTGCTGATAGTGATGATGATCGTTTTTTCCGCCGTTATGATAGTGGTAGTGCTGTACAATTCGGGCTCGCTGTCCTTCAGCGAAAGAGTAAAGGAATTCGCCACGTTAAAGGTGCTGGGCTTACAGTCATCTAAGATAAGAGGCTTGCTGAGCGCGCAGAATTTGTGGCTCTCCGCGATCGGGATAATCGTGGGCGCGCCCCTCGGAAGCGCCTCCTTAAACGCTATGATAAACAGCAACGGCGAAAATTTCGACTACGCTTTAAAGCTGCCCTTTTATTATTTTATCATATCGGGCATTTGCGTGCTGATAATTTCCGTATCCGTCAGCTTTATGTTCTCAAAACGGATTAAGCGGTTGGATATGGTTGAGGTGCTTAAGGGAGTGGAATAGGGGAAAAATAATGCTTTAAGTTTCCCCAAAATTTCTAAATCAGAGATTTTTTGATTGCGCTTAAGATAATGCTTAACTTTTATAAAAGTACCGATTTACTAATTCTTAATATTACATATTATGTGATGTTTGCTTTTGCTCGGAAGCGAGAGCAGCGCGCCTCCCGCGGGGCTTAAGGTGACACCAA
>JAMPHV010000116.1 GCA_023663265.1 Bacteroides sp.
GAATTATGGACCCTATAAAATTTTGTCCATAATTCTATTTGGAATTAGTATAAATTTTCAATACTCAATTTTGAAAATTTTTCCTTTCCGAAATTTGTCTCTTCTCCCCCATACTCTTTTTTAAAATTCGTGGCATAATAATCTGAGAAAGCGAGCAGCTTTCTTTGAAATGTGCTTTTTGAATATGATTATGATAAAATAGACAGGAAAGGAGATCACAAAAATGAAGCTTAAGAAAATTTTTACAGCCGTGATTTTGGCGGGCGCGCTTGCCCTTGCGCTGACCGCCTGCGGCGGCAATAGCGATAACGTGGGCGGCGGTACCAATACCCCCGCCTCGAGCTCGGAGACCTCCGACAGCGCCTCTGCCGAGACCACTCCCAAAACCGAGGAAAGCTCCGAAAGCTCCGAAAGCTCCGAAAGCTCGGAGAGCGGAGACAGCGAGCAAGGCAGTCAAAGCGAAGAAAGCTCCGAAAGCAGCTCCGAGAAGGAATAAAATCAATCAAAAAAAGCGACCCGTCTAATGACGAGCCGCTTTTTTCGTTATAATAAACGCTTTTTAGGTATCTTTACTTTTTTTACTTTCTCTTCTTAGAGATGATCACGCCTGCCGCTGCTGCGATTGCGGGAACGAGAGCGAGAGCAACGCCTGTTGCCGCGTTCTTGTCCTCGGCTGTGCCTGCTCCTGCGTTGCCGACGTTGCTGTCGCCGCCGTCGGAGGGAGCTGCGCCGCCCTCAGCGCCGCCGTTGTCGGGGTCTGCTGCGGAAGCTGCGTGGTCGGTTGCCACGGTTTCGGTGGCGGAGCCTGCCACGGGAGCGTCGGTGACTGCGGGTTCAGCCGAGGGAGCCGTGGTGAGTGCGGGAGCGGTAGTGGTGTTATCGCTCGAGGAGGTGGAACCGCCCGAAACGGGAGGAGATGTGAAGCTGCTGCCGCCGGGTGTGGGCGTGGGAGCCGCGGTCTCCGTTTCATCATCATCGCCGCCTACAGGAGGCTTTGTTCCGCCCGTGGAGGTGGCAACATACTCTACCTTAACTATCGTGTAGTCGTGACCAGTGATGATAAGCTTATTTTGCTTAAGAGTAGCCAGGAAGTCCGCGCTTATCTCTACCTCGTAGGAGGTCTGACCTGCGGTCATGGCCTCGCTGTAGTCAAAACCGTTGGGCAGAATGTAGTTGGTCCAAGAGTCGCCGTATCTGAAGCCGTACTGTGCTCCTGCTGCGGTGTCCTTGATAGTAACAACTATCTTGCCTGCGGAGTTGATCTCGGCGAACTTTTCGGGAGCGATCTCTACCCATGTGCCCCAATTATCCATTGCCTTTTCCTCTTCGGAAAGGAGAACGGCGGTGGTTGTGGGCTGGTCGTCTCCGCCGCCGGGATTGTCGTCCTCGGTCTTTTCGACCTCGGCGGTGGTTACCCAAGAAACGGTATAATCAACGCCGTCGCCCGCGCTGATACCAACAAAGAGAGTGTATTCGGACACATTGTCGGGATTTTCTTCCGTGGGCACGGGAGTAGGCTTTAAAACAATGTCGGTGCAAACCTTGGTCTCGCCTGCGGCAAGCTCGTGCTGCGTCCAACCGGAGGTACCGTTATAGCCGACCTGTATTCCGTGACCGGCGCAGGTGAACGCAACGGATTTTACATCATCGGGGTCAAACTCGCCGATAAGCTCTTCAAGAGTGATGTTCTTTGACGTCCACCAAGCAGTGTCGTTTATAACAAGGGAGCCCTCAAAGGTCTTTTCTTCCTTTTCAACGTCTTCTCCGTTCTCCTTGTCAACAGCCTCGGCTGCCTTTTCGGAGAGGGCTACGAGATAGTAATCGGAGAAGTGCTTTGCGTCAAAGGAAGCGTACTTCTTTGCCGCGTCGATAACGAGCTTTATAAACTCGGGGGTATCGCCGTCCACGTAAGCGGCGTAGTTGGATTTTCCGTCGTAGGGTACGGTCACCTTAACGGAGCCGCCCTCTACGGGCTGGATCTCGTCGCCGTTCTGATCCTTGAGCACTACGCTGATAACGGCGCTGATCTCTACCGCATTCTCCGCGTCCTCGGTGCCCTCGAGAATAGCCTCTACGGCTGCGGAAACGGATTCCTCCTTGGCGGGAGCAACGGTGGTGTCTACCTTGACCTCAGCCTTGACCTCGGTAACGCCCTCTTCAAAGGTGTCGGGCTCCGCTTCAAGAGCTACGTCAAGACCCTCTACCTCGATGACAACGCCCTCGTCGGGATCGACGGGAGCCGAAGCCTCCTCGGTGCCCGTAACGATCTCAACGGGCTCTTCGGTAGTGGTTACCTGCTTTTCGGTAACGGTGATAACGCACTCGGCGGTCTTTGTGCCCGCCTTGGCGGTGATGGTCGCGGTACCTGCCTTAACGGCGGTGACCTTACCCGTGGAATCTACAGTGGCAACGGTGCCGTCGGAGGATTCCCAAGTAACGGTCTTGTCCTCGGTGGTGTCCTCGGGCTTAACGGTTGCGGTAAGCTGTACGGTCTCGCCCTCTTCAACGGAGGCGGTGGTCTTGTCGAGTACCACCTCGGTGATAGCTATGGTTTTCGCGCTGACCGTTACGGTGCAGGAGGCGGAAACGCCGTCGTTCGCCTTAACGGTGATAACGGTCGTGCCTTCTGCGACAGCGGTGACCTTGCCCGTCTGATCGACGGTAGCCGTCGCGGGAACAGAAGAGCTCCATACGAGAGTATCGGTGCTGTCGGCGGGGGTCAATGTGGCGGTAAGCGCCGCAGTACCTCCGACCTCGAGCTCGAGAGTGGTCTTGTTAAGCTCGACCTTGGTCGCGGGGATCGCTTCGGCTGAAACGGTCACCTTGCAGGAAGCGGTAAGCTCGCCCGCTGTTGCGGTAAGGGTAGCTTCGCCCGCCGCAACGCCCGTAACCTTGCCGTTGGCAACGGTGAAGATCGTGGGATCGGAGGAGGTGTATACCACCGTCGGCTCGTCAGCGTCCTCGGGAGTTAAAGCAAGAGCTATGGTTTTATCCTCGCCCACCAGCACGGTCATATCGGAAAGAGCGATAGCCGTTGCGGGGTTGGTAACGGTGACCGTGCAGGTCGCCTTTTTGGTTTCGTCCGCGTTGGACTTAACGGTGATCGTGGCTGTGCCCGAAGCGACAGCGGTGACCTTGCCCGTGGAATCAACGGTGGCTACCGTTGAGTCGCTTGAAGCCCAGTCAAGGGTCTTGTCGCTTGCGTCCGTGGGAGCAACGGTCGCCGTAAGAGTTTCGGTCTCGCCCTTCTTAAGAGCAAGCTCGGTCTTGTTGAGAGTAACGCCCGTTACGGGAACGGTAACGGCCACCTCGCAGATCGCCTTTACCGCGGGAGTGCTCTTTGAAGCCGCGGTAACGGTAGCGGTGCCCGCGCCTATAGCCGTTACGGTGCCCTCTTCGTCAACGGTAACAACGTCCGTGTCGCTTGAAGACCAAACAACGGTAGAATCGGTAGCCGTCTCGGGAGCAACCGTAGCCGTAAGAGCGGCAGTATCGCCCTTTACGAGAGCAAGCTCGGTTTTGTTGAGGGTTATGCCTGTTACGGGAACGTCTTTCTTACCGCCTATTGTAAGGGTAATGGGAGCAGTGGCGTCATCAAGACTTGATGTTCCTGCAACAAGTGAAAAGCCATTAAAGGGGAATGTGTTTTTGTCGGCAGTCTTATCAGTGGGACTAAAGTTCTTAATCGCAGCCGAAACATCTGCCGTTACAATCACTTTTCCCGTGTCGGCATCATAGGTCGATGAACCCATGACCAACCAGTCGGTCGTTTTGATTCTTATCTGATAGCTGATCTTCGAAAGATCAAATGCTTTACCGTCGCTTTTTGCACCTGTAGCATTAAACTCGACGGTCATATTCGATACGTTAAAATCGCCTAAGGTTTCGGGCGCAAAATCCTTAACGGAAAAATCGCCCTCTCCCTGCCAATTCCACGAGCCGTTTTCAGCAAGCTCAATCGTCATTTCGTCAATGGTCGCGGAAATCGGAGTTTTGGGATTATCCTTGTCGATAGGGTCTGTAAGCTCGGCTGAAACAAGAATTAACCCGGGAACACTTCCACTCGAAAAAACGGATTTACAATTTGCCAGCGCCTCTTCTTCATCATCTTTACCTGTGATTGTCTTAGCCGCTTCTACCAAATTTGCCGTTGAAACAGAACCAGTGTATGTGTCTGTTGTATTGAACGTTGTTCCGTCCCAAGGATTAGGATATCCGAAAGTTATTTCAGCTCCACATTCCCAAGTGTCTGTTTCTTGGAAATATATTGCAAAAGCATTTCCCATGAACCAAAGATTACCGTTTACAGTTGTAAGAGCATCTTCTGTGAGCTTATATTTTATGCTAAGGGTTTCATAATTTAAAAGCTCGGAAAAGAATTGATCGCCTTTTTCAAAAACTTTAACTTCACTCCGCTCTTCCGTGAGCGTCATTTCTTCAGTTACAATTGGGTATGTTTCCGAAGTGTTCGCCGCGTTTATCGTCAACGACGTCACGGTAACCGCAGAAACCGCTATTGCCGCGGCGAGAACGCCCGACAATATTTTTTTCATTCTCATGAAATATTATCCTCCTTATGTAAGTTTAGGTTACGATATAGATACCTATACTAAAAATTATACAGTCTAACTTTTTAAAAGTCAACTAAAATTATTACAAAGTTTAGAAATATTTTAGTGCATTTTGTACAATGGGGTCGAAAGGGGTTAGGGAAACGCCGATTAAAGCGCAGCGTAACACAATCAGCCGCGCGAGTATGCCTGTTTGAGCGGGGCGATTGTGTTTTAATCGGCGTTTCCTTAGGTTATATAAGCGCAGTTTTAACTTAGGGGGCGGCGGAGCCGCGGGGTTTTCGGAGAAAAGCCCGCGCCGTCGGCGAAGCCGACGGGCAAATACCCCTAACGGGGTATTTGCGGCTCCGCCCCCGCTGTGGGGCAGTTAAAGCAAAAGAAGCAGCTTTAACGGATAGGGCGGCAGGGGGTGGAGGGGAGAATGAAGTGGGGCATACATTGCAGTGGGCGGTTGATAATTGACAATTGACAATTGACAATTGACAATTACGGAACGGCTTCGCCGATTTTGATGTCTGTGCGGGCTTTAAAGCTTCACAGCAGTAAAACAGCAGAGTGAGCCGAAAGCAAATCAAGCAAATCCAAAAAAGAAAACAAGCATTGAATAAAAGCAGAATAAACTCTATTCAAAGCTTAATAAATCATTATAGAACATCGGCAGTTGTAATTCTAAGCGCCTGCATTTAAAAAAATCGGAACACCGACTTATCTTTTCAAAAAGCTTCCAAAGCGGGGAAAAGGGGGTGGGAGGGGGATAAGGAAGGGATTCTTAAGGT
>JAMPHV010000117.1 GCA_023663265.1 Bacteroides sp.
CTGCTTTTTATTCAATGCTTATTTTCGTTTTAAGATGTGCGCTTTTACTTTTGTCATAACGATTTCTCCATTTTCTGCTTTGTATTTTGGGGAAACTTAAGTTGTTCAACGCTTGATTTTCGGGCTGTGAAATGGTAAAATAAGTATACCGTACAAATAATAATACAATACGATCCGAAAGGAGAACGCACATGGAACAGCGTACCGTAACGGTAAAGGGCTCGGGCAGGGAAAGCCTGGCTCCCGATCTCATACTCGTCACCTGCACCCTTGCTTCCAAGGACAAGGATTATAACGCGCTGATCTCCGCCGAGACCGAAAAATCGGAGGAGCTGACGGAGGCGATCGTAAAGCTCGGCTTCGATAAAAGCGAGCTTAAAACCTCCCGCTTCAGCATAAGCACCGACTATGAAAGCTATCAGCGGGAGGACGGAGCATGGGAAAGGCGGTTCGCGGGTTATTCCCTAAGCCATGGCTTAAGTCTTGCCTTTGACCTTGATATGAAGCTTCTTAACCATGTCGTCAACGCCTTATGCTCCTGCAAAAAAGCCGATCCCGCCTTTGATATCGTCTTTTCCGTCAAGGACAGAAGAGCGGCCTCGGACAGACTTTTGCGGGCGGCGGTCAAGGACGCGGAGCGAAAGGCGTATGCCATAGCGGAAGCGGCGGGCGTTGCCTTGGGAGAAATAATAAGCGTTACCTGCGGCGGCGAGGGAGGGAGCTTCGATTCTCCCGTCCTATTCGCAAAGACGGCGGGCGGAACGGAACGCCTACGCGGAGCCTCGGACATTGACATTGCGCCCGAGGATATCGTTGAGGAAGCAAGCGTTGCCGTGGTTTGGGAGATCAAATAGAAAGCTTGCATTTTTTGTCGAATTATGATACAATAATCGTATATCCGAAAAATCACGAAAGGCGTGGGTCTTATCCCGATGAATACAGTTACGGCATTAGCTAAAGCTGCCATGTACATAATGTTCCGTCCTAAGGTGATATGGGAGGACAGGTCGATGAAAAAGGGACTTAAAAATACTCCTTGTATTTTCACGGCAAATCATACCTCGCATACGGACGGGCTGTTTGCGGGAGCGGTCTTGAATCGGTACAAGCCCTATTCGCTGGTGGCGAAGGACTGGTACGACAAGAAATTTATGGGCTTTTTTCTGAAAAAAGCCCGCACCGTACCGATAGACCGTTACAATCCGGACGCGGATTGGTACGTTACGGGTCAAGAGCTGATAAAAAACGGCAGCCCGATGCTTATTTTCCCCGAGGGAAGCACCTCCAAGGACGGCAGTATGAAGGAATTCAAGCCGGGAGCCGCGCTTCTTGCCGCAAAGACGGGAGCGCCTGTCATACCCTGCGCTATCGGCGGAGGCTACAAAAAGTTTTTCGGCGAAAGACAGCGTATGATCATAGGGCGCGCGATCGAAATGCAGTGCCCCGATGGCGTTCGCCTTTCGGCGTTCGCAAAACGCCAAACCGTGATCGTACAGGAAAGCGTAAAAGAGCTGCTGAAAAAAATATAAGGAAAGAGGTAACATCTATGAACGAAAAAGGAATTGCAGATAAGATCAAGGCTATGCTGGTCGAAAATCTGAGAATACCCGAGGACGCGCTCGAAAACGATTCCGAGCTGTTCGGAGACGATATCGGGCTCGATTCCATCGACTCTATCGAGATAATTGCGGGAATAGACACCTTGTTCGGCGTTCAGATGACGGGCGTGGGAAAAGAACATTTTCAGAGCATAGACACCTTGACCGCTTATGTTAAGGAACATCTGCAATAACAAAAACGGCAGTCGGGGCAGTTGCTTTCGGCTGCTTTTTATACTATAAAAAAGGAGAATAGAAATGTCCGATAAGAAAAGATGCGTTGTAACGGGACTCGGCTTGATCTGCGCTTTGGGAGACAACGTAAGCGAGTGCTGGGAAAATGCCGTAAACGGAATTTCGGGAATACGCGATGTGACGGTGATAAACACCGACGGCTGTTATGCGAAAAAGGGCGCGGTCAGCGAAGCGGAAAACAGCGAGCTGTCTCATGAGGATTACGACCGTTCCTCGCTGCTTTGCATAAAAGCGGCAAAGGAGGCGCTGGACGACGCGGGCATCTCCGTAAGCGGGGATAAGGATATCGGCGTTATAGTGGGCAACTGCGTAGGCGGAGCCGCCAGCATCGACGGCTATTACACGGAGGTCAAGGAAAAGGGCGATGAAAACGTAAGCCGCAAGGGTATATTGAAAATGCCCGCTTCCGCTATCGCCAACAACGTTTCCGCTCACTTCGGCTTGAACGGGTTAACCGCCAATATAGTGAACGCCTGCGCGGCTGGCACCATAAGCTTAAGCTATGCCTGCGACCTTATTGCGGGCGGCGAAGCCGAGGTTTTTCTTGCGGGCGGTTCGGACGCCTTTACATCTCTTGCCTTTGCGGGGTTCCACGCCTTGCATGCCTTGGACGAGCAGCCCTGCTCCCCCTTTAACCGAAGCAGCGGAATAACCCTGGGCGAGGGCGCGGGTATGCTTGTCATAGAAAGCTATGACCGCGCGGTCGGCAGAGGGGCAAGGATATACTGCGAGATAGCGGGCTCGGGGATAAGCTCGGACGCTCATCATATAACCGCGCCCCGCCCCGACGGACAGGGTCAGATGAGCGCGATAAGAAGAGCTGTTTCCAATTCCTGCCTTGACAGCGGCGATATCGATTATATAAACGCTCACGGTACGGGCACAGCAAAAAACGATGAAGCGGAGTTTTTGTCTCTTCATACGATCTTTAACTCCAACGATCATCTTTCGGTAAGCTCCACAAAGTCCATGACAGGTCACTGTCTGGGCGCGGCGGGATCAATCGAAGCGGTGCTTACGGTAAAGGCACTCTGTGACGGAACGGTCCCCCCTACCGCAGGCTATACCGCCGAGGATAAGGCAAGGCTTGCCGAAAAGGCGGGAGCCATTGATTTTACCCCCAACGACAGCAGAAAAAAGCCGATATCCTACGCCATGTCCAACTCCTTTGCCTTCGGCGGCAACAACGCCAGCATTATTTTCGCGGCGGAGGGCAGGGCGATACCCGAAAGGCGCAGCGGCGAGCCCGTTTATATTACGGGCATAGGAACGGTAAGCAGCATGATCGGCGCGCAGACAGGCGCGGACTCGGTAAGAGCGACGCTCACCTCCGACGATTACAAGGCGCACGATATTAAAATGGCGTTTTACCGCAAGCTGGACAGATTCAGTCAGCTGCAGCTCGTAAGCGGAGTTAGGGCGTTGGCGGACGCGGGCTTTAAGACCGACGGGGAAAACGAAAACGATATAGGTATTGTAATAGGCACCTCGGACGGTCCCATGACGGAGATAGTTACCTTTCAGAAAAACGTTATCGCCAACGGCACAAACGGCGGCAGCGCCTTTTCCTTCCCCAATACGGTCTATAACGCGGCGGGAGGCTATTTCTCCATTTTCGCCGGAATAAAGGGGTACAACGTGACGGTCGCCAACGGCAGTCAAGCAGGGCTTCAAAGCGTTTGCTACGCCTATGACGTTATAAAACGCTGCGAAGAGAAAATTATGGTGGCAGCGGGCACCGATGAAAATACCGACGTTACCGAATATCTTTACGGAAAGTACGGCGCAAAAGCGTGCTGCGAGCCGTATTCGGGAGGAAACGGCTTTGTGTTGGGCGAGGGCTCGGTTTCCCTTGTGCTGGAGACCGCTTCCTCAGCCGAAAAAAGAGGAGCGAAAAGGTACGCCGAAATAAGGGGCTGCGGAATGTCCCACAGGAGCGCGGAATATTCGGAGTTAGGCGGCGAGGAAGCGCTGAAATGCGCCGTGCTGAGCGCTTGCAGAAACGCCGATATTTTCCTTGACCGCATTGATTTTATCTGCGGCTACGGCTGCGGTATCAAGGAGATCGACGATCCCGAGCTTAAAATATACCGAGAGCTTTTCGGAGCCAACAAGCCCCTGCTGTCGGTAAAGCATGCCACGGGAGACGCAAGAGCGGCTTCCGCCTCAATGGCGCTGGCTCAGGCGGCAAGGGTACTTGCGGGAGAGACCGATATAACGGGAAAATGGCTCGTTTCGGAGGACGGCGGGATCGAAGAGACATGGGCGGTCAGCGGCGCAGAATACGCTGTGGCGGTCAGCGCAGGCGCGGGCGGCTCTTATTCCGCGGTAGTGCTCAAAAAAATATAAATACGGAGGTACGGTGGAAAAATGGAAAAGGTCGCTTTGGTAACCGGCTCCTCAAGGGGGATAGGAAAAGCCTGCGCGGTACGTCTTGCGGAAAAGGGCTTCGATATCGTTATAAATTACAACAGCAGCAGGGAAGCCGCCGACAGCGCAGTCAGCGAGATAGTCGGACTTGGCGGAAGGGCGGTCGCCATACAGGCGGACACCTCGGATATGAAGCAGGTGCAGGATATGTTCCGCATCGCCTTTAAGGAGTTCGGACGTTTGGACGTTCTTGTAAACAACGCGGGCATTGTAAACGACGCTTATTTGCTTATGCTTAACGCCGAATCGCTGCAAAAAAGCCTCGACGTCAACATAAAGGGATATTTTAACTGCGCTCAGCAGGCGGCGCTCAAAATGATGAAAAACCGCAGCGGAAAAATAATCAATATTTCCTCCGTCAGCAGCGTATATTCGCTTGCGGGTCAGAGCGTGTACAGCGCCACCAAGGGCGCCGTCAATTCCATGACCGCGGCGCTGGCTAAGGAGCTGGCGCCCTACGGCATACAGGTAAACGCGGTGGCGCCGGGCTTTGTGGAAACGGAAATGCTTGATTCGGTGCCCGAGGAAAAGCTTAAGGGATATTTGGACGTCATACCCATGAAGCGATTTGCCGCCGCGTCGGAGGTGGCGGAGATGGTCTCTCTGTTGGCGGACGGAAGCCTTTCCTATATGACGGGACAGGTGCTGATCTTAGACGGAGGACTGAGCTTGTGAGCGAAAGGAGTGTTATTTGACACGCAAAACCCAAAAACGAAAAAACGCGGGAAATTTAGAAAAG
>JAMPHV010000118.1 GCA_023663265.1 Bacteroides sp.
ACCATGGCTGGCTTGTCATGGATTTACCCGACAAATATATTATAGTAGGAGGTCATTTATTTTAATGAACACCAAAAAGAAAATCCTGTCGCTGGTTATGTGCGGAGTTCTTGTACTGCTTTCCGCCTGCTCGCAGAGCGAATCGGGAGCCCCCGAAAACGCTGCGCCGATCACCAGCAGCACAACGGAAAATCTTGACAATGAGATCGATTACGACAGCATGGCGAATATCGGGACCGTTGACACGGCGAACGAGGACGGAACGGGTCCGAAATACGTGCCGGGTCAGTTGGCGGGAGAGGTCAAGGCGCTCTGCTACTATGACATAAACGCACAGGAGCCCGAAACCACCGAGCTTTTCGCTCAGCGCTTCGGCGGCACGATGACGGTAGAGATAGTGCCCTCGGGCGACGTTTACGATAAGCTCGGTACATATATTTCAACGGGAAATTCTCCCGACCTGGTAAGATACGACTGGGAGGCTATCCCCTGCTACGCGTCCAAGAATACTTATACTCCCCTGGACGAGTGGCTGGATATGGACGCCGATCTGTGGAAAAACATAAAGGACGTTATCGAGGACTTTAATTATGCGGGCAAGCACTACTATTTCCCCTCGGACGTACAGCCCAACTTTACCATTCACTATAACAGAGCCACTTTGCTGGAGGCGGGCTTGAAGGACCCCTGGCAGCTTTACGAGGAGGGCAACTGGAACTGGAACACTTTCAAGGAGCTTTGCGAGCAGTGGGTGGATCAGAGCGAGGAAAACGTGGGCTTTACAGGCGGAAGCTGGACGGCGATGATGTTTGCCAACTCCACGGGCGTAAAGACCTTTGACGTTACCGACAACGATATAGTCAACAATCTGCGCAACGAAAACGTTGAGCGCGCTATGAGCTTCCTTGCGGATATGAAAAAGGAGGGGCTTATAGGAGACGGTTACGTTCACCCCGGCGAAGCCTTTACCAGCGGCAAGCTTTTGTTCCTTGCCATGGGCTATGAGTGGGGCATCGAGAGCGCGCAGGAGACTATTTTCAAAAACGGTCTGGTGGGCGATATGGTAACTCTTCCCATACCCAAGGACCCTCTTTCGGACACCTATTACGTAGCCGCCGATACCTTCGGATATATGGTACCCGCGGGCGCGGCAAACGTACAGGGCGGCGTTGACTGGATACTGGCGAGCAGGATATACGAATCCGACCCCGAGACCAAGGCCGCCGATTACGCAAAGAAGACCTCCACCGACCCCGTTTACTACGACAAATGCCCCGGCTGCAAATACGATTATGTTTCCAACAACAACGCCGACCTGCTTGAATGTCCCGAGTGCGGCACCGCAAGAAGAGAGAAGTTTAAGCCCGTTTATTCCGTCGAGCAGCTTGACCTTATAGACGATATGCTTCACTCCGACAAGTTCGAGCTGGTATTTGACAATGCAATGGGCATAGATACGGACCTGCAATCCATTCTTATTGAAGGCGAGGAAGCGCTGTTTTTGACGGTCCTATCTACTACGGCACGTCTTACACCGCCACTCTCGACAGCCAGTATCAAGCTATCGAGGCTTATGTACAGCCTTACCGCGATCAGATCAAAAAGGCTGCGGGAGAGTAATAGCGTTGTTCCGATGGGGCTGTAAAAAAACACGATCCGTTGAAATGGGTCGTGTTTTTCCATAATAATTGATAATTATCAATTGTCAATTATCAATTATCAATTTTTTAAGTTTTGAGATAGTTTTTTTATTGACAAACACCTTTAAATATTATAAAATATTATTACAGCGATCAGAAAGGACATTACAACAATGAAATACGCCAACCCCGTTATAAGAGGCTTTTACCCCGACCCCAGCATTTGCAGGGCGGGAGATTATTTTTATCTCGTGTGCAGCAGCTTTCAGTTTTTTCCCGCCCTGCCTCTGTTCAGAAGCAGAAACCTTGTCGATTGGGAACAGATAGGGCACTGTATCACAAGAAAAAGTCAGCTCGATCTGAACGGCGTTGAGCCCTCGGGAGGAATTTTCGCCCCCACTATCCGTTATAACAACGGCAGGTTTTACGTGGTGGTCACCAACACAAGCGGCGGCGGAAACTTTTACGTTTACACCGACGATATTATGGGGGAATGGTCGGAGCCCGTTCGTGTGGAAAGAGGCGGTATAGACCCGTCGCTGCTGTTCGACGGCGATAAGACCTACTTTATGAGCAACGGCGAGGACGATTTCGGAGAGCACGGCATTTCTCTCTGTGAAATAGATATAGCTACGGGCAAGGTGCTTAATAAGGCAAGGTGCATATGCAAGGGAACGGGCGGACGCTTCATAGAAGCCCCTCACCTTTACCGTATCGGCGAGTACTGCTATCTTTTGGCGGCGGAGGGCGGAACCGAGTATGGGCACACCGAGTGTATGTTCAGAAGCAGGGACCCTTACGGACCCTACGAAAGCTGCCCCCGCAACCCGATCCTCACCAACAGAAATTTAGGCGGATACACGGTACAGGGAGCGGGTCACGCGGATATCGTCGATGACGGAAGCGGTCAATGGTGGATGGTTAATTTGGCGTTCAGACAAATGCATATGTGGCGACAGTTCCACCATTTGGGCAGAGAGGTGTTTTTGGAGCCCGTATACTGGACGGAGGACGGCTGGCTGAAGGTCGGCGCGGACGGCACAAGCCGCTTGGGCTACGAGGTGAACGAAAAGGGCTGCGTTATCTGCGACCCCGACGAATATCCCGCGGAAAGGTGGAGCTTGAAGCCCGAGACCGCCTGTTACATAAGACGTCCCGATCCCGACGCCTACCGCTTTGAAGACGGCGCGGTGTATCTTTTGGGCTGCGAAGAAAAATTAAACAGCAGGGGAAACGTTACCTTTGTGGGCGACAGACAAAGAGAATTTGACTGTACCGCCGAAGCGGAGATAGAAAGCGGCACAATGGGGGAAAATACCCGCTGCGGTCTCACCGTCTATATGAACGAGAGCAATCATTACGAGCTTACGGCGGAAAAAGCGGCGGAGGGCGGCTGTACCGTTAAGGGCATAATAACCGTAGGCGGAGTTGAAATAAAAATGGGCGAGCTTACGCTGAAAAGCGAGACCGTATCCTTTAAGATAGCCGCCGAGGCGCAAAGCTACAGGCTGTACGCTCTGGACGACAGCGGAGAGTGGCAGCAGCTTGCGGGAATGGAATCGAAGTATCTGAGCACCGAGGTCTGCGAGGGCTTTACTGGAGTAATTATAGGCATTTTCTGCGAGGATAAAGGAAACGAAAGAAAGGCTGTCAAATTTATCCTAAAGTAGTACGAGAAAGGAATGAAAATACGTCAAAACGGCTTGACGACCAATGGTTCAAGGAGTCCGCGAAAGCGGAAGGAATAAAAAAGAAAACAGAAAGGACCGAAAAAATGATTTACAAGACTTTTAGAGACCTATCCCTCTCCTGCCTTGGAATGGGCAATATGCGCCTTCCCACACGTCCCGAGCTTGACGGAAACCCCATTGACCGCGAAGGTGCGGGAAAAATCATAGATCACGCCATGAAAAACGGCGTAAACTACTATGATACCGCTTATGTTTACAACAGCGGCGATTCCGAAAAATTTTTAGGCGAGACTATCACAAAATACCCGAGAGACAGCTATTACCTTGCCACAAAATTCCATATTGTTTCAAATCCCGATTATAAGGCTGTTTTTGAGGAGCAGCTCAAACGGCTGAACACCGATCACATTGATTTTTATCTGGTCCACGCCGTAATGGACGGTACCGCCCAAAGGTACATCGACAGCGGCTGTATAGAGTACTTCAACAAACTGCGGGAGCAGGGCGTGATACGTTACCTCGGCTTTTCCAACCACTCAAGCCCCGAAACGCTGAAAATGTTTATAAAGCAGAACAACTGGGATTTTGTGCAGCTGCAGCTCAACTACTACGACTGGGAGTACGGCTCCGCAAAGCGCGAATATGAAACAGCCGCCGAAAGCGGGCTTCCCGTTATCGTAATGGAGCCTGTAAGGGGAGGCAAATTGGCGAGCCTCACCGACGGAGCAAATAAGCTTTTAAAGGACGCTCACCCCGATTGGTCCATCGCTTCATGGGCGTTCAGATGGCTCAGAACTCTTCCCAACGTTCAGGTGGTGCTCAGCGGTATGTCAAATATGGAGCAGATAGTTGACAACGTCAGCACCTTCTCCGAGGAGTGCGCGCTCTCCGAAGCCGACACGGCGCTGCTGTTCAAGGCAAGGGATATGTTTAAAAATCAAATCCAGGTGCCCTGCACCGCCTGCCGCTACTGCTGCGACGAGTGCCCGAAGAAAATCGACATACCCGACGTGCTTTCGGTCTATAACGATTACAAGCTTAACGGAGACTGGGCGCTGGATAAGCTGAAAAAATCGGAAAAAGCGGGACCCAAGGACTGCATAGGCTGTAAAAGATGCACGGCGCACTGTCCGCAGAGCATCGATATTCCCGAGATAATGAGGGAGTTGGCGGAAAAGCTTTAAATGTAAAAAAAGGGGCTGTAAAAAACACGATCCATTGAAGCGGGTCGTGTTTTTTCATAATAATTGACAATTGATAATTGATAATTGACAATTAAGGTGTCGGCTGCGCCGACAAATTTTGATTTTCGAGGTACAAATCTATAGGTTTGATGTTAGATAACATTATCATAATGAATTTAGTTAAATAATGCACAAGCGTAAATTTAAATCATGCGGTGAAGCCGCTCCACAATTATCAATTTTTTGAAATTTTGGGATAGTTTTTTTACAGCCCCTTTTTGTTATAATTTAATCTTCCCCAAAATTCAAAGCAAAAAATGAAGAAATCGTTATGACAAAAGTAGAACACATACATCAAAAATGAAAAAGCATTGAGTAAAAAGCAGAATGAGCCATATTCAAAGCTTAATAAATCATTATAAAACGTTGGCAGTTGTAATTCCAAGTGTATGCATTTTTAAAAAAACGGAATACCGACTTATATTCTAAAACAACTTTCAAAGCG
>JAMPHV010000119.1 GCA_023663265.1 Bacteroides sp.
GCTTGTCCCCCTCCCGCCCCTCCTTTGGTGTCACCTTAAGCCCCGCGGGAGGCGCGCTGCTCTCGCCTTCGAGCTAAAGAGAACATCACATAATATGTAATCTTAAGAATTAGCAAATCGCCGCTTTTATAAAAATAAGTGTTTTATTTAATGATTATGCTTAAGATAATGTTAATTTTATATTAAAGCGCGGATTTACATTCTTAAAATTACATATTATGCAGTGTTTGATTTTGCTCGAAAGCGAGTGCAGTGTGCGCTCCCGCGCGGGGCTTAAGGTGACACCAAAAGGGGGAGGGCGGGGGACAGACAAACCCGTCAAAGCGAGGATTTTCCCCCGCCCTCCCCCTTTAGGTTTCACCTTAAGAATCCCTTCCTTATCCCCCTCCCCCTTTTCCTCGCTTTGAAAGTTGGCTTAAAATATAAGTCGTATACCGATTTTTAAAAATGCAGACGCTTAGAATTACAATTGCCGATGTTATATAATGATTTATTAAGCTTTAATTAAAGCTCATTCTGCTTTTTTTCATTGCTTATTTTTATTTTAAGAAATGTGCTTTTTCCTTTTGCCGCAACGATTTCCAATTTTTTATCTTGAATTTTGGGGAAACTTAAATCGATTGTTTTATTTCTTTGACATATAATCTGTCCGTTCCGCCGCCGTAATTAACAATATCCCTAAGATAGCGGTATCCGTACTTTTCATACAAGCCTGTATGTATCGAAGGTATATATGTTTTATCAAATCCGTTTTTCCTTGCATACTCGTTTGCAAAGGCGATCAGCTTTTCGCTGATCCTGCGACCGCGGTAATCCTCAGCCACAAAAACTCCGGATATCCACGGATATATTTCGGGCAGCGGATAATAGTCCTCTTTCCTTATGTAGGCTATTCCTGCGATCTGTCCGTTTACCGCTGCCGCAAAGGGCGTTTCCCAATCGGTAAACGACCATGCCCTTAGCTCGCCTAACATATGGTCTTTTACCTCTTCCCAAGAGAAATTTTCAACAAAACGTATCAGTTTATCCGCCAGCTCCGTGCCTTTGTCTGCTTTCTTTATTTCCAATGCGTCCATACGTACAGATCACCTCTTGTCACTTCTTTCTTTCGTAGATCATTCTGATCACCGTATTCGGAGTACCGAGCTTGATCTCCGATTCGGCGCCGTCCATGCGAAAGCCGTAGCGTTCATAGAAACGTACAGCCCTGTCGTTTCCCTTCAACACCCATACGGCGATCCTTTCGCAGTCGGAGAGCTTATCGAGCGCGGCGTTCATCAGCTCGTAACCGATCTTTTTGCCTTGATATTCCGAAAGGACATAGAGCGAGAATACCTCGCCGTGCGACGGAAGCGTTTCGTCCCGATAGGGACCGTACCCCGCAAAGCCGACGACCCTCTCTCCGTCCTTTGCGACAAGAAGATTGTCGGTCCATTTGTGTGCGCTGTCCGTGCATTTCTCAAGCGTGAGCTGTTCCAAATACGCGGCGTCGATAAGTCCCGCATAGGCTTCGTGCCAAGACCTGTAATGAACATATCCCTTGCCGTTTATTTCGTCCTCGCTCTCCATTTTTTTAATGATATATTTTTTCATTTGACCTTTTTATCCTTCCCCGCTGAGCGCCTCGTAAAAAGAATAATCCACAAGACCGCTCATTTTATCCAACGCGCCCTCCTTAAGCTCCTTGACCATTAAACAGTCGGGGTGGGGAAGCTTTATATTCGGACCCGCTTCTATACCGAAATTATAGCTTGCCTTGAACCCTCTCGAAGCATAATTTTTTGGATCGCCTTCAACAAGCACCGCCTTAAAGCCCAGCTCCTCCGCTTTTTTAAATCCGTATTCCAACAGCTCCTTTGAAATATGCTGCCTTTGAAGCTCCGTTTTTACGGCGACGGGAGTTAAAAGCAGCAGCTCGTCCTCGTACCGTCCCTCTATATGAAAACGCGAAAGCATGGCGTAGCCGACTGTTTCGTCCTCTTCATTGACCATGATCAGCTCCAGCTCGGGAACATAATATTTTTTAGCCCTGATTTCTTCAACTAACCGACGTACAAGCCTGCCCTCGCTCGGACCGTCCCATTTTGCAAAAACATCTTCAACAAGCTCCAATGAAGGAATAAGATATTTATTCACCATCGCCTTGATAATTCTCCCCACTTCGGTATCCTCCGCTGTTTTTTATTAGACCTCCTCGGAAACTTACGAAGCACCGTCTGACTTGCCTTTTTGCCGTAATGCTTTGCCCATTTTCCTTGAAATACATACAGTATGCCTGCGGAAAATGGACTTCGCCTTACAGCAAAATTGCTGCGTCATACGGCACTTCTCCAGTTTCCGAGGAGGTCTATTTTACTTTACCATAAACAATATTAAAAGTCAAGTTTTCAAAAAATTTTCACAATTCCCCATTGACAAGCGAAAAAAAAGTGATATAATAATTTTAGCACTCTAAGGGCGAGAGTGCTAAAAACGAAAATTTTTGCCGAAAGACCTGCGCAAATTACTGTGAAAATACGCTCTGAAGCCGTAAGGCGAAGAAAACAAGGGTAATAATTAAAAATTTACATTAAAAATAATCAAGAAATGAAAGGAACAAAGAAAATGTCAAAGAAAAAAGCCTTTAAAGCAGAATCGAAAAGACTGCTCGAAATGATGATCAACTCCATTTACACCCATAAGGAAATATTTATCCGCGAGCTTATCTCCAACGCCAGCGACGCTATGGACAAGCTTTATTTCAAGTCCCTTAACGAAAATCTCGGGCTTGACCGCGGCGATTTCCGTATTAGGATAACCCCCGACAAAACCGCCCGCACCCTCACCATCTCGGACAACGGCATAGGAATGACCCAGGAGGAGCTGGAAAACAACTTGGGCGTTATCGCCCAGTCGGGCTCCCTTAAATTCAAGGAGGCGATGAAAGCGGAGGAAAACGCGGCTAATTCCGAGGACGTCTCCGTTATAGGACAGTTTGGCGTGGGCTTTTATTCCGCCTTTATGGTCGCGGGAAAGGTGACCGTCAAGTCAAAGGCTTACGGCGCAGATACCGCTTACCTATGGACAAGCGAGGGCGTGGACGGCTACACCGTGGAGGAGTGCGAAAAGGACGGGCACGGCACGGAGATCACTCTTTATCTTAAGGACAACACCGACGACGAGGATTACGAGGAATTTTTAGCGGAATATAAAATAAGGAGCCTTGTTAAAAAATATTCGGATTATATCCGCTATCCCATTAAAATGGAGGTAACCCACCGCCACCTCAAGGAGGACGCGCCCGAGGACGCGCCCGAAAGCGAGAAGTACGAGGAGCACACCGAGGACGAGACCTTGAACAGTATGATCCCCATTTGGAAGAAAAACAAGACCGAGCTTAAGGACGAGGATTACAACAGCTTTTATCAGGAAAAATTCTACGATTACACCGAGCCCCTTGCCCATATCCACAGCAAGACGGAGGGAACGGCTACCTATTCCGCTTTGATGTTTATACCCAAAAAAGCGCCCTACGACTATTATTCAAAGGAGTTTGAAAAGGGCTTGCAGCTTTATTCCAACGGCGTTTTGATAATGGATAAATGCGGCGATCTGCTCCCCGATCATTTCAGCTTTGTAAAGGGCTTGGTGGACAGCGAGGACTTGTCCCTCAACATCAGCCGCGAGATGCTCCAGCATGACCGTCAGCTCAAGATCATAGCCAAATCGCTTGAGAGAACCGTTAAAAACGAGCTCAAGAAAATGCTGAACAACGACAGAGAAAAGTACGAGGAGTTTTGGAAAGCGTTCGGGCTTCAGATAAAATTCGGAGTTTACAACGGCTACGGCATGAATAAGGAGCTGCTCCAAGACCTGCTGCTGTTCACCTCCAGCAAGGACAAAAAGCCCGTTACTCTCGAGGAATACGTAACAGGTATGAAAGAGGGGCAGGACTGCATCTACTACGCCGCGGGCGAAAGCGTTGAAAGGATAGACGCGCTCCCGATAGTGGAAAGCGTAAAGGACAAGGGCTATGAAATACTGTACCTTACCGACAACGTTGACGAATTTTGCCTGCAAATGATGGTCGATTACAGCGAAAAGAAATTCAAGTCCGTACAAGGCGGCGACCTTGACCTTGAGACCGAGGAGGAAAAGAAGGAGCTCAAGGAAAAGAACGAGGGCAGCAAGGAACTTTGCGAGGCTCTCAAGGAAGCCTTGGGCGACAAGGTGGCTGCCGTAAGGCTCACCAACAAGCTTAAATCTCACCCCGTTTGCATTACCAGCGACGGCGCTCTTTCCGTGGAAATGGAAAAGGTGCTGAACTCCATGCCCACCGACCGCAAGGCTAAGGCGGATAAGGCTTTGGAGATCAATCCCGACCACCCTGTTTTCGATAAGCTTCAATACCTGTTCGACAACGACAGGGAAATGCTGAAAACCTACGCCGACCTGCTTTATACGCAGGCTATGCTGATCGAGGGAATGACTATCGAGGACCCCGTTGCGTTCAGCGAAGAGCTTTCAAAGGTCATGGCGAAGTAATACCGTCATAGAACGATCGCTTTTTGCACTGCCGATACCGTCTGCCGCTGTAAAAAATACCCCAAACCTTACAAAAATTGACAATTATTATAACAAAAAAAGGAGCTATAAAAAAGGGGCTGTAAAAAAACGATCTGTCGAAAACGGGTCGTTTTTTTGTTATAATTTAAGTTTCCTCAAAATTTCTAAATCAGAGATACTGTTTTTTATGACTGCGCTTAAAATAATGTTTCAATTTTTATAAAAGCACTGATTTACTAATTCTTAAAATTACATATTATGTGGTGTTCTCTTTAACTCGAAAGCGAGAGCAGAGCGCCTCCCGCGGGGCTTAAGGCGACACCAAAGGAGGGGCGGGAGGG
>JAMPHV010000011.1 GCA_023663265.1 Bacteroides sp.
GCGTCCGTCACCTCGGTGTGACCCGCTGCGGCAATTTCCTCTGTTTTGGTTTCGGCGCAGTTATCGCGCTTGCAGGCGAACGTTTTAACGCCCTTTTGGGTGCAGGTCGGCGCTGTTGTGACCTCGCCCTCGTTCCAATCGTGACCGAGCGCGGGAACGGTTTCCTGTTTTGTCAAGACCGCCTTGCAGACGGAGCAGTGCGAACCCTCGGTCAAGCCCGTTTCGGTACAGGTCGCCGCGACCGCCGCGTCCGTTTCCTCGGTGTGACCCTTTGCGGGTATCGTCAAATCGGCAAGCTGATTTGTTCCCGCGTCATCACCGTAATCATTGCCGCACTTTTCACAGTGCCAATATTCAACCGTTCCCGCGTTCAAGCAGTCCGCGTCAACCTTTTCGTGGTGCGTGAGCGAATGAACGTGGTCGAGTTTCGGGATAGTTTCCGTTCTGGTTTCTTGGCAATTCGCGCAAGTAAAGGTTTTCACTCCCTCGCTGTCCTCTGTCGCGGTAGTTGTCACAACACCGTCACCCCAATCGTGACCCGTTGCGGGAACTGTCGTCTGCGCTGTTATGACCGTATCGCATACGGAGCAATGCTTGCCCTCGGTCAAGCCCGTTTCGGTACAAGTCGGGGCTTTAGCCGCGTCGGTTACCTCGGTGTGACCTTTTGCTGAAACGGTAGTCTGCGTCTTTGTAATTGCGCCGCAAACGGAGCATTTTTTGCCCTCGGTAAGTCCCGTTTTCGTACAAGTCGCCGCCACCGTGGGAATGATTACCTCGGTGTGCCCCTTTGCGGCGATGACCGTTTTATCAAGCGTAGTCTCGGTCTTGCTTGCGCTGTCGCTGAAATATTTCCTGCAAGTAGAACAGTACCAATATGCGGTGTTGCCCTTTTCGGTACAGGTCGCGGCTTTTGCTTTTGTTTCCGTGAGAGTATGCCCCGTCGCCGCTATATCTTCCGTTTTGGTTTGTCCGCAAACCGTACAAGTATACGTTTTAACGCCCTTTGCCGTGCAAGTTGCGGCTTTCGTTATCGTACCGCTGTTCCAAGTGTGAGCCGCCTTTGTATCGGTCGCGCCGCAGTTTTTACATTTGTGCCAATGATTGTTTTCGTCTTTAGACCAATCCTCCGAAAAAGTGTGTCCTGCCTTAATAACGGTATCGTCCGCAGTAATCTCCGTCGTGCCGTTTTCGTCCGAGAACATTTTATTGCATACCGAACAAGTCCAGTACGCGCTGTTCCCATCAGCGGTACAGGTCGGGTCTTTTGCCGCCGTCTCCGTAAGACTGTGAGAACCAATCAGCTTTATCGCACCGTCCGAAAAAACTACGGTATAGCCCTTATCGGATGTAAAGCTGTTGATTATGTCGCTCTTCGCCGTAGTGTCCGTTACCGATTGAGGAGTATTACAGTCAGGGCTTGAATTTGTAGTAACGCCAATTTTACTGCTTTTAGAAAAATTACTTCCTATGGTGATAATTTTGCCTGTATGAAGATGTAAATTGCTGTTGCTCCCGTTTAAGGTATTGTCGGTAATCGTCACGTTTCCGTCGATTGTAAAAGTTCCGTTATTGAACACCCCGCCGCCTTTAAATGTACACGTATTACCCGAAATACTGCCTCCGCTCATCGTGAGCGTTCCGTTATTGTTATACAAACCGCCTCCGTATTCGGCGCTCGCATTATCTGAAATACTGCCGTTCTTCATTATGAATGTTCCTTTACTGGCAAGGGATATTCCGCCGCCGTACCCCTCGGTCGTACCAATCCCGCTCGTATTACCCGAAATAATGCCGTCGTTCATTGTGAACGTTCCGTTGTTGATACATAAACCGCCGCCGGCCCCCGTGGTCGTATTACTCGAAATACTGCCGCCGTTCATTGTAAATGCTCCGCCGCCGGTAATGTATACTCCGCCGCCGTAATTCTGCGCTTTATTGCCCGAAACACTGCCGCCGTTCATTGTAAAAGATTCTGTTGCGGAATATACCCCGCCGGCGGTGTAACTCGTCTCATTGTTCGAAACACTACCGCCGTGCATTATAAACGTACCTAAATTGAATACCCCGCCGCCGGAACGCGCACTGTTGCCCGAAATCGCTCCGCCATACATAATGAACGTTCCGTTTTGTTCAATGTAAACCGCGCCACCCGAGTATTTATCGTTGGACGGCTTGCCGCCTGTCAGCTTGCTGCCGCTTTTACAGTCGGAAAGAGTGAGACTGCCGCCGTCTTTAATAAAAAATATACGCGCGGTACTATTTGAGTCTCCCGTATATTTAATGGTATGCCCGTTAAGGCAAATGGTAATGTCGGCGGTTATCAGGGTTTGCGTCGTCACATTAACGTCGCCGCTGAGATAATAATTCCCCGCGCTCGTCGGCAGGGAATTTGTACTTGTCCACTCCGTCCACTGAAAGCTTGTATGTGCCGCATGGTTCGGGTCGGGGCAGACCGCTCCCTCACATATTGCGTGTATGTGAGGCATCGTCACCGCCTCCACCGCCAATCTCTGCGGCACGTCAAACACGACCGCCGCCGACATGACCGCCAACGCCGTGCCCAGCGCCGTGATCCTTCTTAAAATTCCTTTCATAAGATTCACCCCTAACTAAAGCGTCGTCGGATTTGACCGACGCTTCCTTATTTTAATTATTGCAAAGCATTATTTTTCATTTTAGCTTATACGCAGTGAAATGTCAACCTCGTTGCGTGAAAGACCCGATTTTTTGCGTGAAACGGCAAAATTTTTTTAACGTAAGCTTCAAAACGATTGTCTGTGTAAAAATATTCTAAGGCGTTTTGTTAAAGCTGCATAAATTTACCTTTATTTTTCCCGAAAAATTCTACGCGTGTTTTTTGAAAAAATTCGGGATTTTTCTTGTAATGTGCGCCGAGTTGTAGTATAATATTTACTGCACGACTGCGGACGTCTTGTCCGAACAGGTGCGGCAACTGCTTGATAATGCGTTGATGCCGAAGGTTGCGGTAGCTTTTATCGGTAATTTCGGCGGAGTATGTTCGGTTTAAAATCGGGCGAAGGGCGCATTACGCCGATTTGCCTGATCTTATAAGGTCCGTTCGGGGAACGGGGAAGGACCTGCAAAAGCAGATACCCCCCACACGGCTTCCGCCGAGCGTGTTTTATGGGACAAGGTGAAACACTCGGCAGCGTGTGCTTTGCGGTAAAGCCAAAAACGGGGCTTGCGCCGCGGGCGCGTTTAAAAATGCGCTTGTCACTGCATTTATGCAGGTGCTTTCAGAACAAATCATTTGGAAAGGAGTTTACGAAAGTGGCAGTTAAGGAAAAGGTTCGCGTTAAGGTAAAGGGCTACGACCATACCATAGTTGACGCCGCGGCGGCTAAGATTGTCGAGACCGCTAAGCGCACAGGTTCGAGAGTAGCGGGTCCCGTGCCCCTTCCCACCGATAAGGAAGTCGTTACCATTCTCCGTGCCGTACACAAGTACAAGGACAGCCGTGAACAGTTCGAGCAGAGGACCCACAAGCGTCTTATCGACGTCATCAGACCCACCAATAAGACGATTGAAGCTCTCCAAAGCCTCGAGCTTCCCGCGGGCGTTGAAATTTCCATGGATATCTGAGACCTTCACGGAATTTCAGGAATGTGTTAAGTAAGCGGCAAAGCTTAAGTCGTATATAAAAAAGTATATGCGGGGATCGCCGTTTACCTCTAACCAAGGCAGATACGCTGCACTTGGTCATGTTGTGGAATGCACAACCAATAACCAATGGAAGGAAAGGTCAACAAATGACAAAAGGTTTAATCGCTAAGAAAATCGGTATGACGCAGATTTTCGACGAGAACGGCAAGGTCGTTCCCGTAACGGTCGTTGAAGCGGGTCCTTGCGTTGTGGTCCAGAAGAAGACCGTTGAAAACGACGGCTACGACGCAGTTCAGCTCGGCTTCGGCGACGTTTCCCCCAAGGGCGTGAACAAGCCCGAGCAGGGACATTTCAAGAAGAACGACGTGGCGTTCAAGAGATTCTTAAAGGAATTCAGACTGAACGACACGGGCGCGGTAAACGTGGGAGACGTTCTTAAGGCCGATGTGTTCGCCGCGGGCGACGTTATCGACGTTAAGGGCACCAGCAAGGGCAAGGGCTTCCAGGGCGCTATCAAGCGTCATAATCAGCACAGACTTAAGGAGACCCACGGCTCGGGTCCTGTCGCAAGACAGGCGGGCTCCATGGGCGCCTGCTCCAGCCCCTCGAGAATATTCAAGGGCAAGGGCATGGCAGGTCATATGGGCGCAGAGACCGTTACCGTTCAGAATTTGGTAGTGGTAAAGGTCGACGCGGAAAATAATCTTATCGCAATCAAGGGCGCGGTCCCCGGTCCCAAGGGCGGACTGGTATGCCTCACCGATGCGGTCAAGGCTTAAGGGAGGAGGATTTATAATGGCAAAGGTATCGGTTTATGATATGAACGGCAATACAGTCTCCGAGCTTGAGCTTAACGATGCGGTGTTCGGCATCGAACCCAGCGAGTACGCCATGCATCAGGCAGTGGTAAATTACCTGGCGAATCAGCGTCACGGCACTCAGTCCACACTGACCAGAACAGAGGTCAGCGGCGGCGGCAGAAAGCCCTGGAGACAAAAGGGCACAGGTCACGCAAGACAAGGCTCCACCAGAAGCCCTCAGTGGCGTCACGGCGGCGTTGCTCTTGGACCCAAGCCCAGAAGCTACAAATACACGCTTAATAAAAAGGTAAAGAGACTGGCTCTCCTTTCCGCTCTGTCTTCCAAGGCACAGGAGAACGAGATCGTTGTTGTGGACAGCATTAAGACCGACGAGTTCAAGACAAAGAACATCGTTAGTATGCTTAAGGCTCTGAACGTGGACGGAAAGGCTCTTATCGTTCTTGACAGCGTTGACAAAAAGGTGATCAAGAGCGCGGCTAACATTCCCGGCGTTAAGACCACGCAGGTGGGCACTCTTAACGTTTACGACATTCTTAATTGCAGCAAGTTCGTTGTCGTTAAGGACGCGGTAGCAAAAATCGAGGAGGTATATGCATAATGGAAAAGACAGTTCAGGATATCATTATCCGCCCCATTATCACCGAGGCTTCCATGGACGCGCTTGCCGACAGAAAGTATACCTTTAGGGTTGCGAAGAGCGCCAACAAGATCGAGATCAAGAAGGCTGTTGAGCAGCTTTTCAAGGACGTTAAGGTCGAAAAGGTCAACACCATGAACGTTCGCGGAAGAAAGAAGAGAATGGGCAGAAACGAGGGCTATACCACCGCGTGGAAAAAGGCTATCGTTACAATAACCCCCGATTCAAAGACCATCGAGTTCTTCGACGGCATGATTTAAGTAAGGAGTTGAATTAAATGGCTATCAAAACCTATAAGCCCGTGACCCCCGGTCGCAGAGGCATGACTGTTATTGATTACAGCGGTTTGTCAAAGGTTGCTCCCGAAAAGAGTCTGCTTGAAACCGTCAAGAAGCACTCGGGACGCAACAGCTACGGCAGAATCACCGTAAGACATAAGGGCGGCGGAAACAGAAGAAAGTACAGAGTGATCGATTTCAAGAGAAATAAACTCGGCATGGATGCCGAGGTCATGACCCTCGAGTACGACCCCAACAGGACCGCTTTCATCGCTCTTGTTAAATACGAGGACGGAGAGAAAAGATATATCATTGCTCCCGAAGGACTTAAGGTAGGCGACAAGGTAAGAGCCGGCGCCGACGCCGACATCAAGCCCGGAAACGCGCTTCCCATGATAAATATCCCCGTGGGCACCGTTATCCACAACGTCGAGCTTCACCCCGGCAAGGGCGCGCAGCTTGTGCGCTCCGCAGGCAATATGGCTCAGCTCATGGCTAAGGAAAACGGCTACGCGATGGTAAGACTTCCCAGCGGCGAGCTTCGCAACGTTCCCGAAAACTGCATGGCTACGATAGGCGTTGTTTCCAACGCGGATCACTCCAATGTAAACCTCGGCAAAGCGGGACGCACTCGTCATATGGGCGTAAGACCCACCGTAAGAGGCTCCGTTATGAACCCCAACGACCACCCTCACGGCGGCGGCGAAGGCAAATCGCCCGTTGGACGTCCCGGTCCTGTTACCCCTTGGGGCAAGCCCGCCATGGGTTACAAGACCCGCAAGGCAAAGAACAGCACCAACAAGTTCATCGTCAAGAGAAGAAACGGCAAGTAAGCCGAAATCTGAATTATTAAAAACTCTTAATTATACCGCAATTGTTAATAAGCACCGCTTTTCGCAGCTCAAAGCATCGGGCTGATGAAGAAAGTGTCCGTAAAAAAGGACATGTATTGCCGCAAAGCGGCAATACATAGGTGAATTAACTTGCAATTGAAAGGATATTATTAACATGAGCAGAAGCATCAAGAAGGGACCGTACGTGCAGGAGGCGCTCTATAAAAGAGTGCTCGCCATGAACGAAGCAGGCGAAAAGAAGGTTCTTAAGACCTGGAGCCGTTCAAGCACGATCTTTCCCGATTTCGTAGGACACACATTCGCAGTACACGACGGCAGAAAACACGTTCCCGTTTATGTTACCGAGGATATGGTAGGTCATAAGCTGGGCGAATTTGCTCCCACCAGAACCTTTAAGGGTCACGTGGGAAGCAAGACCACTAAGAAGTAAGGAGGAGTAACGTATGGAGGCAAGAGCAGAACTCAAACACGTTCGTATTTCGCCCCGCAAGGTGAAGATCGTGCTTGACCTTATCAGAAACAAGCCCTGCGACGTGGCTATGGCTACGTTAAAGCTGACGCCCAAGGCTGCCAGCGAGCCGCTTATGAAGCTTCTCAAGTCCGCTATGGCAAACGCGGAGAATAACCACAACATGGACGTCGGAAGCTGCTATGTTTCCGAGTGCTGGTGCGGAGAGGGTGTTACGCTGAAAAGAATAAGACCCGCCGCCAAGGGAAGCGCTCACCGCATTTTAAAAAGAACATCCAACATCGTTTTGGTTGTCAAGGAAGCAGAATAAGGGAGGATAACAATGGGACAAAAGGTTAATCCACACGGTCTTAGAGTGGGTGTTATCAAGGATTGGGATTCTCGCTGGTATGCGGGTAAGGCAACCTTCGGCGACACATTGGTTGAAGACTTTAGGATACGTGAGTATTTGAAGAAAAAGCTCTATAAGGCGGGTATCCCCGATATCGAGATCGAGCGCGACGCCGCAAGAGTTAAGATTCACATTCACTGCGCACAGCCCGGTATGGTTATCGGACAGAAGGGCGCGGAGATAGAAAAGCTCAGGACCGAGCTTGAAAAGATGACGAACGGCAAGCCCGTAAACATCAACATTATCGAGGTAAAGAACCGCGATATGAACGCTCAGCTCATTGCGGAGAACATCGCTTCTCAGCTTGAGGGACGCGTAAGCTTCAGAAGAGCAATGAAGTCCTGCATCGGGCGCACCATGAAGTGCGGCGCAAAGGGCATTAAGACGCAGGTAAGCGGAAGACTCGGCGGCGCCGAGATCGCCCGTACCGAAAGCTATCATGAAGGGACAATTCCCCTGCAAACGCTTCGCGCCGACATCGATTACGGCGTAGCAAGAGCAAACACCACCTACGGCATTATCGGCGTTAAGGTTTGGCTGTACAAGGGCGAGGTCCTCAAGGGCGAGATCGGCAAGGAAAGAAAGCCCGAAAAGCCCGCAAGAAAAGCAAGAGATAACCGCGATAATCGCGAAAACCGCGGGGAAAGAAGAAATTCCAGACCCAGAGCAGAGAAAAAAGAAGGGGGTAACGAGTAATGCTCCTTCCAAAGAGAGTTAAGCACCGCAGAGTGCAGAGAGGTCGTATGACCGGTAAAGCAACACGTGGTAACGTAGTATGCTACGGTGATTTCGGCTTGCAGGCGTTGGAGCCCGCATGGATAACCAGCAACCAGATCGAGGCAGCCCGTATCGCAATGACGCGTTATATAAAGCGCGGCGGTCAGGTATGGATCAAGATATTCCCCGATATGCCCGTGACCAAGAAGCCTATGGGTACCCGTATGGGTTCCGGTAAGGGCGCTCCCGAATACTGGGTAGCTGTGGTAAAGCCTGGCAGGGTAATGTTTGAAATTGCAGGAGTAAGCGAGGAAATTGCGAGAGAGGCTATGCGTCTCGCAATGCACAAGCTTCCCATCAAGTGCAAGTTCGTTAAGAAGGAAGAAGGAGGCGAGCAGTAATGAAGGCTGTAAAGGAAATCAGAGAGCTGAGCGAGGCGGAGCTTAACACAAGAGAAACCGAGCTTAAACAGGAACTGTTCAACCTCCGTTTTCAGCTTGCCGTCAACCGTCTTGAAAACCCCATGAGGATCAAAGCGGTCAAGAAGGAAATCGCAGTTGTAAAAACGATTCGCCGCCAGCGCGAAATCGAAGCCAATAAGTAAGAGGGGAGGAACGAACTTTGGAAAACACAAGAAACCTTAGGAAGACAAGAGTTGGCGTTGTAGTAAGCAACAAGATGGACAAAACAGTTGTTGTAGCATTAAAGGACAATGTTCGCCACCCCTTGTACAAGAAGATCATCAAGCGCACGATCAAGCTTAAAGCTCACGACGAGGAAAACACCTGCAACGTAGGCGATAAGGTAAGGATCATGGAAACAAGACCTCTTTCCAAGGACAAGAGGTGGAGACTTGTTGAAGTGCTTGAAAGAAGCAAGTAATCATAACGGAAGGAGTAAAAACCAATGATACAAATGCAGACACGCCTTAAAGTGGCTGATAACACAGGCGCGAAAGAGCTTATGTGCATCAGAGTGTTAGGCGGCACGCGCAGAAAGTACGCCAATATCGGCGACGTAGTTGTGGCTTCCGTTAAGAAGGCAGCTCCCGGCGGCACGGTCAAGAAGGGCGACGTTGTAAAATGCGTTATCGTCCGCAGCGCTACCGGCGTAAGACGCGACGACGGCACCTATATCCGTTTCGACGAAAACGCGGCTGTTTTAATCAAGGAAGACAAAAACCCCAGAGGGACCCGTATTTTCGGACCTGTGGCAAGAGAGCTCCGTGATAAGGAATATATGAAGATCCTTTCCCTTGCTCCCGAAGTACTTTAAGCAGAAGGAGGAGCAGGAATGAATACTTTACACGTTAAAAAAGGCGACGAAGTAATGATTATCTCCGGCAAGGACAAAGGCAAAAAAGGCAAAGTGCTGGAAGTGTCCCCCTCCGAAGGCAAGGTAATCGTCGAAGGCAGAAATATGGTAACGAAGCACGTTAAGCCAAGAAGACAAGGCGAGCTCGGCGGCATCGTAAAGGCAGAGGGTCCTCTTTACGCCTGCAAGGTAATGCCCGTTTGCCCCAAGTGCAACAAGGCTACCAGAGTCGGACATAAGATCGACGGCGACAAAAAGGTAAGAGTTTGCAGGCACTGCGGTGCGGAACTCTAATGAACTTAGGCGGAGCGGCAGGATAAAGCAGCTTCCTGCTTCCGCCCGTAAGGAGAATGAAAAATATGTCAACAATGAAAACCTACTATAAGGAAAACGTTGCTCCCGCACTTTTCAAGAAGTTTGGCTACAAGAGCGTTATGCAGGTTCCGAAGCTTGACAAGATCGTTGTTAACGTAGCCTGCGGCGAAGCTAAGGACGATCACAAGAAGGTTGACGCGATAATGGCGGACCTTTCCGCCATAACAGGTCAGAAGCCCGTCATCTGCAAGGCTAAGAAGGCCATCGCAAACTTCAAGCTTCGCGAGGGCAACATTATCGGCGTTAAGGTCACCCTGAGAGGCGAAGCCATGTACGAGTTTTTGGACCGTTTCTTTAACGTTGCACTGCCCCGCGTGCGCGACTTCAGAGGGATCAACCCCAACAGCTTTGACGGCAGAGGCAATTACAGCGTAGGCGTCAAGGAGCAGTTGATCTTCCCCGAGATCGATTACGAAAAGATCGATCAGATTCGCGGAATGGATATCAACTTTGTGACCACAGCCAACACAGACGAGGAAGCGAGAGAGCTGCTGACCCTCATGGGCGCGCCCTTCTCCAAGTAAGAAAGGAAGCAATTCAAATGGCAAAGAAATCAATGATTGCGAAGCAGCAGCGTCCTGCAAAGTTCTCCACAAGAGCTTATAACAGATGTAAGCTTTGCGGCAGACCTCATGCTTACCTCCGTAAGTATGGCATTTGCAGAATTTGCTTCAGAGAGCTTGCTTACAAGGGACAGATACCCGGAGTCAAGAAAGCAAGCTGGTAAATTTAAATAAGTAACAGGAGGACGCATAAAGATGCAGATCACCGATACAATCGCAGATATGCTCACAAGAATACGCAATGCAAACTCTGCGAAGCACCCGTCTGTTGATATCCCCTGCTCCAACATGAAGAAGCAGATCGCGCAGATCCTTGTGGACGAAGGCTACATCAAGAATTTCCGCGTTATCGAGGACAACAAGCAGGGCATCATCAGAATCACATTGAAATACACCGAAAATAAGCAGCAGGTCATTACGGGACTGCGCAGAGTCAGCAAGCCCGGTTTAAGAATTTATTCAAACAGCAAGGATATGCCCAAGGTAATGAAGGGTCTCGGAATCGCGATCGTTTCCACCTCCAAGGGCGTTATGACCGACAGAGCGGCAAGAGCGGCTCACGTAGGCGGCGAAGTCCTTGCGTTTGTATGGTAAGGAGGAACAGGATATGTCAAGAATCGGAAGAAAGCCTATTGCTGTTCCTGCCGGCGTCGAGGTCAAGGTTGACGGCTGCGCGGTTACAGTAAAAGGACCCAAGGGCACTCTCACAAAGGAGTTCAAGCCTCAAATGACCGTAACGGTAGACGGAGCCGAGGTACATGTTACCCGTCCCGACGATGAAGCGGAAAACCGTGCGCTCCACGGACTTACAAGAACCCTTATCGCCAATATGATCGAGGGCGTTACAAACGGATTTTCCAAGACCTTGGAGATCAATGGCGTCGGCTACAGATGTCAGAAGCAGGGCAAGGACCTGAATCTTACTCTCGGCTTCTCCCACCCCGTTGTAATATCCGACACGGAGGATATCACCATTGAAGCTCCTCAGCCCAACCAGATCATTATCAAGGGCATCGACAAGCAGAAGGTCGGTCAGTTTGCGGCAGAGGTACGCGGCATACGTCCTCCCGAGCCTTATAAGGGCAAGGGCATCAAGTACGCCGACGAGGTGATCCGCCGCAAGGAAGGCAAAGCCGCTAAGGGCAAGAAGTAAGGGAGGCGTAAAAAAGAATGAAAAAGATAATCGATAAAAAAGAAAACAGGATCAAGCGTCATAAGAGAGTCCGCGGTAAGATAAGCGGAACCTCCGCCTGCCCCCGTCTTAACGTTTTCCGTTCCGCAAAGCACATTTATGCCCAGCTTATCGATGATACGGCAGGCGTGACCCTTTGCTCCGCGTCCACAATGGATAAGGGCTTCGAGGGCTTCGGCGGCAACACGGAGGCAGCGAAAAAGATCGGTCTCACCCTTGCCGAAAGAGCAAAGGAAAAGGGAATAGCCGACGTAGTATTCGACCGTTCGGGCTATGTATATCACGGCAGAGTAGCGGCGCTCGCCGAGGGCGCTCGTGAAGGCGGACTGAATTTCTAAGAAGGAGGAAAAAACTTTGGCACTTATAGACGCATCAAAACTGGAGCTTTCCGAAAAAGTCGTTGCCATTAACAGAGTAAGCAAGACCGTTCAGGGCGGACGCATTATGAAGTTCAGCGCGCTGGTCGTTGTAGGCGACGGAAACGGCATCGTAGGCTTTGGCATGGGTAAGTCAAACGAAGTTCCCGACGCTATCCGCAAGGGAATCGAGGACGCAAAGAAGAATCTTGTGAAGATATCTCTTAAGGGCACCACCATTCCCCATGAAGTGATCGGCAAGTTCGGCGCAGGCGCGGTTCTTATGAAGCCCGCCCCCGAAGGTACCGGCGTTATCGCCGGCGGTCCCGTTCGTTCCGTGATCGAAATGGCGGGAATAAAGAACATCAGAACAAAGTCTCTGCGTTCCAATAATCCCTGCAACGTGGTAAGAGCTACCATGGCAGGTTTGACATCTCTCAGAGATGCCGAGCAGGTTGCAGCATTAAGAGGCAAGACTGTTAAGGAAATCTTCAACTGATCTTTTAAAGGAGAACATTGAAATGGCAAAGAAAATAAAGCTTGTCAAGTCATTGATCGGCCGCAAGGACAGTCATATCGCCACGGCAAATTCCCTCGGTCTTCGCAAGATAGGCGATACCACAGTCCAGCCCGACAATGCGGCAACTAACGGCAAAATCAAGACCATCGGCTACTTGCTTGAGGTCGCAGACGAATAATTTAGAATCAAGAGAGGTGCGAAGCGCGGACAATATCGGAGACATTGTTCGTATTCCTGCCCTAAAGCAAAGGGCGCCTCTATTGGAAAGGAGAGCTTATAAATGAAGCTACACGAATTATCCCCCGCACCCGGTTCCAACAGGGAAGTTAAGCGTATCGGACGCGGTCACGGTTCAGGCTGGGGCAAGACGTCCGGCAAGGGTCATAAGGGTCAGTGGGCTCGTTCGGGCGGCGGCGTTAAGCCGGGCTTCGAGGGCGGTCAGACCAAGCTTGCCATGCGTATCCCCAAGCGCGGATTCAACAACAAGAATTTTGCTACCGTTTATGCTACAGTAAACGTATCGGACCTTGAAGCAAAGTTTGATAACGGCGCAGTGATCGATGAAGCGGCTATCGTAGAAGCAGGACTTCTCAAAAAGACCTTTGACGGCGTTAAGGTTCTCGGCAGAGGCGAGATCACCAAGTCATTGACAGTTAAGGCAGCCAAGTTTTCCGAGAGCGCAAGATCCAAGATTGAAAGCGCAGGCGGAAAGGCTGAGGTGATCTGATGTTTGAAGTTTTCCGAAACGCTTGGAAGCTTCCCGATTTGCGGAAAAAAATATTTTATACTCTGCTGATAATTCTGATATTCCGTTTGGGAGCAAGTATATTCGTTCCCTTTTTGGATACCGATAAAATTTCAACGGTATTGGGAATGGACAACGGCAACGGAAGTCTGTTTTCCTACTGGGATCAGATGACAGGCGGCTCCTTAAGCAACGGCACCCTGTTCGCAATGTCCATTACTCCCTATATCAACGCCTCGATCATCATTCAGCTCCTTACAGTGGCAATCAAACCGCTGGAGCGTTTGGCAAAAGAGGGCGACGAGGGCAGAAAAAAGATCAACAGGATCAACAAGTTCGTTGCGCTGGGCTTGGCGATTTTCCAGGCTGTGGCGTTCTATATCACGCTTCGCAACGGCGGAGTCGTGCATTATACGGACGGCTTTGAGGGAGTGCTTGCGGCTGTCGCCATCGTAGGCTGCTTTGTGGCGGGCGCTTCTCTTATCATCTGGCTGGGCGATCAGATCAGCGAAAAGGGTATAGGAAACGGTATTTCCATGATACTCTTCGCGGGTATCGTTTCGCGTATTCCGAGCGACGTTATCGGCTTGTTCAGAACTATACAGACAGATATCAAAAACGCGATCTTCGTTCCGATCATCCTTGTAATATACGTTGCAATGATAACGCTGGTCGTTCTTATGACCAACGCGGAAAGAAAGATCCCCGTTCAGTACGCCAAGCGCGTTGTGGGAAGAAAAATGTACGGCGGTCAGTCCTCCTACATTCCCATAAAGGTAGCGATGTCGGGCGTTATGCCTATCATCTTCGCGATGTCCATTATGTCTCTTCCCTCGACCATTTGCTTCTTCTTCGGTATCAACGGCGACGGCACCAGCGGTCATAACTTCTGGGAGGGCTTCGTAAGACTGTTCAGCACCTCAAGCTGGCTTTACGCGGTTCTTTACTTCCTCCTTATAATCGGCTTTAACTACTTCTACGTAGCTATCCAGTATAACCCGATACAGATCGCCAACGACCTTAAGAAGAACAACGGCGCTATCCCCGGCTACAGACCCGGACAGCCTACGGCGGACTTTATCAACAACTCGCTGTCGAAGATCACCCTTATCGGCGCTATCTTCCTCGGCTTCATAGCAATTTTCCCGATCATTTTCCAGAACATCAGCGGTATCCAGGGACTTTCTCTCGGCGGCACGACCATTCTTATCGTGGTAGGCGTTTCGCTCGAGACCGTGCGTTCGCTGGAAAGCCAAATGATGATGCGTCATCACAAGGGATTCCTGGAATAAACAGTTTTAAAAGGAGTATTGCATTATGAATCTTATATTTTTGGGCGCGCCCGGCGCAGGCAAGGGCACGCAGGCGGAGATCGTATGCGACAAGCTCGGTATTCCCGCCATCTCTACGGGCAATATGCTGCGTGAAGCCGTAAAGAACGGCACTCCCGCGGGTCTTGCCGCAAAGGAACACATGGATAAGGGCGATTTGGTCCCCGACGATATCGTTATAGGTATCTTAAAGGACAGAATCGCACAGGACGACTGCAAAAATGGCTTTATCCTCGACGGCTTCCCCAGAACGGTGGAGCAGGCGGAGACTCTCGAAGAAATGGGAGTAAAGATCGATAAGGTCATCGAAATAAGCGTTCCCGATGAAAAAATAATTGCGCGTATGTCGGGCAGAAGAGTCTGCGAGGGCTGCGGCGCCTCCTATCATTTGGAGCACAAGCCTACAAAGGTCGAGGGCGTTTGCGACGCCTGCGGCGCAAAGGTGGTCCAGCGCGCAGACGACAAGCCCGAGACGGTTTTGTCCAGATTGGAGACCTACCGCGAAAAGACAGCCCCGTTAAAGGGCTATTACGAGAACAAGGGCGTGCTTGTAACGGTTAACGGGCAGAACGAGATAGCCGATACCGCTAAGCTCACCTTGGCGGCGATCGAGGGATAAAATGATACAGGTAAAATCCGTTAAGGAGATTCCAAAGATGATAAAGGCGGGCGAGCTTGCGGCGCAGGCGCTGGAGCTTGCGGGCAAAAACGCCGCGGCGGGGATCTCCACATGGGAGCTGGACAGGATCGTTAACGATTTCATTGTTTCTAAGGGCGGGCACTCCCCCTGTAAGGGCTACGGCGGATTCCCGGGACACAACTGTTTTTCGGTAAACGAGGAGCTTATTCATGGGATACCCTCAAAGAAAAAAATTCTTAAAGAGGGGGATATAATTTCCTGCGACATAGTCGCCGAGCTGGACGGTTATATGGGCGACAACACCAGGACCTTCCGTATCGGAGCCGTAAGCGATGAAACGGAAAGACTGCTTCGGATCACCGAGGAGGCTCTTTACAAGGGTATCGAGCAGGCGGTCAAGGGAAACAGAGTAGGCGATATAAGCAATGCTGTTCAGACGCACGTTGAGGGCGCGGGCTACTGCGTCGTCAAGAAATACATCGGTCACGGCGTGGGTCGGGAAATGCACGAGGACCCCGAGGTCCCGAATTTCGGAAAACCCGGAAGAGGTCCGAGGCTGATCCCGGGTATGACTATCGCTATTGAGCCAATGGTAAATCAAAGCACCGAAAAGGTCAACATCTTAAGCGACAACTGGACGGTGGTGGAGGGCAACGGAAAAATGTCCGCTCACTTTGAGCATACTATTTTGATAACCGAAGGCAAGCCGATGATTTTAACGCTGACAAGCCATTGACAAAGCCGAAATTTACGGTAACTTGAATTTATGGAGTTTAAAACAGGATACGTGGTCATCAGCAGGGCGGGACGCGACAAGGGCTATTTTATGGCAGTGGTCGGAGTTGACGAGGAAAAGGATATCGTTATCGTCGCCGACGGAAAGGAACGTCCTCTTGACAGACCGAAACGAAAAAATCCCAAGCATCTGCAAAAAACCGATTATACGATAGATTTGGAGCAGATGACGGATAAAAAGCTGAGAACGTTTCTCAGAGGATTATCCGAAAAAACATCGCCATGGAAATGATCAAGCCGCTGAGCATTCGCAAAAAACGGCAAAATTTTTAAAGGAAATATGTTATAATGAATAACAATAAATTCTTTAAACCGACCAAGGCGGCTGAAATAACCCAATGAAAGGAATGATCATAACTTGTCCAAAGAAGATGTAATCGAAGTGGAAGGCATAATACAGGAAGCGTTGCCCAACGCAATGTTTAATGTCAAGCTCTCCAACGGTCACGTTATTCTGGCTCATGTAAGCGGTAAGCTGCGTATGAATTATATTCGTATTCTCCCCGGCGACAAGGTAACGGTTGAAATGTCACCTTACGATCTGACCAAGGGAAGAATTACATGGAGAGCCAAGTAGGAACAATCGTTCCGAAACGCAAGACCGTTGTATGTCAGAAAGGAAGATCAGGAAATGAAAGTAAGACCTTCAGTAAAGCCTATGTGCGACAAGTGCAAGGTAATCAAGCGCAAGGGCAGGGTCATGGTAATCTGTAAGGACCCCAAGCATAAGCAAAGACAGGGCTGAGCTGCCCGTGATTAAACGAAGGAGAAAGGCTCCTTCATTGGAAAGGAAAGGTTTAAAGTATGGCAAGAATTGCTGGTGTGGATCTGCCTAAGGAAAAGCGCGTTGAGATCGGCTTGACCTATGTGTACGGTATCGGCAGAAAATCCGCAAATGACATTCTCGCAGCGGCAGGCGTTGACCCCAACGTTCGCGTAAAGGACTTGACCGAGGATCAGGAAGCAAAGATCCGCGAGGTCATCGACGCAAACTACCGCGTGGAGGGCGACCTTCGCCGTGAGGTCGCGCTGAACATCAAGCGTTTGGTCGAGATAAACTGCTATCGCGGCGTTCGTCATCGCAAGGGTCTCCCCGTAAGAGGTCAGAGGACCAAGACCAACGCAAGAACACGCAAGGGACCCGCAAAAACCATCGCTAACAAGAAGAAGTAATTATTACAGAAAGGAAGCTAATACATGGCAGGCAACAAAGCTAATGTTAAAAAGGCAGGACTTCGCCGCCGCGACCGCAAGAACATCGAAAACGGCTCCGCGCATATCCAGTCCACTTTTAACAATACGATCGTTACTATCACCGACCTTCAGGGCAACACCCTTTCATGGGCAAGCGCGGGCGGACTTGGTTTCAGAGGCAACAGAAAGTCCACTCCCTTCGCTGCGCAGTCTGCGGCTGAAACAGCGGCAAAGGCGGCTATGGTTCACGGCTTGAAGACCGTCGAGGTTTACGTCAAGGGACCCGGCGCAGGACGTGAAGCGGCTATCAGAGCGCTTTCCGCGGCAGGTCTTGAGGTGAGAATGATCAAGGATGTGACACCCATTCCTCATAACGGCTGCCGTCCTCCCAAGAGAAGACGCGTATAGCTTGACCGAGCGTCGTTGCTCGGCGTCGGAACAGGGATTCCGATACAACATCAATAAACGTCGGGAAGCCGATCGCTCGGTTTCCCCGAGAGAAAGGAAATTTTTAATAATGGCAGTAGATAGAACACCTGTGCTTAAGAGATGCAAGGCACTGGGAATAAGCCCCGCGGTTTTGGGCTACAGCAAGGAAACAACGAGAAAGGGCAACGGAAATCCCCGCAAGAAGGTTTCCGAGTACGGAATGCAGCTTAAGGAAAAGCAGAAGCTGAAATTCATTTACGGCGTTCTTGAAAAGCAGTTCCATCATTATTATGAAACGGCTATCAAGGAAGAGGGCGTTGCGGGCGAAAACCTCATAAAGCTCCTCGAATCCCGTCTTGATAACGTCGTATTCAGAATGGGACTCGCAATAACCCGCCGTGAATCCCGTCAGCTCGTAGGTCACGGTCATTTCACCGTAAACGGCAAGAGAGTTGACATTCCCTCCTACAGAGTAAAAGCGGGCGACGTTATCGCGCTTTCCGAGAAGAGCAAGAAGAGCCCTAAGTTTGCACAAATTACGGAAGCTACCAACGGCAGACTTATTCCCGTTTGGCTGGATGTAAACAAGGAAGCGTCCAGCGCAGTTGTTACACGTCTTCCTCAGAGAGACGAGCTCGACTTTGAGATCGAAGAGCAGCTCGTAATCGAATTGTATTCTAAATAACAGTCTTATATTCGGCTGTTGGTTGCAATTTTGGAAGAACGAAACAATGGTGCGGTTATTTTTAATTTACAATAAGGCTTTTATCGTAATTTAAAATTAATCGGGGTGATAAAAATTACCCGATATTTCCTGCCCATACGGTGGAGTTTTAAGAAATAAGAACGAGGCTGTCGTATAACAAGAACGTTGTTCCCATAGGCTCGGCGCAGGTCTTTTCGGCAAAATTTTCCGCACGCCGTTCCTATAAGAACAGGTTCAAAGCCACAAACAAAGATTTAGTCCGGCACTGCGTTTACTTTATATACGTCCGATGAAGGTCGGCAAGCGTTATATAAGGGCATAAATTTGCCGAGTAAGCGCTTTTCCCGAATTATTAAGGGAAAATTGCGGATCAAAGGTCCGCAGGGTGCTTGGGCGCACTTTGACGCAAAGCGGCAAGGTGCTAAACAGCAGGAGGGTTACAGAATGCTTGAAAAAATTGAAAAGCCGGAAATAGAAACCGTAAAGCTCAAGCCCGACGGTAAATACGGAATGTTTACCTTAGAGCCGTTGGAGTGCGGTTTCGGCAACACGCTGGGCAACAGTCTCAGACGTGTATTGCTCTCCTCTTTGCCCGGAGTTGCGGTTACAAGCGTTAAGATCGACGGGGTACAGCATGAATTTTCCACTATCCCCGGAGTTAAGGAAGACGTAACCGAAATAATTCTGAATATTAAAGGTTTAATAGCTAAAATGTACGGCGAAAGCCCCAAGACGGTTTACATTGAAGCAAACGGCGAATGCGAGGTGTTGGCGGGCGACATCAAGACCGACAGCGAGATCGAGATACTCGATCCCGGTATGCACATCGCCACACTTACAGCAGGCGCAAAGCTCTATATGGAGCTTACTTTTGACAGAGGCAGAGGTTATGTAAGTGCTGAAAAGAACAAGTCAAAAATGGTACAGCCCCCGATCGGAGTGATTGCGGTTGACAGCATTTACACACCTGTTCTTAAGGTAAATTATTCTGTTGAAAACACTCGAGTAGGACAGCGCACCGACTTCGACAAGCTTATCATCGAGGTCTGGACGGACGGAACGATCTCCGCTAAGGAAGCGGTAAGCTATGCCGCCAAGGTACTTTGCGAGCATCTGCAATTATTTGTGGAGCTTTCCGACGAAGCTAACCAACCCGAGCTTATGGTTGAAAAGGACGACAAGAGCAAGGACAAGATACTTGAAATGACTATCGAGGATTTGGAGCTGTCTGTGCGTTCCTTCAACTGCCTAAAGCGCGCTAACATCAATACCGTGGACGACCTTATAACCAAGTCGCCCGAGGAAATGATGAAGGTACGTAATTTGGGCAAAAAATCCTTTGACGAGGTAAGAGCCAAGCTCAATTCTTTGGGCTTTGACCTTGCGGAGCCCGAGGAATAAGATTTTTAACGCCCTCGGCGGATATTTGTATCGGCTGACGGCAGCGGGGAACCGTCTTCAAGGGACAATGCGCGCGTCTTTTCGGCAAGGTATTTGAAGACAGGCTCCGAACTCTGTACGGAAAGGAGCATAAGCCAATGAGAAAACTGGGAAGAACCAGCGATCATAGAAAAGCAATGCTTAGAGCTATGGTAACGTTCCTGCTTGAAAACGGCAAGATCGAAACCACGGTCACAAGAGCAAAGGAAGTAAGAAGCGAGGCTGAGAAGATGATCACCCTCGGCAAAAACGGGGACCTTCACAGCAAGCGCCAGGTATTCGCTTACATCACCAAGGAGGAGGTCAGCAAAAAGCTGTTTGACGAGATATCCCCCAAGTATAAGGATGTAAAGGGCGGATATACCAGGATCATCAAGGTAGGTCCCAGACGCGGAGACGCGGCTGAAATGGCTATTATCGAGCTGGTCTTATAATTGGTTTGTATCAATCAGGAACGGATCGCCGAGTGATCGGCGGTCTGTTTTTGTTTTTTTAGAGTTGACTTTGGGAAATAAAGTGATACATTTTAGGGAGGTAATATGAAATGTCGGAAAGGGAGCTTTTTATCAATGATAATGTAGTTATACCAGACTACATTAAGTCAATGTCGCTTGAAGAAATAGAAACGGAAATTGCGCGGCTCGAAGCGGAAGCTGCAAAGGAAAAAGAAAGAATTTTAAAATCCGCAAAAAAGGCATAGCTCGGATATATGTGCGTCTGCGTCAAGCGGGCGCTTTTTTGTAATATTTTTTTCACATGGTTGACATATTATATAAAAATTGGTATAATAAAAAAGTATACGGACATGATATATTATTACTCTATGCTATTTTCCGAAAAGTGGTGATCATATTGGAGCATTTGCTGTCGCTGGTGGTTCCCTGCTATAATGAAGAAGAAAACATACGTCGGTTTTATGAGGCTGTTTCGGAGCAGTATGAGCGTCTCGAGGGCTTGGGCGTAAAAACAGAAATAATATTTGTGGACGACGGCTCCTCCGACAAAACGGTCGATGAGGTTTACGCGCTTAGGTCTTACGCTCCCGAGGTAAAGCTTGTGGAGCTGTCAAGAAATTTCGGAAAGGAAGCGGCGATGTATGCGGGCTTGGTCGAGTCGTCGGGCGATCTGACGGCGATAATAGACGCGGACATGCAGGACCCGCCCTCGCTGCTGTGCGAAATGGCGGAGCCGATAATACGGGGAGAATACGACTGCGTGGCGACAAGACGCGTTTCAAGAAAGGGCGAGCCTCCGATACGTTCATTTTTTGCAAGGCGCTTTTATAAATTGATGAACAGGCTTTCCGATGTGCAGCTTATGGACGGAGCAAGAGATTTTCGGGTAATGAGCCGCGAAATGGTGGAGGCAATACTTGCGGTATCGGAGCGCAACCGTTTCTCGAAAGGGATATTCGCATGGGTCGGATTTAAGACCAAGTGGCTGGAATATGAAAATATCGAGCGCGCGGCGGGAGAGACGAAATGGTCGTTTTTTAAGCTGTTTGTTTATGCGGTGGACGGAATGATAGCCTTTTCGACTAAGCCGTTGGCTATGACATCCTTTGTGGGGCTGCTCTTCTGTTTTATATCCCTGCTTCTGATAATTCTTATTATTGTCCGAAAGCTTATATTCGGCGATCCCGTTGACGGTTGGCCCTCTATGGCATGCATTGTTTTTTTCGTGGCGGGAATACAGCTTTTTTGTATAGGGATAGTGGGACTTTATGTTTCAAAGACGTATACCGAATCGAAAAGGAGACCTGTTTTTATTAAGAGACAGCCGCGCAGAAAAAAAGAGGATAAAGAAAATCAATAAAGGAAAAACGGTATCGGTGAATGAAGACAAAAGAAAAAGCTCGTAATATATATATATATATATATATATATCATTATTTTTAATTATTGCATTATGTAATATTGTAATGTTTTTTGCTTTTGAGAGCAAAAAACAGCCGCATTTGGATGAAGTGTTGTCATACGGTCTTTCAAACAGCTTTGAGAAACCGTTTTTATTTATTTGGGATATAGGCTTGGGGGAACCGGGTTCCGAATCGAGGACGTATATACTTGAAGAGGGGGAAGAGGACCCTTTTTACACAGATAAAGGCAATTTCTTTTACGAACAGTGGCACAGCGGCGCGGAATTCAAGGATTATCTGACCGTACAGGGGGGCGAGCGATTCAATTATTCAAGCGTGTACTATAATCAAACCTGCGACGTACATCCGCCGCTGTATTATTTTATTCTGCACACGGTGTGTTCTTTTTTCCCAAATACCTTTTCAAAATGGTTCAGCGCCTCTATAAACCTTTTGTTTTATTCCTTATCGCTGTTTACTCTGTTTTTTATCGGAAGGCGTGTTTTGAGATCGGATAAAAAGGCGCTGCTGGCGGTCGCCGTGTGGGGACTGTCAAGGGCGGGAATAAGCAACGCCGTATTTTTGCGAATGTATATGCTTATGACCTTTCTTGTCCTGCTGTTGGTATACCTAAATATCGTTTTGATCGAAAAATACAGCGTAAAATATCTTGTGTTGATATTCGCGGTCAATATAATGGGCTTTCTGACCCAGTATTATTTCTATATTTTTTCGTTTTTTCTGACAGGGTCGGTATGCGTTTATATGCTGTTAAAAAAGCGAATAAAACAGCTTATACCGTATTCTTTATCCGTGCTTGGAGCCGTGGCGGCGGCGCTTGCTTTTTATCCCGCAGCGCTGACGCACCTTACAAACGGGGTGTACACGGAGAACACAACAAACGGACTGACGAATTTATTCGGAAAAAATGAGCTTTTGGTATATCTTTTGCAGGATTTTACGGGACTTGCGACTTATGATAATTCGCTGCTTGCCGATCTGCTTCCCGCTGCGTTGATCATATTGCTGCTGCTTTTTTGGATTCGTATATGCAAAAGGGATATAAACAAAAAAGAAAAGCTTACGGAGCTGATCCGCAGTCTGCCCGCCGACTATACGATCCTAACGGTATCAACGGCGCTTTCGGCTTGGGTCACCTTGGCTCTTTGCCCGTATATGCCGTTTTTCTGTGACAGATACATATTTGCTCAGCTTCCGTTATTCTCTCTGCTGTTTACGGATATAATATGCTTTGTATGCAATAAGGCGGCGGGAAAGCTTAAGAAAGGAAAATACGGCTTTATATCCGCCGTGGCGGCGCTTGCCGTTTTTACGGTATTGAGCGACACTTTAAACGAAAACAGATTTCTGGGTATAACGCGCAATTCGCCCGAGACAGAGCAAAAGGTCGAGAGTATAGTTGACGGCGGGATAATTTATTATGTCGCGGACAAGGAATACAGGATACATATATTTGCTCCGCTTTTAATGAATACGGCAAAGGTTTATGCCGCGCATGAGCTCGATGATTCACTGATCGGCAGGATCAACGATAACGAGATAAACGCCGAAACGGTATATTTGATGTTTGAGGCAGTTTCGGAATACAAAAACGGAGCTTATATATCTTTAAACAAGGCAAGCATAGATTTCGCTTTGAGCGAGGGATTACACTGCGATTTTGAATTTGTGGACGATTTTTACTACGGAAATAATAAGAGCGGCGATTTGTACCACTTGTACAAGGTGAACTATTAAGAGGGTGTAAAAAAACTATCCCAAAACTAAGAAATTGATAATTGACAATTGATAATTGTCAATTATTATAACAAAAAAACGACCTGTTTCCGACAGGTCGTTTTTTTACAGCCCCTTTTTATTTTATCCCAACTGAATAATTTCCCCGAAACAAGAGAAACTAAAGCAAGATCAACGAAATAATCGAAAGGTAAGGAACGCACAAATGAAAATGACCAATACGGAATACGACAAGCTTGCAAAAAAACATTCGCCCAACACGAAGCTTTATCTGACGCTGCCAAAGGCGTTTGTGATAGGCGGGCTGATATGCTGTCTGGGGCAGGCGCTTTTTAACCTTTACACCTACTGGGGACTTTCCGAAATGAACGCCCGCTCGGTGACGTCGATAACGCTTATATTTTTGAGCGCGCTGCTTACGGGGCTTAAGCTGTACGATAAGATAGCCAAGCACGGCGGCGCGGGTACGCTGGTCCCGATCACGGGCTTCGCCAACTCGGTGGTCGCCCCCGCCTTGGAGTTTAAGACAGAGGGCTTTATTTTGGGGACAGCCGCAAAAATGTTTATCATAGCGGGTCCCGTTATCGTTTACGGAATTTTGACCTCCGTGCTTTACGGAATTATTTTATACGTTTTTCAGATAATGCAGTGAAAGGAAAAAAACAATGTCCAATCTTATAAAAGACGGTACCGTAAATCTGAGCACAGCTCCGAGTATTGCCTCCTACGCCGCCGCGGTGGGGAAAAAGGAGGGCGAGGGTCCGCTGGCGAGCTGTTTTGATTATATAGCCGAGGACGTGACACTCGGAGAAAACAGTTGGGAAAAAAGCGAGAGCAAGCTTCAGCAGTACGCCTTCACCAACGCCTTGAGCAAGGGGAATTTTTCCGAGAGCGATATGGATTTTCTCTTCGCGGGCGATCTGCTGAATCAGTGCGTAGCCTCGGCTTACGGCGCAAGAGATACGAGCATACCGTTTTTCGGCTTGTTCGGCGCCTGTTCCACCATGGCGGAAAGTCTGTCGCTGGCTTCGATCTTTGTGGACAGCGGCACCGCAGTGAACGCCGCCGCCGTTACATCATCGCACTTTTGTTCAGCCGAAAGGCAGTTTCGTCTTCCCGTAAACTACGGCGGTCAGCGCACGCCCACCGCCCAGTGGACGGCGACCGCCGCGGGCTGCGCGATCGTTTCGCCGCACGGCGCTCCGCCCTACGTCAAGGCGGTAACGGTAGGAAAAATAAAGGATATGGGCGTTACGGACGCCAACAATATGGGCGCGGCAATGGCGACCGCCGCCTATGATACGATTTCGCGCCACCTTTCAAACACAAATCAGAGCATCGACGCATTCGATCTGATCCTTACGGGAGATTTGGGGCAGGTGGGCAGCGATATACTGATCGAGCTTTTTCAAAAGGACAACGTGGATATCTCGGGAAAGCACAACGACTGCGGTCTTATGCTTTACGACCTTAAAGGTCAGGACGTGCATGCGGGCGGCTCGGGCTGCGGGTGCAGCGCGTCGGTGCTTTGCGGTCACATTCTTCCCGAGATCGCCAAGGGGAATATAAAAAACGTTCTCTTTGCCGCAACGGGAGCGCTTATGTCGCCCACAATAGTTCAGCAGGGCGAAAGCATTCCCGGGATAAGCCACGCGGTCCATATCTCATCGTTCTGAAAGGAAAATCTTATGGAAAGCTTTATGGAATATTTTTGGGCTTTTGTGATAGGCGGAGGCTTCTGTCTCATAGGACAGCTTCTGATCGACCTTACCAAGCTTACCCCCGCGCGCATACTTGTTATATACGTCATTGCGGGAGTGGTGCTGGGCGGCTGCGGCGTTTACGAACCGTTGGTGGAATTTGCGGGTGCGGGAGCTACCGTGCCGCTGACGGGCTTCGGCTACGCTCTTTCCAAGGGTGTAAAGACTGCCGTTCAAGAGGACGGGCTTCTCGGAGCCTTTACGGGAGGCTTTACGGCGGGCGCGGCGGGTCTTACCGCAGCGGTGGTGTTCGGGCTTATCGTGGCGCGGTGCTTTAAGCGCGGAGATAAGATGAGTTAAGTCAAGTGTTCATTCCGAGATCGAAGCAGCTCATGACTCCCAATCTTCTTCTGAAGCCGTCCGACGTCAAAGGCTTTGTAAGGCTGTCCTTGCCGACGGTCACGGTGTAGCTGCCGCTGAAATCAAAGAAGTTGTCCGAGAAAACGCAGTCGCAGTCCTTAAGGTCCAGCATTACCCCTTTGGCAAAGGCGCGGCTTTTGAGCTTAAGTATATAGCTCCTGCCGGTCTCCTCGATGGCAAGTGAAAAATCGGGGGGCAAAAACTCGAACGCCTTGGGGCGGACGAAAATAGAGGTGCCTCTTGAAAGCTCCCTATCGTCTGCGGAAAAGCTGTATTCGAGAAAGCAGGAACGCTTGTTTTCCTTGGAGCTCAGCTCCGCGGAAAGATCGAGGGAAGCCGCGAGACGGGAGGCAAGGGGCTCGACCTCCGCCTCACATTCGCCGCTCTTTATTCTTCCGCCGCTGTTTTTACGCAGCGACCACCTAAGGGTCCCCTTGACTTTTTCGGTCGTTTCGTTGGAGATGTGTAATTGAACGTCGTTCAAGCTTTCGTCAAGGCAGGAAACGAGAACGGGGGCGTAAAAACGCTTCGCCGCGTAGTAAAGCGCTTTTTCCCGCCCGAAGTAGTCCACCGCCGACCAGGAGATAACGGGGTCGCTGTCGTTAAACTGCCAAAAAAGACTGCCCATGCACTTTCCTCTTTTTCTCCGCATATGTTCTGCGTTGAGCCGTATGGATTCCGCCTGCACGAGCTGGGTAGCGTAGATCATTTCTTCAAAGCTTTTCGGGGTGCGGCACATCTGAGCCACGTAAAACAACAGCTTTTCGTTGCCCATTGTGCATTTTTGGTGCGCCTCCATAACGGGAGAGCACAGGTCAAGGTCCTTTTTTCGGGCAAAGGCGTTTATTGTTTTTATCGAGGGGAGGGATTCAAAGCCAAATTCCGAGCAGAAGGGAAAATCAAATTTCCGAAATTCCTCCAGCGGCTTGAAGCCGTGCCATACAGCCCAAAAATGCTGGTCGCCCCTGCCGCTGTCGGAGCTGCCCTTAAAGCACTCTCCGCCGTACAGTCCTCCGCCCGAGGAGGGGGAGGAGGGCCAGTAGAAGCGATCGGGGTCGTATTCCTTTAAGGCGGCGGGGATTATTTTTTCAAAGAGCTCAACGTAATCTCTCTTGGCTTCCTCGTCCTCGGGAACGCCCCAGCCCTCCCACATGCTTTCTATCTCGTTGTTTCCGCACCACAGACCGAGGCAGGCGTGGCTGCGGATACGTTTTATATTGTCCCTCAGCTCCGCCTTTATCGAAGCGGCAAGCTGGGGGGTGAGCCTGTACGCGGCGCAGGCAAACATAAAGTCCTGCCACAGCACCAAGCCCGATTCGTCGCAGCAGTCCAAAAAATGATCGTCGGGGTATACGCCGCCGCCCCATATCCTTATGCAGTTGAAGTTGGCTTTTATGCACTGTCTGAGCATGGTCTCGGTGCGTTTCTCGGTGATATTGGGCAGTATCTGATCCTCGGGGATAAGGTCCGCGCCCATGGCAAAAATTTCCGTTCCGTTGCAGACGAAGCAGAATTTCCCGCTCTTTTCGTCGCTGCGCACGGTAAGCTCGCGGAAGCCGATCCTTTCCTCCAGCCTGTCTATTACCCTGTCTTCCTCAAGGAGAGTAAAGCGCACCCGTTGGAGCGGCTGTTTTCCGTAGCCCCTCACGTTCCACAAGGGGGGATTCTCTATCTCGAAGGTCAGCTTGCCGCATTGATGAACGGGCTTTCTTGAAACAAGGCTTCTGCCGTCGGACAGCTCGATCTCGGTGAGAAGCTGAACGGGCTTTATCACAAACGCCCTAAGCTCGGGGGTAACGGTGAGGGTAAGCTTTTTGAAGCCGTCCTTAAATTCCTGCTTATAATAAGCTCCGCTTATCTCGCAGACCGATTTTCCCACCAGCTCCGCCTTGCGCCAAACGCCCATATCGGGAAGCTGCATTCCCCAGTCCCAGCCGTACATATAGTGCGCTTTGCGGATATGCTGGTAGCCGGGGACCGTTCCCTCTACGCCGTAAAGCGGACGCTCCCTAAATTTCTCCTCGGCATGGACAAGAGGAGAAAATATCTTTATCCTCAAGACGTTCAAGCCTTTTTTCAGCAGATTTTTCACGTCGTGCTCGTAGGTAACGAACATATTGTCGGCGGTGAACAGAATATCATTGTTTAAGTAGACCTCCGCGACGGTGTCCACGCCGTGGAGCCGCAAAAACACCTTGTCCTCCTTAAACAGCTCTCCCTCCGGCTCAAACTCGCAGATGAACTCGCAGTCCCGTCGGCTGAGCTCCAATGCTTCGTACTGGTTTTCGCCGTAATAGGGATCGTCGAGCTTTCCGTTTGAAAGGAGAGTTTGATACATTGAAACGGGGAAGCCCTTGCAGGGAAGAGTTTCGCCGTTATATTTCATTTTCCAGTTTTTATTGAGAAGCATGGCGGTGATCCTTTCTTATGAAGCGTTTCTTTATCAATTATAAAGCATTTTAGAGGGATAGTCAACAGCAACGGCAGGAATTTGTCAAAAAAATACGTAAAAATATTGCATTTTGGCGTCAAAGGTGCTATAATAAACTTAAATATGATTGTTTACCGTAATTTTAATTGACTACTGCAACGTATAAAGAGAAAGGAAAAAGGAAAATGCAGAGAATTTTAATATCGGAGCTATACAGAAATACCCCCGAAAACGGCGCGGAGCTCACGGTGAGCGGCTGGGTAAGGACGGTAAGAGGAAGCAAGGCGTTCGGCTTTATGGAGCTTTCGGACGGCAGCGGATTTAAGGGCGTTCAGGTGGTTTTCGAGGAGGAAAGGGTCGATAACTTTAAGGAGCTGAGCAAGCTGGGCGTGGGCAGCGCGGTGACCGTCAAGGGGACGCTGCTCTTGACCCCCGAGGCTAAGCAGCCCTTTGAAATACATGCCGACAAGGTGGAGACAGAGGGATTGGCTCCCTCCGATTATCCCCTGCAGAAGAAAAGGCACACTCTTGAGTATCTGCGCACCATCTCTCATTTGAGGGCGAGGACCAATACCATAGGAGCCGTGCTCAGAGTAAGGAGCGCAGCGGCTTACGCCATACACAGCTTTTTTAATCAAAGAGGCTTTGTTTACGTGAACACGCCCATAATAACCGCCAGCGACTGCGAGGGCGCGGGCGAAATGTTCAGAGTTACCACTCTTGACCCTGCCGACCCTCCGAGAACGGAGAGCGGGGCGGTGGATTACAGCAAGGACTTTTTCGGAAAGCCCGCCAGCCTTACCGTATCGGGACAGCTCGAGGGCGAGGCAATGGCGATGGCGTTCGGACAGATATACACCTTCGGTCCCACCTTCCGCGCGGAAAACTCCAACACCACTAGGCACGCGGCGGAATTTTGGATGATCGAGCCCGAGATAGCCTTTGCGGACCTGCAGGACGATATGGACCTCGCAAGAGATATGATAAAATACGTTCTTAACGAGGTGTTGACCCTTTGTCCCGATGAAATGAGGTTCTTTAACGATTTTTACGACAAGGAGCTTATACAGAGGCTAAAGGACATTATAAACAGCGACTTCGCCAAGGTGACCTATACCGAGGCGATAGAAATATTGGAGAAGCATAAGGATAAGTTCAAGTACCCCGTAAAGTGGGGAGTTGACCTCCAAACGGAGCACGAAAGATTTTTGACCGAGCAGGTGTACAAAAAGCCCCTTTTCGTGACCGATTATCCCAAGGAGATAAAGGCGTTTTATATGCGGCTCAACGACGACGGAAAAACCGTCGCGGCGGTCGATCTGCTGGTGCCCGGAGTGGGCGAGATAATCGGCGGAAGTCAGCGCGAGGAAAGGCTTGACGTGCTGCTCGCCCGTATGAGGGAGCTGGGCTTAAGAGAGGAGGACTACGGCTGGTACCTCGATCTCAGAAGATACGGCGGCACCAAGCACGCGGGCTTCGGTCTCGGCTTCGAGCGGCTGATAATGTATATGACCTCCGTGGGCAATATACGCGACGTGCTGCCTTTCCCCAGAACCGTGGGGAACGCGGAGTATTGATCCACCTTTTTGATCGTCCGTCAAATCAGGACGTTTATCTATATCGGCTATAATACCAATTGAAGCGCGCTTCCCGACCTGCGCTTCAAAAGGGAAAGGAATGGTTATCCCAATGAAAAAGTTCATTTCGTTACTTGTTGCTTTTGCCATTACGCTTAACTTTATTTGCGTTCAAGTGGCGGCGGAAGATGAAAATTATTCGGGCGATTCCGCAAGCGGAACCTATAAATGGTCCTTTGACCCCGCAAGCGGAACCCTACAGTTTGATATTTACGGAAACGGTCTTTGGGTCGATAGTTTTTCTTCGCCCGACGAGGTTCCGTGGGCTCCTTTCCGCGAGCTTATAACAAATGTGTACACGGGAACAAATAATATCTGGGAGATAGGCTCCTACGCGTTTTACGGCTGCACGCAGCTGACTCAGATACCGTTTTTAGGGTACACCGCCAACACGATAAAGATCGGCGACCACGCCTTTGAGGACTGCTCCGGCTTTACCGATCTTGACATATATCAGGACGTGGAGCTTGGGAATTATGTTTTCAAGGGTTGCGACAATCTTTCCTCCGTAAGGCTGGGCGACGGTGTAAGAGATATGGGTATAGGCGTGTTCAAGGATTGTACCGCTCTGACCTCGGCAGATATCGACAGCAGCTTTATTACCGAGGTGGGAGACGGAACGTTCGAGGGCTGCACCTCTCTCGCGGACGTCGATATCCCGAGCGGGACCGCGTCTATAGGTATCGAAGCCTTTAAGGACTGTAAAAATCTTCCCTCCGTCGACCTCCCGAGAAGCCTCGGCAGCATCGGCACGGGCGCGTTCAGCGGCTGCGAAAGCCTCGACGGCGTAAGAGTTCCCGACAGCGTGACCGAAATGGGAACCAACGTTTTTGAAAACTGCTCTTCTCTTGCCGAGCTTGTCCTGCCCGCGGGCATTACCGAGATCGGGGACAGTATGTTTTACGGCGACGCGGCTTTGGCGAGCATCGAGATTCCCGAGGGAGTTACCAAAATAGGAGATTTTGCCTTTTACGGCTGCGCCTCGCTGACGGAAGCGAAGCTTCCCGCAGGAGTTACCGAGATAGGCAACTCGGCGTTTTACGCCTGCACGGGCATTACCGAGATGATACTTCCCGCCTCTGTTCTGACGGTGGGCGACTTTGCCTTTAACGGGTGCAGCAATCTGAAAGCCGTGTTTGTTCCCGAGGGAGCGGCCATTGAGGGCTCCAATATGGTTTCCATGGAAACCACCTATCACGTTACCTACAAGGATACCGCGGACGGCGTTGAGATAGTTTCCATAGCGGGCGGCACGAGCGCCGCCGACAAGGTGAATATTCCCTCGGAGATAAACGGAAAGCCGGTTACCGCCGTTGATTCGGCTTACCACGGCTTGGTGTCGCAGGATCACAGTCACGTAATAGTCGGCGGAGTTTGTACGATATGCGGTCAGTCGGGCGGCGAAAGCGGGACCGCGAGCTGGTCCATAACCGAGGACGGCACGCTTGTAATAAGCCCGATCGGAGCCGACGGCGGCAGAATGGCGGATTACACCGATACCGCTCTGCCCGATTGGTACAGCAGAAAGGACGAAATAAAAAAGCTTCAGATAAGAAGCGGCGTTACATATCTCGGAAACTACGCCTTTAAGGATTTAAATATCGAAGAAATAATTATCCCCTCGGGCGTTATGACCATGGGCAACAACGTTTTCAACGGCGTTCAGACGGCAAACACCACCGTGTGGATACCCGAAAGCGTTAACTCGGTAGGCGAAAAGCTTTTCGAGGGCAGCAACATAACCATGGTGCTTTATCCCTCATCTCTCGAGGCGGCGCACGGCTTGCCCGAGAACGCGGTAAAAGCAAAATACGTTGACGACGGCGACGTTATAAGAATAACAGAGGTAGACGACAAGGGCTATACGGGAACAACATATACCTTCCCTCCCGCGGATTTGCAGGGCAAGCCCGTTATACCCGGCACTCACAACCATAATTTTGACAGCGAATACGGCTCCTGCACCATATGCGGCATAACGGGCGGCAATATAGGGAAAGCCGATTCCAAGGACGCGTATTGGTACTGGTCGGACGAAAACTCAACTCTTTTCGTTCTCGCCAAGGAGGGCGTGACAAGCCCCGCAATAAAGGATTTCACCGCTCCCGTGGTGGTAAGCCCTCCCTCCGAGACCGAGGGGAGCAACCCGTGGGTAAGGCTGCTTAAGGAAACGGGAAAGGACGTTTTAAATCTCAGCATCAGCGGAAAGATCACCGAAATAGGCGATTACGCTTTCCAGGGGCTTACGAAAATAACCAAGGCGACCATTCCCCAGGCGGCAAAAATAATAGGCGATCACGCCTTTGAGGACTGCCGTCTTTTGGAAGAGGTGACCTTCCCCGACGGCGTTACGGAAATAGGCGAATCCGCCTTTAAAAACTGCAACAAAATTTACGGCATACAGCTTCCCGAAAGCGTCACGACTATCGGAAAGGACGCGTTCATGGGCTGCTCCCAGCTTAATCAGATCGCATATCCGAGCGGCGCGAGCGCTTCCGTAGCCGACTCGGGCGCGACCATACCCGGAGAGACGTTTAAGTTAGAATACCGCGCCTATGCCTCCGACCCCGACAACAAGGTCGAGATCACAAAAATACTTCCCGGTATCGGCAACACCTTTGTTACCGTTCCCGAATATATCTGCGGCAAGGAGGTCGTTTTCGTTGAGGAAAGCTCCCGCGAGCTGGTCAACAAAAACACCTGCCCTCACAAGTTTATCGACCCCAACACCAATATCTGCCTGATATGCGGAAACATTCAGGGCGACGCCAGCGAGGACCTGGACGGAGCGGTGGAATGGAAGTTTGAAAACGGAGTTCTTACGATTTGGGGAAGCGGCAGGATGCAGGACTTCACCAACACCAAGAACCCCCCTTGGGAGGCGCATCTTCCCAATATTTACGAGATAGTTATAGCGGACGGAGTTCGGTCTATCGGCGCGTACGCCTTTGACGGCGCGCAGAATCTTACCTCCGTTTCGATCCCGAACAGCGTTACCGAGATAGGCGGTCATGCCTTTGCGCACTGTATCGGGCTTAAGGAGATAACCATACCTCATACCGTCGCCAAGTTAGGCAGCGACGTGTTCGAGGGCTACTCCGACATTCTCAAGGTGACCATGCCGCACAGTCTGTATTCCGCTTATAAGGATATACTCTTTACAACGGGCGGCACAAACGCCGTGGTGCTTTTCTATGACGGCACGCAGATCGTCGGCGCCAGCATCGAGGGGACCTATAACGGTCCGAGAGTGCTTATGCCAAGCGGGTTCGAGCTGTCCGATACCCACGAGCACTGCTTCAAGCTCAGCGACAGGACCTGTATTCTCTGCGGCACTATCGGCGGCTTCTGCGGCACTCCCGAGCAGAGACCCTATGCGGAATGGGCTTTCGACACGCTGAACGGAGAGCTTAAGATAAGCGGCGAGGGAGCCGTTACCTCTACCCCGTGGATCGATCTTTACAAGAATCAGATAAGAAGAGTGGAGATAGGGGACGAGATCACTTCTCTGTGCGACAATGCTTTTAAGGACTGCGCAAACCTTTCCTATGTGACCATAGGAAATTATTCAAAGATGGAAAGCATCGGCGCAAGCGCTTTCAGCGGCTGCACAAAGCTTACCGATATCCTGCTGCCGCCCAATCTCAGGACCTTGGGGAGCAAGGCGTTTGAAAATACGGGGCTCAGCGGAATGATCGTTCTGCCCAACAACGTTGCAAGCGTTGCCGCGGATTCCTTTGCGGGCTGCGGCGGTATCACCGCTCTTGCGGCGCACAATAATCTTGCCGTAAGCACCGATCCCTCCCAATGGGAGCTTCCCAACGAGACAGCGGCTATTTTGGCTTACGACGGCAACGTTATCAAGGGAATATATGTTCCCAACGGTCACGAAAACGTTACGGTAAATATCCCCTCTCAGATACTGGAGTGGAAGATAACCGATATAAGCAACAGCCAGGAAAGCACCAACGGAGACAGCCATTCCAAGATAATCGGCGTTGTGCTCCCCGACAGCATCACCGCTATCAACGACAACGCTTTTTCGGGCTTCACAAACCTCAGTCAGCTCAATATACCCTCGGGTGTTCAGTATATCGGAAGAGCGGCATTTTCTCATACCGCATTGGTAAGCGTCAACATTCCCGACGGGATCACCGAGATACCCTACGAGGCTTTTCTCGATTGTCCCAATCTTAAAAACGTAAGGCTTCCCGAGGGTCTGCAGGCTATCCGAAGCAGCGCCTTTGAGTCCTGCAACCAGCTGGAGGAGCTTACGATACCCGAATCGGTAACGCTTATCGGCGATCTGGTATTTGCGGGCTGCACAAGTCTCGGCAAGCTTGTTATACCCTTCGGAGTGCAGGAGATACTTTCCAACTCCTTTGCGGGCTGCTCGGGTCTCGAGGTGCTGGAAATACCCAAGCACTGCTTCAACGACGCTCTTGAACAGACCCTGGCTCCCAACCTTACCACCGTTATCGTTTACGACAGAATGTCAAGAGACGAAAGCAACGAGTTTGCGGAATACTATCCCGATCCCAACGGCGTTCCCGTGATAACGGGCGCGGTTTTGGGCAAGGAGGAGCGCTGGGACAACGACAACCTTGTCCGCTATCCCGTATGGAGCGGTCACGAGGACTGCTTCAACAGCAAGCGCAGATGCGTGCTTTGCGGACGGCAGGGCGGTATGTGCGGCAACAGCGCCACATGGATATACAAGGACAACGAATACACCATAGTTATCACAGGCACGGGCGAAATGTGGGATATGATCGAGGGCGACAACCACTACGACGAAATGTGGTACACCCTTAAGGACAGGGTCCAGAGAGTCGAAATAAACAGCGGTCTCGAATCCATAGGAGCCAACGCCTTTGCGGACTGCACGGACCTTAACACCGTCATTGTTCCCGACACGGTAAGGACGATAGGCAGGAACGCTTTCGGAAGCAGCGAAAAGCTCGACACCGTTTCCATAGGAACGTCAAGCGCGCTGACCGAGATAGGCGAGGAAGCCTTTATAAACTGTACCGCTCTTGAAAACATCTCCCTGCCCCAGTCCCTTGAAACGGTAGGGAGCAAGGCGTTCAAGGACTGCACGGGTCTTAAGAGCATAACGATCCCCAATCTTGTAAGCTTTATCGGCTCCGAGGCGTTTAAGGGCTGCACAAGGCTTTCCGCAGCCAAGCTTCCCATATCCTTGACCACCTTCGGCAATGAAGCATTTGCCTACTGCACTTCTCTTACCGAGATAGTGGTGCCGGTGGGAGTTACGGGCGGAACGGCTATATTCAAGGAGTGCAGAAACATCAAGTACGCGGTGATCCCTCAAAGCTTCAATGTGGAAAACTTCAACAACGAGGACCCCGCCGACCAGTCTCCGAGGACCGTTATCAAGTATAACGCCGATAACAGTATCGCAAGAATCACGGAGGCGAAGACCACTCTCACAAACGAGACCATAGTTATTCCCTCCGAGATCATGAACAACACGGTAAGAGAGATATCGAGAAACGCATTCTCCTATAACAGCACCTATAACGGAGAAAGCGCCAACGTTCAGCTTCCCGATACCCTTACCACCATTGACGATTACGCCTTTAAGGGCTGCACTTGGCTCAAGGAAATAAATATCCCCGACGTTAACGAGGTATCGAGTGGAGTTACCCATATAGGAAGGCAGGCGTTCGAGGGCTGCACCACGCTGACGGAGGTCGTAATACCCGACAGCGTAGAGTATTTGGGCAAGGAAGCCTTCCAAATGTGCACCAATTTGGAAAGCGTAACTCTTTCCGATTCTGTCACGGTTTTGAGAGAATCGCTGTTCAACGGCTGCGCCAAGTTGGACCATGTCATCGTGCCCGACAGCGTAAAGGAGATAGAGGAGAAGGTCTTCGAGGACTGCGTGCGGCTTAAGTACGTCGTTCTTCCTTTCGGTATGAGGATCGACAGCACTATCAACTTTACCGCCTTTGACGGCTGCACCGAGCTTGCGGCTCTGTTCGCTCCCACCGCCGACGGAGATATCGACGACGAGACCGACGACGCGGAGGCGATAGTTACGGAGCGTGAGGCAAGGCAGAATAAGCTCCGCATTGCGGTTTACAACAATAATAAGGAAGTATTTAAGGTAACGGACGGCACCACCACCGACCCGAGAAGCAGCCTGGAGGAGGTCCTTGAAATGCCCGAGGGCTTCACCCTGAGGCTTGATCCTCCTCACGTTGAATGCTTCAATATCCATAACCAGTGTATCCTTTGCGGCGACATGGGCGGCTGGTGCGGCGAGGACGCACAGTGGAAGCTGGATTCCGCAGGCACCCTCACCGTATGGGGCACAGGCGAGATCGACCACGACAACGCCAAGTACTACGGCACATGGGATAATTTCAGAAGCAGGATAATGCGCTTGGAGATAGGCGAGGGCATTACCGTTATCGACGACAATGCCTTCAAGAGCTGCCGCCTTATCAGCGCACAGCTTCCCTCTACCCTTGAGGAAATAGGCGACCACGCTTTCAGCGACTGTATCGCACTCACCGAGATAAGCATTCCCAACAGCGTTATAAGCATAGGGGTCGGCGCCTTTGAGGGCGACCTTACCTTAAGGTCGGCGGAGCTGCCCAACAGCATAAGCCGCTTAAACAGCGACACCTTCAAGGGCTGTATCTCACTGGGCACAGTGAAGCTCCCCGAGGATTTAAGATACGTTGAAACTGGCGTATTCAGCGGCTGCACGGCGCTTACCACAATAGAGCTGCCCTTGAATACCACCCGCGTTTCGGAGGAAGCGTTCAAGGACTGCGTAAACCTTACTTATATAGTAGCGCCCGACAGGTGCAATTATACCTTTGACGGCGACGAATTTGTCAATGCCACCTACTTCAAGTACAGATTAAAGGGCAGCGGCGTTGAGATCACCTATGCAAGACCCGGAAAAAATATCCACCACCTGGTGGTACCGAGAGAGATCGCGGGTTATCCCGTTGTAGCGATAGGCGACAACGCTTTCTCACCCGAATACTCAAGCTATGCGAGAGCGCTCAGCGACGACGGAGAGGACGGACTTGTTTCCGTCGTTCTTCCCGACACCGTCACAGCGATAGGAAAGGAAGCGTATAAGGATAACGTTCAGCTTCAGAGAATAGTATTCGAGGGCAGAGTTACGACGATCGGCGATTCTGCGTTTGAAAACTGCGTTGCTCTTGTGGAGGCTGCGCTTCCCGATTCGGTAGTATCTATAGGAAACAGAGCGTTTTACAATTGCGTGAGCCTAAGGACCATACCTCTTTACGAGGGACTTGAAACAATAGGCAGCCAAGCCTTTGAGGGCTGCAGTTTTGACAGATCGGTCATCATTGTTCCGAGCACTGTTCGCGAAATGGGCGAAAACGCTTTCGGAAGCGTGGCGAATACCGCCGTTATAGCAATATCGGAGGGACTTGCCGAAAACTACGATTATTCGGGCGACAACTGCGGATATTTGGTATACCGCGTTATGAGCGACGGCGTCAAGTCCGTCATGAAAGCCAAGTTAGGCGACGGCATGACGACTATCACCGTGCCAAATGTGATGAACGTTCACCCGAATCACGAGCATTGCTGGGTAAACGGTCCCAACAGCCTGTGCGCGCTTTGCAATTTTGCGGGCGGAAGCTGCGGCGGCGATGAGACCGTAGACGGAAACAACGCGTTCTGGAGAATAGACAGGAATACGGGGACGCTCTATATCGAGGGAAGCGGAGAGCTGAGGGATTATTTGGGCGACGAGACCGCTCCCTGGCTTGCACCCGAGCTCAGAGACACCATTAGAGCAATAGTGATAGAGGACGGTATCACAAGCGTTTCCGCAAACGCATTCCTGCACTGTGAAAACGTTAAGACCGCTTCCATTCCCGATTCCGTTTCGGAAATAGGCGAAAACGCGTTCCTGGGCTGCACCTCTCTCACCGAGATAAGCATACCCGAGGGCGTGACCGAGATCAAGGAGAACACCTTTAACGGCTGTTCGGCGCTTAAAAACGCGGACCTGCCCGATTCCGTCGGATATATCGCTTCGGGCGCCTTTGTCGGCTGCGGTTCCCTTTCCTGCATAGAATTGGGCGACAACGACGTTCTGATAGCGGACGACGCTTTCAGCGGAACGCTGGATTATATCGCGGCGGGCAACAACGCCAAGATAAATCTCGGAAACTACAATATATTCAGATATGTGCCCGTTGAAAACGGCGTCAAGATAGTAAAGGCACAGCTTGGCGGAAACAGGTCCGAGCTTAAGTTCCCCGCCGCCGTTGACGGAAAGCCCGTTGTGGCTGTGGGCGGAAACGTTGTGGACGGCTACACGGCGGGAATAAAGCAGATAACGCTTCAAGAGGGTATCGGGGAAATAGAGGGCGGCGCCTTTAAGGGCTGCACCGATCTTACTTATCTTACTCTTCCGAAATCCTTGAAAACAATAGGCAGCGGAGCGTTTTCCGAGTGTACCTCGCTGACCTCCCTCAATCTCAATAACGGATTGGAGACTATCGGAGCGAACGCGTTCAGCGGCTGCGACAGTCTGATCAAGGTAAAGCTTCCTCATACCGTTACGGAGGCGGGCAACGGAGCTTTCTCGGACTGCGGAAGACTGGAAACTATCTACGCGTCCGAAAAAACCGTTATCAACCGTAATTATTTCCCCGAAACAACTCTTGTAAGATACAACGATCAGGAGCACATAATAAGGGCAAGCTTGGGCAGCGGAAGAAGCACAATCGACAAGAACGGCATGGAGGTAGACCCCGACCACGAGCATTGCTGGTATCAGGGCGTGTGTCTGCTGTGCAACGACAGCGGCGGACTTTGCGGAAGCGGTCTTTTGTGGTCGCTTAACGACGGAGTGCTTGTAATAGAGCGCCGCGAGGGACTCGGAGCTACGGACAGCGACACGGGCGAAATGTACGATTTCGGCAGCGCCAACCCAACGCCTTGGGGAGACAGAGCGGGAGAGATCACCAAGCTTATTATCAGAGAGGGAACCGCCTCTATCGGAGCAAACGCTTTCAGAGACTGTCCCAATCTTACCGATATAAGCGAAGCCTTCCCCTCCACCGTTACAAGGATAGGCGAGAACGCGTTTAGAAATTGTATCGGGCTCAGCGGCGAGCTTACTCTTGCGGAAAATATCACCGAGGTGGGCGCAAACGCCTTTGCTGAATGTCCCGGGCTCACAAAGCTCACGCTTTCGGATAAGACCGCTCCCTTGAACGTATCCTCAAATACGGCGGTCATCAAGTATCACACCGAGGGCGAAAATGCCGTTATAACCGAGATAGCTCCCGCCGAGGGCAGGAAAACGGACATACCCGACGCGATATTGGGTCACAAGGTTGTAAAGGTAGAAAAGGCTTACAGAAAATACGTTTCCGATAAGCATACTCATTATCACACCGCCGAGGACGGCAACCGCTGCACCCTTTGCGACAGGATAAGCGGCGAGTGCGGTCCCAACACAAGCTGGTACATCGACGAGGAAAACGGACGTCTTATCATAGACGGCAGCGGCATAATGTATGATTATGACGACGCTGACGCTCCCTGGACGCAGTACGCGGAGATGATCGACAGCATCGTTATCAGAGAGGGCGTGACCTCTATCGGCAGCAACGCTTTCGTTAACTGCGGAAGCTTTGACGAGATAACGCTTCCTCAAAGCATTGTTTCGATCGGCGACAATGCGTTTGCGGGCTGTACCGTGCGCAGAATGTATATCCCCTCCCACATCAGTCAGGCGGACAGAGACAAGCTCAGCCCCGATATCGAAAAGGTGTTCTACACCGTGGGTAATTACGAAAACGGCGGGCAGTATGCGGATATAACGAGGATCGATCTGCCCGAGGGCGTTGAAACGATAGTTATCCCCAAGACCATAAACTGCATACCCGTAAGGCAGGTTTACGCCGATTTCAGAAAATTTGTTTCACAGGAGGGTCACGAGCATATTTACTCGGGATCGGATACCGACGAATGTCACAGCTCCGAGTGCCTTATCTGCGGAAAGGTGACCTACATTCATGTTTGGGAGGACGGCTGGAGCAGCGATGAAAACGGTCACTGGCACGACTGTGAAAGAGGCGATTACAGCCCCGTAAGGGACGGCGACCTTGACGGCAGCGGCTACGGCGACCATGACTGGACAGAGGTTGACAGGAAGGACCCTACCCGCACTGAGGAGGGCTGGGTGCTTTACCGCTGCGACGTTTGCGGAAGAGAAAAGAGAGAGGTGCTTGAAAAGCTTAGCTCGGGCGGTCCTACTTCTCCCGGATCGGGCGACGATACGGGAACAGGCTCCAAGCCGCCTGTTGTGACAGGCAGCGGAAGCGGGGGCGGCGGAGGCTATGTATCTCCTTCACCGACGCCGGGCGGCGGGAGCACCACAACGCCTCCGACAACAAGCGGAGGCACCGCGGATACTCCCTCTACTGGCAGCGGCGGCGCTTCGACAGCGTCTCCTTATACTCAGCCTTGGGAGAACACGCAGACCGCGCCTCCCGTTACCAATCCGCCGAGCGGAAACAGGCTCCCGAACGAATCGAATTTCGGCGGAACCTATAATTTGAGTATGGAACAGGCTAACAACGCGCTGAACGCCTCCGTGGCAAATAATACCGATCAGATTCTTTCCTCCGTGCTTACACAGGAGGAGCTTGACAGATTGGTCAACGGCACCTCCAATGTTCAGATCATTCTGTCGGTCACTGAGGGAGACGGCACGGTAAGCCTTAAGGATCGCGCTATAATCAGCGCGGCATTGGGCGAGTATAAGCTGGGCGAGTATTTGGATATCAGCCTTTACAAGGTAATAGACGGCGTTCGCGAGAGAATAACTCACACAAGCTCGCCGATCACCATTACCGTTGATATCCCGAGCAGCTTAAGGAACGGCGGCAGACGCTTCCGAATGATAAGAGCGCACGACGGCGCGGCGGCTGTTCTTAGGGATATGGACAACAATTCCAATACCATCACCATATCCACAGACCGCTTCTCCCCTTACGCTATCGCTTATACCGACTCGGTACACGTCAGCGAGGATTACGACCCGCCGATGAATACGGGCGACACGGGAATTTCCGCTTTTGTTTTGGTAACGATGGCGTCCGGACTTACGGCGGTCGGCATGATCTACTTTAATCACGCCTCCGACGTGGTGGTTGAGCAGGAGAGAAGAAGAAAAATAGCAAGGCTTGTGGCTTTCGGCAAAAAAGGCAGGCTTCAAAAATATTTGGCGATCCCCTTGATCTTTATTGTAACGCTTTACTATCAAGGAATAGAGGGCATACAGAAGAACAAGAAGGACACGGCTGAGGACTAAGGACTAAATGAACCGACCCGTCAAAACCAAAGAGGTTTTGACGGGTCGGTTTTGCCTATTTTACCTAAATTATCAATTATCAATTGTCAATTTATAACACAAAACGACCCGTTTTCAAACAGGTCGTTTTTGACAGTCCTTTTTTGTTTTCCGAAAAATTTATGCTAAAAAGTCAAACAGCGAGGGAGAGCTGTAAGCGTTCTCCTTTTCGTCCTCGACCTCGGACCAGTCGAAGCTCATAAGCTTGCTCAACAGCTTCTTGGCACTGTCGGCTGTTACGGTTGTCGTCTTGGTTTTGGCTTCGTTCTTGGCGTCCTCTTTTTTCTCGGCGGCTTTCTTCTTCATGGATTCATCAAGCTTCTCGTTTCTGTACTGAGTGCTTTTTTCCAGATCGGCGAAGAGAGTCATTTTCCCGTTGTTGTCAAAGGCGATGCCTATCTTGGAGATATCGTCTCTGATAAGGTCGTTGTCGTTGCTGCTCACTAAGGGAATCTCTCTGTCGATCTGCTCGGACATACGTACCGCTCCGTCGATGCAATCCATTTTTTCCTTCATATAGCTTTCGTCGTTCGCCATTTTCTCCAGCTCGTCGGGAGTCAACAAAACCGAAAATTCCCTTGTGCTGCCCGACATAATGCTCTTTGCTTCGTTGGCGCCGCTGAAATCCTGAACGAAGAAATCCATATTGCCGTACTTGCTTTGCAGCGTGTCAAGCACGGATTGCGCTTTTTTGGAGAGCTTTACGGATGAAGCGGAGGTTGACGAGGCTGACTCGGTTTTGTCCGCAACCGAGGTTTTGTTCGACCTTGCGGAGGCTGCGCGCTCCGTTTCTCTTCTCTGCATATAGGCGGCTTTGTTGGCGTAACCGCTGTAACGGCTTGTTGAAAAGCCTTTTCCTATGGTGTTCATGTTGACCGTTCCTTTCCTGATTGGAATATGTTTGCATAATATTGCTTATATATTATATCGGCAGCTTTTGGAAAAACTTTAGTTTTTTTTATATTTTTTCGCAAAAGCTATTGCAAAAAAGTAAAAAATATGAGAAAATAATAACAGATTTAATTTTATCGGTCTGCAATTATGCCCGTAAGCGAATTTTGACGAAAAGAAACGCGCGGTATAATAACAGGCTCAAAGAAAGGTCGGCAGTTATGAACAAAACAGCTTGTATCGTCCTTGCGGCGGGAGACGGAAAAAGAATGCAGTCGGTTAAGCCCAAGGTCCTTATGGAGGTCCTTTTTAAGCCGATGATAGGCTGGGTGCTGGACAGCGCCGAAAAGCTTTCTCCCGAAGAGATCTGCGTAGTGGTAGGCAACGGGGAGGATAAGATCAAGGAATACCTCCAAAAAAGAGGAAGAGAATACAGCATTGCGAGACAGACCGTGCGCTTGGGCACAGGGCACGCTGTCATGCAGGCGGAGGAAACGCTTAAAAACTGCGAAAACGTTCTTGTGCTCTGCGGAGACGCTCCCTTTATGGACGACGAGACAATGCGCCGCGCGCTGAAAACGCACGTTGACGGCGGCTGCGGCGTTACCGTGATCGCTGCTTCTCCCGATAACCCCTTCGGCTACGGCAGGATAGTGAGGGACGAAAAGGGCGATCTGCTCAAGATAGTGGAGCAGAAGGACGCCTCCGTTGCCGAGCAGCATATAAGAGAAATAAATTCGGGGGCGTATTGGTTCAACAGCAGGGCTTTGCTGGAGGCGCTGCCCAAGCTTTCCGACAGCAACGCCTCCAAGGAATACTATCTTACAGACGCCGTGGCTCTTATAAAGGAGGCGGGTCACCGCGCCGCGGTTTGCACAGCCGCTCACAAGGCGGTGGTGCTGGGCGCCAACACCCGAAACGACTTGTACAGCCTTAACTATTTTGCAAGAATGGCTGTTATAGGCGACCTGCTTCAAAAGGGCGTGGAATTTCCCTGCACGGACGGCATAATCATCGGAACGGACGTGGAGATAGGGCAGGATACCGTTATTCTTCCCAATACCGTTATAAGAGGAAGGTGCAAGATCGGCTGCGGCTGTGAAATAGGTCCCAACAGCCTTATCGAGGACAGTGAGATCGGCGACGGGGTTGCCTTGAACAATGTTCAAGCGTACAAGAGCGTAGTGGAAAACGGCGCTGTAATAGGTCCATTCTCCCAGCTTCGCCCCAATTCGCACATCGGAAAAGGAGTTAAGATCGGCGACTTTGTTGAGGTCAAAAACTCCAATATCGGCGACAGAACCTCGGCGGCTCACCTTGCATATATCGGCGACAGCGACGTGGGAGAGGGAGTTAACTTTGGCTGCGGCTGCATTACCGCCAACTATGACGGCATAAAGAAATTCCGCACCAAGATCGGGGACAATGCCTTTATCGGCTGCAACACCAATCTCATAGCTCCCGTGGAGGTAGGCGAAAACGCCGCGACCGGCGCGGGCTCCACGATAACGAGAAACGTACCGCCAAACGCGCTGGTGGTAGAAAGAGCCGAGCCCAAGGTAGTGCAGAACTGGGAAAAAAATAAGCTCAGAAAAAGAAAATAAACAGGACCTCTCAAGGGAAAGGACGTTTAAATGAATTTTCACGGTAAGGACATAAAAATTTTCTCCTGCTCCTCAAACAAGCCCTTGGCTCTCGACATTGCCAAGGACCTGGGGCTGCCGCTGGGCAACGCCGAGATAGGAGTTTTCAGCGACGGGGAAATAAGCTGCTCCATCAGCGAAAGCGTAAGAGGCTCGGACGTTTTTATCATACAGTCCACGTCTTACCCCGTCAACGATAACCTTATGGAGCTTTTGATAATGATAGACGCTCTGAAGCGAGCCAGCGCGGCAAGCATAACCGCCGTTATCCCCTATTACGGCTATGCCAGGCAGGACAGAAAGGCAAAGAGCCGCGACCCCATTTCCGCTAAGCTTACCGCAAACCTCATAACAACGGCGGGAGCGGACAGGGTGCTGACCATGGACCTGCACAGCCCGCAGATACAAGGCTTTTTCGATATACCGCTGGATCATTTGCAGGGCGTTTCCGCCTTGGCACCTTATTTTAAAAAGCTGTTTTCGGGCAAGGAGGATAACCTGGTGTGCTTAAGCCCCGACGTGGGCTCCGTGGCAAGAGTAAGAAATTTCGCCTCAAGAATAGGGGTAGGCTTTGCGATAATCGACAAGCGGCGGCAGAAAGCCAACGTTTGCGAGGTTATGAACATAATCGGAGACGTTAGCGGAAAATCGGTGCTTATAGTAGATGATATGGTAGACACGGCGGGCACGCTCTGCAACGCCGCAAAGGCGGTGATAGAAGACGGCGGCGCCGAGGAGGTATACGCCTGCGCTACGCACGGAGTGCTGTCGGGTCCCGCCATTGAAAGGATCGAAGCCTCTCCGATCAAGGAGCTTGTTCTTTTGGATACTATCCTGCTGCCCGAGGAGAAGCGGATAGAAAAAATAAAGGTGTTAGGTACTCACAGCCTTTTTGCACAAGCTATCGACCGTATTTATACCGATAAGCCCATCTCAATATTATACTGAAATTGAATTGTACATAGAATTATACTGAATGTAAAATAAAGGGAATCAAAAATGGACTTCAACCAAAACGAAAAAGAAGAAGCCGTTTTACAGTCGGAGAATAGCGAGCCCGTTTCGGAAAACATATCTGAGGGCGCCGTCGGGAACGCCTGCGAAAACGGCGGAGAAAATAATGGCTTGGCGGCATACGTATCCGAGGGGGCGGCGCAGTCCTCCGATATGATGCGGAGATACAAGGGGGACTGCTTTAAGCTCGGCTTTTATCTTACCGTGCTTTTGCTTTTGAGGATAATCGCGCAGGGCTTTTCGCCCATAGCCTCAAGACTGATCCACTCTTTTACTCAGAATATCGACGCGATCTATGCGCTGACGCTGCTTTATTCCGCGCTGTTTTTACAGATAATCCCGTCCTTTTTGGGAGCCGTTATGCTTAAATACAGCCTTAAAAATATGGCGGGGGGCTTCCATGTCCCGAAAAACAGCAAAAAGGCGTTCGCAAATTTTCCCGCTATTTACGGAGCGGGAATGACTGTAAATCTTATCACCATGGGCGTTATTTTGCTGGTAACGGGCGGGGGAGATATCAACGACTCGATCAACAGCTTGGGAATAGCGCCTCCCTCTATCCTTTCGTCGCTTACACTGTTTGTTATGCTGGTGGTGATCGCTCCGCTGTTTGAGGAATTTGTTTTCCGAGGCGCGGTGATGAATCTGCTCAAGCCCTACGGCAGCGGTATAGCAGTATTTGTTTCCGCCTTTTGCTTCGGGGTCTTCCATGGGAATTTTCAGCAGTTTTTCTATGCCTTTGCCCTGGGAATACTTTTGGGGTATATTTCATACGCAACGGATTCCATGTTCTGCAACACCGTCCTTCATGCAATGTTCAATTCCATAAGCGGGATCATAATGATATTTGCTTCCACCGACGCGGTGCGCAGAAAAAGCATGGATCAGAACGCGGAGCTGTCGGACGGAGCGCAGCTCGTGCTGACCTTTTACGCCGTATTTATGATAATTGTGCTGCTTACCGCAATCATCGGCTTTATCGCAATGATAAAAAAGCTCGGAAAGATCAAAAGGTATAAGCTGCCGAAAAGGTGGGGCGAGGTGAGCAACGGAAGAAAAATGGCGATTCTTATTTTTACTCTCCCCGTGCTGCTTTTCATACTCTTGATGACAGACGTTATGGGAGAAAACTATATAGCAGAGCTTATCGCAAGCGCCGTCGGCTGAGCCCTGCGCTCAGTCCAACTCCCACAGAAAGGTAAAACAGCCTTATGTATATGAGCTATATTCCCGTTGACAAGCCGCAGCCGCCCTTTCAGCAGGACCCCACGGGGGAGCTTAAGCGTTCGCTGGTGAAGCTTGCGGCTTTCGCACTGATAACGGTGATAAACAATAATTTTATTTATTATATCTTTTTTTATCCTGCCGTGCTGCTTTTGAGCTTGCTGCCCGAGGGTACGAGCGACACCGTGTACTATGCGGTGCAGTGGATAGTAAACGATATAAGCGTTTACCTTGTTCCGGGGCTGTCGGCATATCTGCTTTTCAGAAGCGATCTGAAGGCGCCCTTTCACTACAAAAAGCATTCTACTTATATGCCCGCCTTGACTGTTGTTCTTATATTTTTTTCATTGTGCTTTGCGGGCTCTCTCGCCACAATAATCACCAACGCCATTGCGGGAGTGTTGGATACGCTGTTCGGTACGGGCGAGATACCCGACGCAATGGCGAGCACTCTGCCGCAGAACGGGAGCTTGGGCACATATATAGTGCTTATTCTCACCACCTCCGTGGCAGCGCCCGTATGCGAGGAGCTGATCTACAGGAGATTGCTTTTGCACCCGCTCAGAAAGCACGGCGACGGCTTCGCCATAGCGGTGACAGCCCTGCTCTTCGGCTTTGTTCACGGTAACTTCGATCAGCTTCCCTATGCCTTTGTGGTAGGTCTGCTGTTCGGTATCTTAGCGGTAAATTCAAGCTCGGCAAAGCCGACCATGCTGCTTCACACTCTCAATAATCTTTTGGTCACCGTCGGAAGCTATTCCGTCGCCATATTGGGGGAAAACAGCGTGACCACGACTATCGAAAACTGTATAGGCGGGTTTCTCAACTTAGCGTTTTGGATAGGCATACCCGCCATTATTATAATTTTGGCGTCGGGCATGCACAGATCGGATTACGTTTTTCAGCTCTCCAAGGGCGAAAAGGCAAAAATCATTTTTACGACCCCCGCCTCGTATATTTTTGCGGCGGGACTGGTGCTGATGATGATGAACGTGCAGCGGATAGTTTTTGACGCGCTTGGGATTTAGAAAAAGCCTTGCAATATTTTCGCAAATATGATATTATTATAATACCGTAAGCTTTTAAACAAACCTTGTAAACAGTAAAGGAAAAGGAAAATGAACGAATTTGACCAAAACAGGGAGCAGTATCCCGAAAATTCACAGAGCGGCACGGAGGAAAACACGGCGGGGCAGGTGAGCTTTTACGAAAGCTCCGAATATATATCCCCCGTTTACGTTACAAAAAAACGCGGAGTGAATCCGCTGGCGGTAATAATTCCGTCGGCAGCGGTGATAATAGCCGCCGTTGTCGCCTTTATACTGCTTATGCTCAATAAGCCCGTTTCCTACCGCCGGGCGGAAAAGAACTTTTTCGCCAATGCTTTTGCGGCGGCTGAACAAGCGGATAACGTCTTTCAAGGCTCGGGCTCGGAAAGGCTCACCGTTGATTTTTCGATGCCCTTAGGCGATATGATAGGGCTCGATCTGTCTCGGATAAAGCTCGAAGCGGACGTCGTAAGCGAAGAAGCTGCGGCGTACAGCCTTATGAAGCTTATGCTCGGCGAGGAAGAGCTGACCGCCGAAATGTGGCTTGACCGCGCGGGCGGAAAAAATTACATTTTCCTGCCCGATATCTCCGATATCTACGCCGTTACGGAATACGCGGCAAACGAGGGGAACGCCGCCGATTATACGGCTTATGCCGAGGGCTTGCAGGCTGTTATCGAAAAGACCTCCGAGGTGTATTTTGATATGGCGGGCGACCCCGAGGCGGAGAGAAACTGCGAGTTTACCGTTAACGGAACGGCATATACCGCCGACAAGGCAGTCATTGAGCTTAAAATAAGTCAGCTCGCGGTAATATACAAGACGTTCCTCGAAAATATGACGGAGGACCCGAGGACTGCGGATATGCTTTACAGGCTCGGCGAATATGATTCTCAAGAGGAAATGCGCGAGGATATTCAAGAGTTCGTTGACGAGCTGCAAGAAAGCATTGACGGAGAGTACGACGAAAGCTGCGGCTTTCGCATGACCGTTTATATGAAGAACGACACGGTTGTGGGCAGAGAGATAGTTATTTCCCGTTACGAGCTTGGCTCAGATACAACTGCGGAGATGTTCATTATTCCCTCTGAAAACGGCGAAAACGGTTACTTAAGTTATAAAGAGGAAAGCGACGAGGTTTTGTACGAGCTTACGCTGTCTTACATCGACGAAGCCGAGGGCGCGCTTCACAGCGGCAGGTTCAACGTAAACATTATCGACAGCGACAGCTATAATAAAATAACCTCGAGCGTCTTAGGTTCTTATTCCGATCTTGCGCTCACGGAGGAAGACTTCGGAGGAGAATTGGACATTACGCTTGATTACAGCGAGGAAGCGGATATTCTCAGCTTAAACGATCAAAACAGCTTTAACGTTAAGGCGGTTTTGGGGAAAGAGGGGGAGAAGAAGACCGTAGGTATCACCGTTCCCAACATCTGCACCGTTGATCTTACCCTTGAACCCTCCGAGCTTGAATTTAAGGCTGTGCCTCAGCCCGAGCCCGATAAGCTTGCGGTGATGAACGGCGATTTCGATACCTCCGAAGCGGCGGAGCAGCTTATAGAGGACATTTTTGGCTGGTTTATCCCGAGCTATGCCGAGCCCGATCACGGTGCAAACGACTATCCCTATTTTCCCGAGGCGGCGGAGAACGAAGACGAAAATGAAAATATGCGCGACGACTTCAGCTTTGTTGAGGGAGACTGGGTCCCTAAAAAAATAGTGGCATTGGGGGAAGAATACGGCGTGGACGACGAGGAGCTCGGCGGATACTTAAAGTGGATCACCTATTCGTTTTCAAGCGACGGCGTATTGACCGTTACCGACGAAGAGTCGGATATGATCTTGACATATCGCTGTTACTTTGACAGCGAGGATAACGACCGTATATTGCTCGAAGAAGACGCTTATTCGTCGATACGCTACGACGAGGCTTCGGACAGTCTTGTGGTAAGCGATGAGGACGACGTGCTGGCTATATGATTTGAAAGAAAACAATAAGTGACTGTAAAAAAACGACCTGTCGAAAACGGGTCGTTTTTTGTTGTAATTTAAGCTTCCCCAAAATTCAAAGCAAAAAATGGAGAAATCGTTATGACAAAAGTAAAAGGCACATCTTATACTCTTTCCAAATACAAAGATAGACAAATGAATATGGAGTATTTGGAAAGAGTGTTTCGGGTGTAATTCCAAATAGAATTATGAA
>JAMPHV010000120.1 GCA_023663265.1 Bacteroides sp.
AATCCCTTCCTTATCCCCCTCCCACCCCCTTTTCCCCGCTTTGGAAGTTGTTTTAAAATATAACTTGGTGTTCCGCTTTTTAAAAATGCAGGCGCGTGGAATTACAACTGCCAACGTTTTATAATGATTTATTAAGCTTTGAATAGGGCTCATTCTGCTTTTTATTCAATGCTTATTTTCATTTTAAGATGTGCGCTTTTCCTTTTGTCATAACGATTTATCGATTTTCTGATTTTAATTTTGTGTAAACTTAAATTACAACAAAAAACGACCCGTTTTCGACAGGTCGTTTTTTTACAGCCCATTTTTTGTTATAATAATTATCAATTATCAATTTTTTGAAATTTTGAGATAGTTTTTTTACAGCTCCTTTTTGCCATAACCGCAGCGTTAGTTAAATTTGCACAAGCCATTCAGTTAACATCAACTAACTTACAGCAAAACGCACAAATTTTGAAAATTTTAAAAAAATAAAAAGAAAATCCGTTGACAAAGCTCGGGTTTTGAATTATAATAAGCATAGTTAGCAGCGGCTAACTATATGATAAAAAGAAGGAATGAAAATGATGCCGTTAACTTTAGCCAATATCGGCGAGGAAAATACCATAAAAAAAATCGGCGGTAAGCCCGAGGTTAAGCTGCATTTGGAAAATCTCGGATTTGTTGTGGGCGGAAGCGTCACTATTGTCAATACGCTGGGCGGCAGCGTTATCGTGAACGTCAAGGAATCGAGGGTCGCCATAAGCAAGGAAATGGCTCAAAAGATCATGGTTTAAATATTTAATAAAAACAGGAGAAAGGATAAAATACAAATGAACACGTTAAGACAGACAAAAATCGGCGATACCGCCAAGGTCGTTAAGCTTCACGGAGAGGGCGCGGTCAAGCGCCGCATTATGGATATGGGGATCACCAAGGGCGTCGAGATAACCGTTCGCAAGGTGGCTCCCTTAGGCGATCCCATTGAGATCACCGTAAGAGGCTATGAGCTTTCCATAAGAAAGGCGGACGCGGAAATGGTAGAGGTTGAGTGATCGAGGGCTTGTGTTTCCCCAAGTATCTATTTATCGAGTACGAGTACTTTTATTATACCTCTAAAGCTGCCTTAAGCAGATACGGCGGCAAAGCCGCAAAATAATTCGGCGTCTCCTGCTTTTTCGGAGACAAAGAGGGCGCGGCTTCGCCGCCCTGCCCGAGGCAGTTAAAGGCTTGACGGTCAAATTAAACAAAGCTTATTTTAAAGGGAAAAAATCCCTATTTTTTAAAAAGAAAGGTTAGTCTATACCAACCACCGAAAGGAGAAGAATGTATTATGCCGATAAGAATCGCCTTAGCGGGCAATCCTAACTGCGGTAAAACGACGTTGTTCAACGCTTTGACGGGCTCCAACCAGTTTGTGGGAAACTGGCCCGGCGTTACCGTAGAGAAAAAAGAGGGCAAGCTGAAAAAGCAGGAGGACGTTACCGTAACCGACCTGCCCGGTATCTACTCTCTCTCGCCCTACACGCTGGAGGAGGTAGTCGCAAGAAACTACCTTATAGGAGAGCGTCCCGACGCTATATTAAATATAGTAGACGGAACCAACCTTGAAAGAAACCTTTATCTGACCACGCAGCTCACCGAGCTTGGCATTCCCGTGGTGATCGCCGTCAATATGATGGACGTTGTGGAGAAAAACGGCGACAAGATAAACACCGAGGAGCTGGCAAGAGAGCTGGGCTGCAAGGTGGTGACCATTTCGGCGCTGAAAGGCACGGGCATAAACGAAGCCGCTCAGTGCGCGGTGGAGGCTGCCAAAAAGGGCAAGACCGTTCCCATGCACACTTTCTCGGGCGCGGTAGAGCATGCCTTGGCTCATATTGAAGAGGCGGCGGTGCACGATATGCCTCAGGAGCAGCAGCGCTGGTACGCCATAAAAATATTCGAGCGCGACGAAAAGGCTATGGAGCAGCTTAATATCCCCGAAAGCGTCAAAAAGCATATCGAAGAGGATATACAGGCGGCGGAAAGCGAAATGGACGACGACGCGGAAAGCATAATCACCAACGAGCGGTACATATACATAGCGTCGATAATGAAAGGCTGCTACAAGAAAAAGAACGCGGGACAGCTTACTCTTTCCGACAAGATCGACCGCGTGGTGACCAACCGTTTTGCGGCGCTGCCGATCTTTGCGATAATTATGTTCTTGGTGTACTACGTTTCGGTAACCACCGTAGGCACTATCTTTACCGATTGGGCTAACGACGGCGTATTCGGCGACGGCTGGCACCTGTTCGGCATAGGCACGGGCGACTACGAGGAAGCGCAGGACGAATTTGCCGCCGAAAATATCTTTACCGACGAGGTAAAGACGGTGGTGCAAGCCGCGGCGGATAACGGCGTTGTCGGCGCGGGCGAGCTTATGGACGCTATCGACGGCGGCGGCTTCGGCGATTTTGACGAAGCCTACGGATTCTACGGCGATTCGCTCGCCGAAGCGGGCTACGACATCTCGGAGCTTGTTGACGAGCCTATGGAGGCTATGGGCGAGGAGATAGACCCTGCCGACTACGGCATATGGATCCCCGGTATTCCCGTTTTCGCAGAACAGGGTCTTGACGCGGTCAACTGTGCCGATTGGCTGAAAAGCTTGATACTCGACGGTATCATCGGCGGCGTAGGCGCGGTGCTGGGATTTGTTCCTCAGATGATGGTGCTCTTTATTATGCTGGCGTTCCTCGAGGGCTGCGGCTATATGGCGCGTATTGCCTTTGTTATGGACAGGATATTCAGAAAATTCGGTCTTTCGGGAAAATCCTTTATCCCTATGCTGATAGGTACGGGCTGCGGCGTTCCCGGAGTTATGGCGAGCAGAACGATAGAAAACGAACGCGACCGCAGAATGACCATTATGACCACCACCTTTATCCCCTGCGGAGCGAAGCTTCCCATTATTGCCCTTATAGCCTCCGCGCTGTTCGGCGGAGCCTGGTGGGTAGCCCCCAGCGCGTATTTTATAGGCGTTGCGGCGATAGTCGTATCGGGCATTATGCTTAAGAAAACAAAAATGTTCGCGGGCGATCCCGCTCCTTTCGTAATGGAGCTTCCCGCATATCACCTCCCCACCTTCGGCAACGTTATGCGCTCCATGTGGGAGAGAGCCTGGTCGTTTATTAAGAGAGCGGGCACCGTTATCCTGCTGTCCTCGGTGATCATTTGGTTGGGCAGCAGCTTCGGCACCTATGCGGGCGAGAGCGGCACCGTATTCGGCTATCTCACCGAGGAAGCGGCGGACGCGGTAAGCGTGCTGGATATCATCGGCGGCGCGGTTTGCTGGATATTCGCGCCCTTGGGCTTCGGCAACGAAACGGCAGCGGTAGCCACCATAATGGGACTTGTGGCAAAGGAGGAGGTCGTAGGAGTATTCGGCGTTCTGGATTTTGCCGCCCTTACTCCTCTTGCAGGTTACTCATTCCTTATCTTCAACCTGCTTTGCGCTCCCTGCTTTGCGGCTATCGGCGCGATCAAGCGCGAAATGAACAGCGCAAAGTGGACCTGGTTCGCTATAGGTTATCAGTGCATTTTCGCCTATGTGATATCGCTTATCGTATATCAGCTCGGAAGCCTGTTCGGCGGAAGCGGAAACGTTGTCGGCATTATCTTTGCCGTGCTCTTCATAGCCTTTATCATATTTATGCTTGCGAAGCCTTATAAGGAGGCGGAAAAGCTTACGGTCAAGGAAGCCGAAAAATTTACCGCAAAGGTAAAATAAAGCAAAATAAATAATACTAATTCCAAATAGAATTATGGACAAAATTTTACAGAGTCCATAATTCTATTTGGAATTACACCCGAAACACTCTTTCCAAATACTCCATATTCATTTGTCTATCTTTGTATTTGGAAAGAGTATAAGATACGGTTATTGCAAGGGGGTAATAAAAATGCCTTGGCTTTCCGAAAATCTTTCCACTATAATAATCTGCATGATTTTAGCGGTCATAGTGGGCTTGATAATCATTTCCATGGTAAGGAACAAGAAAAAAGGCAAATGCTCCTGCGGAAACGACTGCGGCTGCTGCCCCATGGGCGGAAGCTGTCACGGAGGAGCGAAAAAAGAGCGGTAGAAAGCCGCTTGTACGTAATAAGCTTTTCAGGGAAAAATACTTCTTCTTTATAACAGCAAAACGCCGAGACCCGCTGTGCATTGGGCTTCGGCGTTTTGTTCGCTGTGCCGGAAAAATTGATTTTCTTGATTGCACGGTCAATTCCCTTGACTAAACCCCTCAAATATGTTAAAATAAAAAAGCGGGGAGGTGACGGCATTGAGAATCACGACCGACAAAAGCAAAACTCGCGAGGAAAATAAAGAAGAGGTCAAAGCGATCGTCCGAAATATGTGCTTAATGGACGATGACTTCATGTCCGTAGTGCTTCAGCACAGGGAATGTCTTGAGCTTGTACTGAATATTATCCTTGAGCGAAGCGATCTAAGGGTCAAAAGCTGCAAAAGCCAGTATGTTGTTTCAAGCCTTTACGGACGTTCGGTAAGACTTGACGTGTACGCCGAGGACGAAGACGGAAAGCTTTACGATATCGAGGTGCAAAACATAGTGTCAGACGAGGAGATAAAACGTATCAGATTTTATTCCGCGTTAATGGACGCCAATTACCTTGCCAAAAGCGAAAAGCCGCACTGTCTGCCCGAAACCTATGTGATCTTTATTTTGGGCGAGGATATGTACAATGATGGATTGCCTGTTTATCACGTGGATCGTACGGTAAGGGAGACGGGTAAGATATTTGAAGACGATCTTCATATAATACTTGTAAATTCGCAGGTCCGTACCGATACGGCATTGGGAAAGCTTATGAGCGATTTTCACTGCCGCGAGCCAAAA
>JAMPHV010000121.1 GCA_023663265.1 Bacteroides sp.
ATTCTCCCCAACCCTCCCCCTTTTCCTCGCTTTGAAAGTTGTTTTAAAATATAAGCTGATATTTCTCTGATTATAAATGCATACTCTTAGAATTATAACTGCCAGCGTTTTATAATGATTTATTAAGCTTTAATTGAGACTCATTCTGCTTTTTATCTATTGCTTATTTTCATTTTAAGATGTGCGCTTTTACTTTTGTATTAACGATTTCTCCGTTTTTGCTTTGAATTTTGGGGAAACTTAAATGCGATAACTTGAATGTTTTAAAGCCTAAAAAAAGAACCAAAATATTGACTTGTTACGGCGTTTATGTTATACTTAATATAGCTGTTATCAGCCTTATAGTGAGCTTTTTACCGTTAAAACAACAAAAAGCGGCTCCGCCTCCCGAGGACGGAAAAGCTGATTAAAATTGATTTATACCGATTTCGGGGAAAGTCTGAATATGAAAAAAAACAAGAACACAGCCTCGGAGGGCTGGCGGGGCAAGACGCTCTTAATGGTGCCCTTGGTCCTTGCGGTTTTTATAGGGGTGAGTATCCTTTATTCCGTTGTGAACAACAGGGTGATCGATCTTTCGGTCCAATCCATGGACGAGCTGTCGCTTCATGACGAGACCTCTATATTAAAATCCTTGGAGTATCGCTGGAACACTCTTGCCAGCATAGGCGGAGAATGCCGTCAAAATAAATGCCAAACCGTGCATGAGCTGTTGGAGCTGCTTAACCTTAAGCAAAGCGGTATAGACTGTATCGATCTTGCTCTGGTAGACGAAGAGGACAATATTTACTTCGGTTCCATGTATATCAGCACCGACGAGAACATCTCCTCCTTTTGCCGTCAGGAAAAGGAACGCTTCGCCGTTCGATACGACGGAGTGGGGCAAAGCGTGGAGAGCCGCTTCGAGAGCCTGCTCTTGGGAATAAAGATCAGACCCTTCACCGTTGAGGAAAAAAACTTTACCCATATCGTATGCAGCTTCCATATCAACACACTGGGCGATGAGCTGAAGATCGACTGCTACGGCGGAGAGGGCTACAGCAGCGTATTTGACAGAGACGGAAGCTATATAGTGAATATGAACCGCAGCCACAGCGTAGGGAAACGGGACAACTTTTTTGCCGATATTTCCGATTACCGACCGAAAGACGGCGTTACGATGGAGGATATACGCGAACGGATCGAAAAAAACGAAGCGTTCACCGTCTCCTTTGAGACCGACAACGGCGGCATGCTGATGCGCTTCACACCTATAGAAGAGGTGGACTGGTACTTTGTAATGTCAGTCTCCCGCTCGGTTTTTGAGGAGCAAAGCATGCATCTCCTGCAAATCGTGCTTCTTATATTTATCGCTATGGGCTCGGGCGTGGTGCTGGTGCTTCTGCTGATACTGCGCAGCCGTCAGTCCGCCGCACAGGCAAGGCAGGAACAAAAGCACCGCGAGGAGCTGAACAAAGCATTGAATATGGCGGAATCGGCTAACCGAGCCAAAACCACCTTCCTCAATAATATGTCGCACGACATACGCACCCCCATGAACGCGATCATCGGTTTTACCGCCTTGGCGGAAAAGCACGTCGGAAACACGGAAAAGCTTAAAAGCTATCTCGAAAAGATCGGTCAATCCTCCGCTCATTTGCTCAGTCTTATCAACGACGTGCTGGATATGAGCCGCATTGAATCGGGCAAGGTGGTTATCGAGGAAAAGCCCGAAAATTTGGCGGAGATACTTCAAAACGTCCGCAGTATAATACAAACGGATATACATTCAAAGCAGCTGGAGCTGCATATCGACGCGGTGAACGTCACGAACGAGAATATATACTGCGACAAGCTGCGGCTGAATCAGATACTGCTGAATCTTCTTTCCAACGCCATGAAATTTACTCCCGCGGGGGGAAGAATCTCGCTTCGTCTTACCGAAAAGGAGGGGCAGCGGGACGGTTGGGGCGACTATGAGCTGAGGGTAAAGGACACGGGAATCGGTATGAGCCCCGAGTTCGCCGCCACGATCTTCGAGCCCTTTACCCGCGAGCGCACGGCTACCGTCAGCGGCATACAGGGCACGGGGCTCGGTATGTCCATCACGAAAAACATCGTGGATATGATGAAAGGGACGATAGAGGTACAAAGCGAAAAGGACAAGGGAACGGAGTTTATTATCGCGCTGTCATTCCGTCTCCAAGAGGAGGGCAGCGAGATCGCGGACTTACCCGCCTTGGAGGGAGCTCGCGCCTTGGTGGCGGACAACGATACGGACACCTGTCAAAGCGTAAGCCAAATGCTGCGCCGAGCAGGTCTTAGGACAGAGTGGACCACGTACGGCAAGGAAGCGGTGACTCGCGCAAAGGAGGCTGTCGAGATCGGCGACAGCTACAGGGTATACATAATCGACCGACAGATGTCCGATATAAGCGGGTCGGAAACCGTTCGGCGTATTCGGGAGCTTGTCGGAGACGGCGCGACCGTTATCCTGCTCACCGCCTACGATTGGTCGGATATTGAAAACGAGGCTCGGGAAGCGGGAGCGACGGATATTATAAGCAAGCCGCTGTTCCCCTCGTCTCTGACCCAAGCTTTGGCGCGGATATGCGGCAAAGCTGCCGAGCAGGAGGAAGCAAAGGAGGAGGAGGAAGCCGTATCCTTTAAGGGGCGCCGATTGCTGTTAGTTGAGGATAACGAGCTGAACCGCGAGATCGCCACCGAGCTTCTGAAAGAATGGGGCTTTTTGATAGAAACGGCGGAAAACGGTCAGGAGGCTGTGGAGCAGGTAAAGGCTTCCGCTCCCGGGTACTTCGACGCGGTCCTTATGGACGTTCAGATGCCCGTAATGAACGGCTACGAAGCCAGCAGGGCTATCCGTGCGCTGGACGATCCGAGGCTGTCCGATATACTTATCATAGCTATGACAGCCAACGCCTTTGAGGAAGACAAGCAGGAGGCTCTCAATGCGGGAATGAACGATCATTTGGGCAAGCCTATCGACATTCCCGTACTGTTGAAGACTCTTCAAAAATATTTATCATGATCGGAACAAGACAGGAGAATACCTATGAAAAAAAGAAACAAGACCTTAGGCATTTTTCTTGCGGCATCAATGCTCTGCGGGATATTCAGCGGGTGCGGCGGGGCGAGCCAAAAGCCCTCCGTGACGCTCAACATAAAATGCCCCACTCTTCAAATGAACGACCATGTGGGAACGGGATTTACAGCCGCCGCACAATTTCTGCAAAAGGCTGCCGACGACTTTTGCGCCGAATATGCGGACGCGAACGTTACCGTTAACCTTATCGAGTTTGAGCAAACAGGCGAGGACGCGGAGGTCTCAGGCTGCTTCGATACGCCCGACGCGGCGGACGTGCTTTTCGAGGGCTATTTCAATATGTCCACTTATATACATACGGGCAGAGCGGTACCCTTGGACGATATTATCAGCGACGAGCTGAGAGCCGATATTTACCCAAGCTACTGGACCGAAAGCTCATTAAACGGAAAAATCTATATGATGCCCTTTTACACCGCGCAGAATACGCTTTCCTTCAACGCGGTGCTGTTTCAAGAGGCGGGCTTGGAGGAATTTATCAAGGAGCCCGACGTGATACAAAATTGGAACAGGGAGCAGTTTGAATATGTGCTTGAAGCGCTTAAGAAAAATTTGCCCGATCTGGTTTCTCCCATGATGATGTATGCCGCGGACAATCAGGGGGACACACATATTATGACGCTTTTGAGAGCCTTCGGCTGCCCTTTGTTTGACAAAAACGGGCGTTTTTGCGTAAATACGCCCGAGGGTATAGCGGCTTTGCAATGGATAAAGGACTGCAACGACAAGGGCTATTTCCCCTCCGACGCGGACACACTGGTCATTATGGACAACTACAACCAGTTTATTAACGGCAGCTTGGCGCTTTATATCAACAATGTGGCTCAAGAGGCAAACTGCCGAAAGGAGGGCGGCTTTGACATTTATTCCGTCAACTTCCCGAATTTTTCCGCTTCGGACGGTGCGGGCTATGCCACCGTCTTTACCACGGGCTTCGAGGTTTTCGACAACGGAGACGGGGAGAAGCTCAAAGCGGGCAAGGCGTTTGTAAAATTCATTTACGAAAGCGAATACAAGGACTATATGACGGGGGCAATGCCGTGCAGCGCCTCCGTGGCGGAGAAATACGCCGACGCCTTGAAGAGCGAGAGCAAATATATCAACAACAGCAGCGCGAACGTAAATCTCACAGGCAACAACCCCAACTGGCGCGGCGTAAGAGCCGCATTTTATCCCAATATACAGGACCTGCTTTTCGGGGAAAAAGCTCCCGAGGAGGTGGCGGCAAACATTGACGCTTCCTGTAACGCAGCTATAGAGGAGGGGTATGCTAACAGCAGGCTGCATGATTAGGGTGGTTTGTTATTTTGCGCTTACGCGGGGGTTTAAGTGTAACAGGGAGCAAGCTTTGGCTGACTAATTCTTAAAACTGCATATTATGTGATGTTTTCTTATACTCGGAAGCGAGTGCAGAATGCGCTCCCGCGCGGGGCTTAAGTGTAACAGGAAACAAGTTTTTATGAAGGATTTAATCTTAAAGCTGCATATTATGTAATGCTCTCTTATACTCGGAAGCGAGAGCAGCGCGCCTCCCGCGGGGCTTAAGGTGACAC
>JAMPHV010000122.1 GCA_023663265.1 Bacteroides sp.
TTCATAACTCTATTATACCATGCTTGTCAATACTTTTGAAAATTGATTTCCGTGTGCTCCCCGAAGTAAACCTCCCGTTTTTGGGGTCGTGACAGGGATTAAAGCGAAGCTGAGCGGCAGCTTGATCGAGCCACAGAAGTCTTATCCCGTCATATTCGCCGCTTACCGTTCTGAGCTCCCTTGAAAGCGCCAAATAAAATCTGACCCGTTCCAAATCAATCGTCATACGTCTTGACCTCCAAGGGAGCCTCCTTATACCCGTGGAAAACAGCATAGGCGTCCCACCTGCGTAAAACCTCCCTTAAGGTCAGCTCCCAAAACAACTCCTCGGGCTTTCCCATAATATCGCAGAAGTAACAGAAAATCCGAGTAAGATCGGCTTTTTCCTTTTTCCCGCTCCTTACTCCCATTATCGGCTCGGGCATTGCCATAAGCACCGCGCCGCCTATAATTGCGGATATTTCGTCGGGAGCCGACGCCTTTACTATCCTGTCGGCAAGCTTGTCCGCATAGCTTTTCGGGTCTTCTCCCGCCGCCTTTTCTTCCGCAAAACGCCGTAAGCCGCAGGATAAAAAGCATTTGGCGGCTTTAACGGTCATTCCCTCCGTCTTAAGCTCGAATATATCAAAGCCGCTTTTTTCCGCTTCAAGCAAGGCTCGATTGTCGAACCTCAAATACAGCTCTGCGGCGCCCACCGTAAAGTAAAAACGTCGGCGCTCCAATTCGGAAAACATATTTTTTCTCCTTTACTTCTCCTTTACTTTTCCAAAATTTATTGACAAATCAAATAAATATGATATAATGATATTATTAAATATATTCTTGTTTTGCTGCTCGGAAGCTTGTTTTCCGAGCGGCTTTTTTCTTTTTATTCCGACGCAGCTCCCAAGCTTGTGCCGCCTGCCGCGGAAGCGAACCAGTCGTCGATAAATTTCTTTCCCTCGGGCGTATTCGGATCAACGCCCTTTTTGCTGTACATATCGTCCCCGTTATGGATCAGATTGGCGTAATTTCCCGAAAGCGTCTGCGATTGATACGTAATACCGCTTTCGGTTTTGGTGGTAGTCGATTCGCCCTGATTTGTAAACTTCACCTTGGGGAATTTGTAGAGATTGATCATATGCTCCGATGTTTCGGTGGAATACATGACCATAACGTTCGGTACAACGTCCTCCTTGTTGCTTGCCACAACTCCTGTTGCTTCGTCCGTCCTGCTGCCGAAAAATCCCGCTTCGTCCTCGGAGGTAAGAGCGGGGACCTGAATTTCAAGAGTTCCTCCCGCCTTGGCTACATAGCTGTCGTACTCCTGTCCGCCCGCGTACTGGCTGGCGGTATTCATGCGGGGAGTATAGCCCGCGCTGATCAGAATATCCTCAAGGTCCTTTACTTCGCCGTAAACGATCGCTTTCTTGGTGTCCTGCACCAAGGGAGCGTAAGCCAACCGCTTCACCGAAACGGCGGAACGTCTGTTGTTATTTTCCATAATTATTTTTCCTTTCGCAATAATATATCAAGCGTCCGCTGATATGATAAAATCCATTGAATAGTGTGTTTTTTGCGGAAAACCGTTGTCAAAATCCGCCCGCCGTCCCTGCTGAAAAATATATCCCTTGTCTGTAAAGGCGTTTTCCGCCTTATCGTAAAGCGAGGGATCGAGCCGAGGCGTAAATATCGACAGCATAATAAAATAGCTGTCGGCGGTTTTTCTTCCCGCCACAAAGTGCTCGGGCTTGTGCAAAACGGTGTAAACGGCGTAACGGTCGGGCTCCTGCCCCTCTCCGAAATCGGGCATGCCGTGATAATAACTGTCGAAAAGCAAAGCTAAAACGCTTTCTGTTTTTTCGTAAATATTCACGCCTTAGTCCTCCCCAAAATCAGCTTTATCCTTAAATCGTTATCCGCTGCGCCGCATTCGGATATTTTGTAGACGGTCCCGTTTACCTCGGCATGGCTCTGTCCGCCGTATTCGGACCGCCAAAGGGTCAATTGCAGTTCGGCTGTCTTTCCCGCGGAAGCAGCGGAAAATTTGGTCGTAACGCCAATATCTCCCACTTCCGCCCACACCGTTTTTTCGTTTTGCTTCACAAGCTCCGCCGAGCCGTTTTGCGGCGTCATTGTCAAAAGCCTTATCTTTTTTCTTGTCATAACAGATTCCTTGAATGCTCCGCAAGAATTGATCCTACGATAGGGTTTACCGCCGATCTGTCCACCGAGTAAGCGCGGTTTAAATACATATCGTAAACCAACACCAACAGCGCGGCGGACAGATCGTCATACTTTTCCGCCTCTGCCGCCGACAGTCCCGTTTGGTTCAATATAAAGCTTATTGCTGCCGATCTTAAAGCGGTAAGCATATTATCGCTGTCCGTATCGGTAATGCCGCAGTAATCCTTGATCTCGGTCAAGCCCGTTTCACTCAGCTTCATTTTTCTTTGCGTTCCTTGTCTTTTTTCTATCCGACACAAGCTCGGCTTGTTTATCGGGGTCCGCCTTTTCCTCCGCCGTCTCCGCATAGCCCGCGCCGATAAGCCCGAAAGCCACGCCGTCCTCAACGTCCTTTATTTCCCCGATACCCATTGTTACCGTGCCGCAAAAGGATTTTAACGCTTTTATCTTCATTTTACATTCCTTCCTTTTTAAGCAAAATTAAGCCTTGCGAGCTTCTGACCGTTTTCGATCTTGCTGTCAAGCTCTATCCAGCCCACAACGCCGATAGCGTGCTGTGTGGCGTACTTTTCACGAAGCACCTCGACCGCCATATTTTCCGTAAGCTTCACCGCGAGCCCTCCGAAATCACCGTAGAATATCGCGGGCTTTCCCGATTCGGGCTTAGGCATGGCGTCGGACACATAAACGTCCTTTCCGAACAGCGTATAGCCCCAGCGGGAGGTCGCGTCCTTGTTCAGCAAATAGTTTCCGTCTCCGTCCTTAAGCTTGCGTATGGCGGTGCGGAGCGCTTTATTCATGATCCAAATACAACCGCCCTGATACACATCGGGTATTTTCTCTTGAAGGTCGATCAGCTCGTCCGCAGTTACTACTGCCGCGGCAGCGGTGGTAAGAGTCATATCTTCCTTTATGCCCGAGAGTCCCTCGATCTTATCCTTTGTGCCGAACAGCAGCTCTTTTTCTATCCAGCGGCTTACCGATATCGCCATGCGGTTTATTACAACGCTCACAATATCAAACTGCGAGTTGTTGACCAGCGACTTCGATATAAGCGACAGCACTCCCGCAAGATAACCTGTAAGAGAAATGCTCTTAAATTCTCCCGCGGTGCTTTCGAGCTCGGTAAATTCGGTCGCATACGCCATAGTGATAGACTGTGCGCTTTCATCGTAATAAGGAATAGTCAAGGTGCCGCCCACGTTGTACTTTGAGGAAAGCTGATAGATCGGGCATATCTCCTCTACCCTTGTTATTATTTTGTTGGCAATAGAAGAGGGGATTACCGCTCCGTTTGCCGCCTTGGTGAAATTGCCGTCAGCTCGGGTCTCCGTATCGGAAATAACGCCTCTTATGTAGTCCGCAAAGGCTCTTTCCTCTTCCGCTTCCTTGCTGTCGTTGTCATTGTCGGCGGCGCTTCCGTTTTCGGAGCTTTCCTCAAGGCTTCTTCTCTCCTGCTCCTCCACAGCCTCGATCGTCTTATCGATCCGCGCTATTTCCGCCGCCTTTTCGTCGTAGCTCTTCTGCTCCTCGGCGCTGAAAGCGCGGTTCTCCTTTTCTGCGTCGGCGATGAGAGCGTCCATTTCGTCAAGCAGCGCCGCACGCTTTTCATAAAGCTTTTTGTTCATAGTAATTACCCTTTTACACCTTTCATTTTTAAAATTTCCGTTTTTCGTTTGCACAACTCCACGACGAATTTATTCTTTTCCGCCGAATCGTCAACTGTTTCGGGAGACTCCTCGCTGCCTCTCCGCTCCAGGCATACGCATTTTTCTCCGCGCATTTCAATGGAGGTACCGATATACGCGGGCGTTTTGTCGAGAATTGATACCTCCAACAGCCGTATTTCGTCCAAATACCGCCTTTGTCTGTTTTCGCCGATGCTTTCCCAGCTATCCTTGATACAGTTGAACCCGAAGCTCCACCCGCGAAGCTCTCCCGCTTTTGCTTTTGCGATAACATAAGGATCGGTGACCGTCGCTTTGGCGTAAAGTCCGATATTATCCTCCTTCAGCTCCAAGTTTGATCCGCGCCTTCCGATATGTCTTTCGTGGTTATACATAAGCTCAACGCTCCGCCCGCTGTCCAAGGCTCGTTTAAAGGTCCCCGCCTTGACCCGTTCCACAAATTCACCTTCCGCCCCTGCGCACATACGCTGCGGAAGCACGCGGCTGTCGCGTTCAACGGCGTTTACATATCCCTCTATTACGGCTTCGCCGCTGCTTCTGATCTCGATTTTCATTTTCTCACCCCCTTTCTTGATTTTGGGTATAAAAAAGCACCTTGATCTCTCAAAGTGCTTGTTTATTAAATTTGCATTAGAAAACCGCCTTGATCTCTCAAAGCGG
>JAMPHV010000123.1 GCA_023663265.1 Bacteroides sp.
CTCGGCGGCGGCGGTGGCGGCGGGCTTTGTTCCCGCGGCGCTGGGCTCGGATACGGGCGGCTCCATAAGACAGCCCGCAAGCTTCTGCGGAGTCACGGGGCTTAAGCCTACCTACGGGCGGGTCAGCCGCTACGGCTTGGTAGCCTTCGGCAGCTCCTTGGATCAGATAGGACCTATCGCAAACAATGCAGCGGACTGCGGCGAGATACTGAACGTTATCTGCGGCTACGACGAAAAGGACGGCACCTCTGCAAGACTGCCCTCCGAAAACTTCAACGCCAAGATAGGACAGCCGATAAAGGGCTTGAAGATTGCGCTGCCCGAGGAATTTTACGGCGGGGCGATAAGCGATGAGGTCAAGGAAGCGGTGACAAACGCCGCAAAGGAATTGGAAAAGCAGGGGGCGGAGCTTATCGACTGTCAAATGCCCTCTTTGAAATACGGGATACCCGCCTACTACCTTATAGCCTGCGCCGAGGCTGCCTCAAATTTGTCGCGCTACGACGGCATAAAATACGGCTTAAGGGGCGAGGGCAGAACCTACGGCGAAATGATATTGGACAGCAGGAACAGGGGCTTCGGCATTGAAGTGAAAAGGCGCATACTGTTGGGCAATTACGCCCTGTCCAGCGGCTACTTCGACGCTTATTACAGAAAGGCCTGCGCGTTAAGGCAAAGGATAAAGGCGGAATACGCGGCGATCTTTGAAAAAGCCGACGTTATCCTTACGCCTACGGCGCCCTCCACCGCCTTTAAGATAGGCTCCGACGATACCGATCCCGTAAAGATGTATACGGCGGATATTCTTACCGTCCCCGTGAACATAGCGGGACTTCCCGCCATTTCCACCGCCTGCGGCAGGGATAGGGACAATATGCCTATCGGAATGAGCATAGTGGGAAAAAGCTTTGACGAAAGCACGCTGATACAAACGGCGGACGCTTTTGAAAAAGAATACGCATTTATTAAATAAAACCTCTACACAAAAGGAAGGAACAATTGTAAAATGAAATTGTACCCAACTATCGGACTTGAAATACACGCGGAGCTTTTGACCGAATCCAAGGTTTTCTGCACCTGCTCCGCCGAATTCGGCGGGGCTCCCAATACGCGCTGCTGCCCCGTGTGCAGCGGGCTTCCCGGTACGCTTCCCGTGCTTAACCGCAGGGCGGTCGAATACATTGTGAAAGCGGGCTGCGTGATGAACTGCGATATCAGCCGCTTCACCAAGTGGGACAGAAAGAATTATTTTTATCCCGACCTGCCCAAGGCGTATCAGATAAGCCAAATGCCGCGCCCCGTCTGCTTGGGCGGACATGTGGACATAGTGTCCGAGGGCGAAGAAAAAACCGTAAGGATAAATCGGATACATTTGGAGGAGGACGCGGGAAAGCTGATACACGACGACAGAGCGAGACAGACCCTTGCCGATTACAACAGGTGCGGCATACCCCTTATCGAGATAGTTACCGAGCCCGATTTTCATTCGGCGGCGGACGTTACCGCCTTTGTGGAAAAGATACGGCTTCTGCTTCAATACGCGGGGATATGCGACGGAAGAATGGAACAGGGCAGCCTGCGCTGCGACGTAAACATTTCTCTTGCCGAAAAGGACGCCAAGGAATTGGGCACAAGGGCTGAGATAAAAAATCTGAACTCCGTAAGAGCTATAGGCAGAGCCATAGAATACGAGATATACCGCCAAACCGAGCTTATCGAGAACGGCGAAAGAGTCGTTCAGGAGACCCGGCGTTTTATCGACGGAAGCGGAGAGACAGCCGCAATGCGCTCCAAGGAGGACGCGCAGGACTACCGCTATTTCCCTGACCCCGATATCCCTCCCATTGTTTTTACGGAGGAGGAGCTGGAGGATATCAGACGATCCATACCCGAAATGCCCGAATCCCGCAAGGCGAGGTACGTAAAGGAATACGGCATTGCGGAAAAGGACGCGGATTCCCTTATAAACAACAAGCTTGTCTGCTTTTTCTTTGAGGAGGCGGTCAAGGCTTATAACAATCCGAAAAGCGTCGCTTCCTTTATCTTAGTGGAGCTTATGAGGAGGATAAATCTCGGCGAGGCGGATATGAACAGCCTCCCGTTTGAGGCAAAGGATTTCGCAAGACTGGTGGAGATAACGGACTCCGACAAGATCAACAGGAGCCACGGTAAAAACGTGCTCAGAAAAATGCTCGAAAGCGGAAAAACCGCCGACTTGATCTGCGACGAGGAAAATCTTTGGATAAAGGAGGACCTGGAACAGGCGGAGACGGTCATAGACAAAATATTGGCGGACAATCCCAAGGCGGTGGAGCAGTACAGGAACGGAGAACATAAGGTGTTCGGCTTCCTTATGGGACAGGCGAACAGACAGCTCAAGGGCGCGGCTGCGCCGAGCGCCATAAAAGAAATTTTAGAGAGGAAGCTTAAAGGATAAAAAATTTTTCTTGAAAGGAAACAACATAAAAATGATAAGAGAAAACAAATACCGCACTCACACCACCGAAACGATAACCGAGGACTGTCTCGGCAAGACCGTCCGCGTAGCGGGCTGGGTGGAAAATATCCGCGACCACGGCGGCATTAAATTTATCGATCTTCGGGATCATTACGGCGTGGTGCAGATCACCATGCAGCAGAACGAAGCGCTGTTAGAGGGTATCCACAGAGAATTTACCGTATCGGTGGAGGGAAAGGTCATAAACCGCGATCCCTCCACCTATAACGATAAGATCAAAACGGGAAAGGTGGAGATCGCGGCGGAGGCGTTGACGGTCCTGGGCGCGGTGACGGAAAATCTCCCCTTTGAGGTGGATTCCTCAAAAAACAGCAACGAGGACGTGCGCTTAAAATACCGCTTCTTGGACCTAAGAAACAAGAAAATGCATGACAACATCGTTTTCCGCTCGCAGCTTATGCAGTTTATGCGTGAAAAAATGCTGGAGGAGGGCTTTTTGGAGCTGCAAACGCCTATTCTTTCCACCTCCTCCCCCGAGGGCGCCCGCGATTTTCTTATCCCCAGCAGAAAGCATCACGGTAAATTCTACGCGCTGCCCCAGGCTCCCCAGATATTCAAGCAGCTTTATATGGTAAGCGGCTTTGACAGGTATTTTCAGCTTGCCCCCTGCTTCCGCGACGAGGACGCGAGGGCGGACAGAACGGCGGGAGAATTTTATCAGCTTGACTTTGAAATGGCTTTCGCGGATCAGGAGGACGTTTTCGCGGTGGCGGAAAACGTGTTCCCCGCTATCCTTGAAAATTTCGGCGGCGGAAAGCCCTTTAGCCCCGCCCCGTTCAGACGGATCACCTACGCCGATGCAATGCTTAAGTACGGCACGGATAAGCCCGATTTAAGAAACCCCCTTGAAATAATCGATATATCCGACTTGTTTGTAAAAAGCGAGTTTAAGCCCTTCAGAGGAAAGACGGTGCGCGCGATAAACGTGCCCGGAATGGCGTCAAAAAGCAAAACCTTCTTTGAAAAAATGGAGGCTTACGCCATGTCCATAGGCATGAAGGGCTTGGGCTATATCAAAGTGGACGAAAGCTTCAACTATCTCGGACCTATCGACAAATTCCTTTCCGAAGAGGACAGAAAGGAGCTTAAGGAACGCGCGGGGCTTAACGTGGGCGACGTTTTGTATTTTATCGCGGACGATGAAAAAACCGCGGCGAAATTTGCGGGTCAGATAAGGAGCGAAATAGCCGAACGAATGGAGCTTATCGACAAGACCCGTTACGAGGTATGCTGGATAGTGGATTTCCCCATGTACGAGGAGGACGAGGAAACAGGAAAGCCTGCCTTTACCCATAACCCCTTTTCTATGCCCCAAGGAGAGCTGGAGGCTTTAAACACCAAGGCTCCCGAGGAGGTTTTGGCTTATCAGTACGACTTAGTGTGCAACGGGCTGGAGCTGGTATCGGGCGCGGTAAGAAACCACAGGATCGACGTTATGGTCAAGTCCTTTGAGATAGCGGGCTATACCGAGCAGGATATCATAAGCAAATTCGGCTCGCTGTACAACGCGTTTAAATACGGCGCCCCTCCTCATGCGGGAATGGCGTTCGGCATAGACAGAATGATAATGATGCTGCTCGACGAGGAAAGCATAAGAGAGGTTATAGCGTTCCCGCTCAACTCCAATGCCCAAGACCTGCTGCTGGGCGCGCCTACGGGCGTTACGGAGCAGCAGCTCAGAGAGGTCCATATTAGGGTAAGAACAAAGCCGAACACGGAGAACGGCGGAAATTAAACGAAAAAAATACTAAGGGCTGTAAAAAAACGACCTGTTGAAAACGGGTCGTTTTTTTCGTCATAATAATTGATAATTGATTTAAGTTTCTCCAAAATTTCTAAATAATACTAATTCCAAATACTCCATATTTATTTGTCTATCTTTGTATTTGGAAAGAGTATAAGATATACTATTTTTTATGACTGCGCTTAAGATAATGCTTTAATTTTCATAAAAGCACT
>JAMPHV010000124.1 GCA_023663265.1 Bacteroides sp.
TGCCAACGTTTTATAATGATTTATTAAGCTTTATTTAAGGCTCATTCTGCTTTTTATTCAATGCTTCTTTTCATTTTAAGATGTGCTCATAACGATTTCTCCAATTTTTGCTTTGAATTTTGGGGAAACTTAAATTATAACAAAAAAACGACCCGTTTTCGACAGGTCGTTTTTTTACAGCCCATTTTGTATTTAGCTATGCAAAACGCTTAGCCGTTCTTAATGTTTTTTATATTAACGGTGGCTTTTTCGTTATGGCTTTGGGTGATATAAACGCTTCCGTTGCTTTGCTCGTATTTTTTTACGTACTCTTTTAAAATGTATTCTATCTGCTTGTTTTTGCTCCTGCCCTCCTCCTCGGCTATCCTTACAAGCCGTTCGTTGAGCTCTTCGTCTATTCTGAGGTTAAAAAAAACCGTGCTCATTTTTGTACCTCCTTGCCGAATTTGTCAATATACTCCGCTTTTGTATCCGCGTATCTCCTATATTTAGATTGTACACAAATTTACACAAAAAATCCAGCTTCATTTTGGTACCATTTTAGTATTGACAAAGTACCACTTTTATGCAATAATTAAGGAACAAAAGCGGCGGGCTTTCCGCTTTTGCCGCTTTAATAAAATACAAAATCACAAGGAGGAAAAATATGAAGCCGAAAAAAATCATATCCGCGGTTCTTGCCGCGGCAATAACGCTCGGCTCGGTGACCGCGTACAGCGTGCTGTCGCCGAATTGGGGACTGTCGGCGGAAAACGGCGGCGAGTCGGAGCTCGAAGCTCCCCTTGCCGATGAGGACGTGGTGGAGGTCGCCTCGGCGGGCGATCTGACCACCATAGAAGCAGGCAAGACCTATAGGCTGACGGGGGACGTGGAATTGAGCGGCACAGTCAACGTTAACGCCGCCAACGTGACCCTCGACCTTAACGGTCACGAGCTGTCCGTACCCGAAAGCTTCGTTCCTAATAACGCGCTTGTGGTCACCGCAGCCGACTTCAAGCTCACTGACAGCTCGGACGCCAAGGACGGCGTATTTTTGAGCAAAGACAGTAAGAATGCCAAAGGATATATGATCAATATCGTTGGCGGCACCATGACCGTTGACGGCGGAACTGTCAGACCCGAGGCTGCCAATATGTCTTCCATACGCGTAAAGGCGGGGACGTTCACGCTGGCGGGCGGTACGATCGAAAAAACAAAGGGACCCCACGCGACTCTTATCAAGCTTGAGGATAAGGACGGAAGCGGAGAAAAGGGCGTCTTTAATATGACGGGCGGCACGCTGTCCTGTACGATTCCGACAAGCGACGCCACCTCGGGGAATATGGATTTTATCGCGACCCCCGAGACTTCCGTAGGCTCGACCGAGGACACTCTTGACGACGGCGTTTCCTACGGTACCGTCATACATTGCTACGGCGATGTCAACATAACGGGCGGCAAGGTCGTCGGCGTAATTTGGGCCTGCAACTTTGGCGGACAGGTAAACCCCACCGATGTCAAGGTCGGCGGGACCACCGAAATGGAGGGAGATTTTCTGCTCGGTCCCGTATCGGATAGGTACGGCACTAACTTTTCCGAAACTACCGTCACGGTTGACGGCGGTACCTACAATATCGGCTTGCTGTACAACTCCAATATGAAAAAGGGCAACGGCAGCGACTCGGACGCGTCCTTATTGGGAGAGATCGAGTTTAAGAGCGGAAATGTAAGTATAACCCACACCATTCTCCCCGATGAATTTCCCGACAGCGTACAGGCGGGCATTACTATCGGCGAGGACGTCGAGCTTACCGTAAACTCGGAAATAACCGAAGCCTATGAGGACCTGTTCGACAGCATTATGCCCGCGGGCAAGAAAATGATGGACACCGACGGCGACGGCGTTGACGAAATGGTAGACGCGGACGTTTTCACCTTGACAATACCCTCGGAATATGTAAACGGTCAATGCGCCGTTCTTGACCCCAACGACGGGTGGAAGCAGATCGCCGACAGCAGCAGCCCCATAGTGATCTTTACGGCGGGCGATCAGCTTGCGATACAGGCTTGGAACGATTACGGATATAAAGCCGCAGGGCTTAAGGCGGTGTACGGAGACCCCGAGACCGAGCTGACCCTCGGCGAGGGCGGACAGTGCACCATGCCCGCGGACAACGTGACCGTTACCTGCACCTTCGAGCCTATGACGGTGCACGAAATAACCTTAAACTACGACGATACCAAGGGCAGCGCCGAGTATGAGGCAGCCGCGCCCGAGGGCACCTACGGCGACCCCGACGCTCTTATGATAGAGGGCGACGAGATCACCGTATCGGCTGCCCCCGCAAAGGGCTATGAGCTTGACGAAATAACCGCCTCCTACAACGACGGAGCGGAGGACGTGGATATCGAGCTCGCCGAAAACAAGTTCACTCTCCCCGACGCGGACGTTGAGATCACGGTGACATTCACCGCGGTGGATTACAGCGTAAATCTTGCCGAGCCGACAAACGGCTCCGCTGACGTGGACAAAACCACCGCCAACATAGGCGATACGGTTTCCGTAACGGATATAGAAGCCGAGGACGGCTACGAGCTGGATACCATAACCGTGGTCTACATTGAGGACGGCAAGGCTGCCGTTTTGGATATCACCGAGGACAAGAGCTTTGAAATGCCCGCGGCGGACGTCGCCGTTATCGTGACCTTTAAGGAAAGCGCTCCCGCAAAAACTCCCCATAAGGTAGAGGTAGACAAGGAAGTCAAGAACGGAACCGTGACCGTGGACAAGACCACCGCCTCAGTGGGCGATACCGTTACTGTTTCCGCAACCCCCGCCGAGGGCTATAAGCTCGGCTCTGTCACCGTTTCCTACGAGGACGCGGACGGAACCAAGACCGTTGCCCCCAAGGACGGAAAAACCTTCACCATGCCCGACGCGGACGTTACCGTTTCCGCAGAGTTTGAAGCTATAGCTTATAAGATCAACATTACCGTTCCCGAAAACGGTACCGTCAAGACCGAACCCGCCGCGGAAGCGAAAACGGGCGAGGAGGTGACCGTTACCGCCGAGCCCAAGGAGGGGTACGAGCTTGACAAAATAACCGCTGCCGACAAGGACGGAAAGGCAGTAGAGGTAAAGGAGGGCAAATTCGTTATGCCCGCCTCGGACGTTACCGTTACGGCAGCTTTCAAGGCTAAGACCGTAACCCCTCCCCCTGCCGAGGAAACCACCTATAAAGTAAATATTACCGTTCCCGAAAACGGAACCGTAAAGGCAGACCCCGTTGAAGCAAAGGCGGGCGATACCGTTACCCTTACCGTTGAAGCAAACGAGGGCTACGAGTTGGACAAGCTTGCCGTTACCGACAAGGACGGCAAGGAGGTCGAGGTAAAGGACAACAAGTTTGTTATGCCCGCCTCGGACGTTACCGTTACGGCAGCTTTCAAGGCTAAGACCGTGACCCCTCCCCCTGCCGAGGATACCTATAAGGTAAACATTACCGTTCCCGAAAACGGAAAGGTCACGGCAGACCCCGTTGAAGCAAAGGCGGGCGATACCGTTACCCTTACCGTTGAAGCGAACGAGGGCTTTGAGCTCGACAAGCTCACCGTTACCGACAAGGACGGCAAGGAGATCGAGGTTAAGGACGGCACGTTTGTTATGCCCGCTTCGGACGTTACCGTCACAGTAACATTCAAGGAAAAGGCTGTCGAGACCGACCCCATTACTCCCGTTACTCCCTCGCAGGGCGGCGGCTCGTCCTTCGTATCGCCTCCCTCCGCTCCCGCTCCCTCAACGCCTGCGACAACGACCGCCGCTTCGACCACTGCCGCCCCCGTTGTTACACAGGCTCCCTCCGTTACCGATAACGGAAGCGCGGCGGTAACCACCGCCCCTGCGGAAACAAGCGGCTCCAACGCTGCTCCTGCGGCTCCCGCCAATAACGGCGAAAGCGGCTCCAACGCGGAGGGCGGCAGCGCAAACGCAAACAGCAGCGCAGGAAACGCCAACGGCTCCGCAAGCCCCGAGGACAAGAACGTGGCTACGGGTATCTCCTTGGCGCTTATACCGACGGCTGCGGCTGCGATAGCTATATTTATCTGCAAGAGGAAAAAATAATCGTTAAACTCGGTTGATCCTCTGCATATATGCTTTTCTCTTCATGAAACGTCAAACGCGCTCCGTTGGGGGCGCGTTTGGCTTTTTAATTGATAATTTGTCAATTGTTATAACAATTTAAGTTTCCCTAAATTTCCAAACCATAAATACTGTTTTTAAAGATTGCGCTTAAGATAATGTTTAACTTTTATATAAAGTACCGATTTACTAATTCTTAATATTGCATATTATGTAATGTTCTCTTTTGCTCGGAGGCGAGAGCAGCGCGCCTCCCGCGGGGCTTAAGGTGACACCAAAAGGGGGAGGGCGGGGGACAGACAAACCCGTC
>JAMPHV010000125.1 GCA_023663265.1 Bacteroides sp.
GTCCGTCTCCGTCTTTGTATGAGTTGAAAATCTCCGAATTTTTCCCCTCGTTTGTAAACTCGCCTACGCCGCCGACGGCTTCATTTCCTCCCGCGATTTTTTTCCATTGACCCTCGTCAAAAACAAATCCGCATATCGTGTCGGCTGTATTTTCCGCCGCTTTCGACGCCTTTTCAGCTTCCTCCGTCTCCTCCAAAACATATATCTTATTTTTCTTTCCCGTCTCGGGAAGCTCCTTGACCACTGTAACATACCCGTCGTCAAACCTCGTCTGCGTTATTTCATCGGCGGCTTTATTTGCCCTTCTGTTTACCGTTGAAACGGGTCTTGCGGCGGCTTCCCCCGCAGTGAGCCTTACCGTGAACTTATCCGCGGTGCGCTGTATTTCTGCCGCTGTGATCGGTACGCTGCGGCTTATGCCCTTGTGGCGGAACGTAACGATATCGCCCACAAACCAATCTCTTTTATAGCTTTCCGCTGCCGTTACCTCCATGGCGAAGCTGTCGGTGGTTATAAAGTCCTCTGCCGCTTTAAGAGCATAGCTGTCTATTTCGTCAGTCCCGCAGTTTACGTTTACGGTAGTCTCACGGCGGTAAACTCCGTAGTCCGCATTACCCTCCCCATTGCGGTTTACCAGCTTCACAACAGCGTTGTCTATATCGCTTCCGTTTATGGCGTATATCGCGTTCTTTTCCGCGTCAACGCCTGTTTCCTTGGACAAATTCTCAACGTTCAGAAACCCTTTTGAAAAAATTACCCGAGGTATGTCGGTCTGCTCGGCGGAGCGGTCGGTAGGCTGTATCACCTTGAATTGGATCGAATCCCCGAATGCCGATCCTATTTCCATGGTAACGTCATACCCGATCCCCGCATTTTTGCACAGTGTTTCCACCGCCTTGTCCAAGGGCTCCAAACGCGTCATATACGTATCGTTCGGCAGACCAAAGGGCGCGTCGCTGACCGAAAACCCGTAAATTCGCCTGTTTGGGTCGGAGGCTTCGGAAATGTTGTGCCTTACTATGCTACCTATACATTCTCCCGTGCTGCCTTTTGTCACGAAATACCCGTATGTTCCTTTGTCCTGCTCCTCGGTGGGGAACAGAGTGACCCTGCCTGCGAGCAGATATTTCAGATCATGTCCCTCCAAGACGATCCTGCTTTCCGTTTCCTTTATGTCGGTAACAAAAAGATGATCCCCGTCGCTTGTGGCTAAAAATGTATTGATCTCCAGCAGCTCCGCCGCGGGCTCGTTAACGGGTATCGTCATTGAAAAGCTGCCTATCTCGTAAAATTTCTTTGTGTAGTTGTAGGATATTATCTTAAAAATATCCGTTATTTTCGTTTCCGCCCATGTGGGGGCAGAGGCGGAAATAGGCTTATATAATGAAGCGTGCATTTTTCCCCTCCCTATACCGCAAAAAATATATTCTGATGAAGCACCCGAACGGAATACCGTCCGCTTGTCCCCTCCGCGCGAAACAGCCACTCATAGGCGGGGTACAGAGCGGGCTTGTCGCTGACGACAAAGTCCACGTAATTGCTGCCGTTGACGGAGGTATATGCCGAGTCGCCGAAATATGTCCGCAGCTCTGCGAAAACCTCGTTGTTAAGTCCCGTGGAGCAAACAACGGATTGGTTTTCCTTAAGCTCCTTTATAAGCTTTATTTCCTCGTTTCCCGCTCCGTCCGTCCAAAGGGTAAAATACGGACTGCCCGCGCTTACTCCCTCCGCCTTTTCAAGGCACCTCACCTCGCACAGCATGGGGCTTATCATATCGCCGTGCAAGGCTATTTTGCGCCGAATACCGTCCCCTGCGGACACCTCTGCTGCTTCCTCCTCCGCCGTTTGATGCCAAAAAGGATAATCCGCGGTAAGATACAGCGCCGCCCTGCACAATGTTCCCGTGATCCTTTCGATCACGGGGTATTCCGTGGGATAAGCGTTAAGATAATACGTACCGTTGGCATTGGTATAGGCGAGCTCTCCGGTTTCTCTCAAGGGGAACGCCTTAAGCAGCCGCCTGCGAAGCGCATACATAGCTTCTTCGGTATCTCTTCCGTGAGCCGTTCCGTTATATGTGACCGTTATCCTTAAGTTCTTCGGATTAACGGTCGTTGACACAGTATGCTGTCCCGCCATTCCTATGCACTTGACCGTATCGGCGCTTACCGAAAGGCTGTTGGGGTCGAAATCGTATAAAACGATTGGCACTGTCTCACCGTTTATCTCCGACTGTCCCAAATCGCTCAGTATTATTTTTTCTTCATTGGTCTTAAATTCAAGCGTCTGCATTTTCTCACCTCGTCAGAATGGTAACGTCGCCGATAAGCGCGTCCCGCACCGCCTTTGTTATCTGCGCCATGGTCAGATATTGGTTTGCAAGGGATATGTTTGCGCTGTTGTTTACCGTGTTGTTGCTGTTTATAATATTGTTGACATTGGCGGCTCCGTCCTTAAGCGCCTCTATGATCTGCTTGACGGTCTCGATGGAATTATTTATCCGTTCCCGTATATCCGCGGCAGCGGAGGCGGCTTCATCATAAGCTTGGTTCGCCGCTTCCTTTCGCTTTTGTATGTCCCTTTCCCAAATCATTTCCTCCTGCTGCTCCTGCAAATCGTTCAGCTTTTTCTCCATTTGCGCCCGCGAAAAATCATCAAGCTGCGCATACTTCAACTGAGCGGAGACCCTGTCGATCTCCTTTTGCATATCATCGTCCTCGTTAAGCTCCCTGCGCTTTTTGATCTCCTCGTCAAGGTAAGCCAGCGTTTTGTCCCGAAGCTCCTTTTTAGCCTCCAGCTCCTTATTGATCAAGGCTAATTTTTTGTCAGCCTCCGTTTTATATGCCTCGTAGCCCTCCGAATAATCTGTCGTGCTTTTTGATTTGGAGGTATTGTTATCTGCCGTGATATATGTATCTATATTGTCGTAAAGGTCTTGAAGCGCCGCCAGCTCCGCAGCGATCTCCGCCGTAATATCTCTCGACCGCAGATCGTTCGCGCGGGCGTCTATTCTTGCTCGGGCAAGCTCCTTATACGCTTCCGTGTTCAGCCTCACTGCGTTTGTTTCCTTGTCCGTTTCCAAAACGGAGGCGTAACCCGCTTCTATAAGGGACATTGCGGTATCATAGGACAGCTTTCCGTTTTCCTTTTGCTCCAAATATGCGGAATTAACTCCTTTTAAGCTTTTGATAAGGTCATCGACAGCCTCCTTGACCTCGTCGATCTCCTTTTTTGTTGAAGAGGCGCTTTTGCTTGTCTTTTCCGCCGTAACATAGCTGTCCAAATTGTCGTAAAGGTCTTGAAGCGCCGCCAGCTCCGCGGAGGCTTCGGCGGTAGCAAAAGCAACGGCTTCGTCTTTTTGCCGATTCACGGCTTCGGTTATACGGTCAGCGTATAAGCTTCCTGTTCCCGAATGGGTGTAGCTGCTTTTTTCTTTGTATTCGATCTCTATCTCGGCGGTTTTCTCGGCTATATCCGAGCGTATATCCGCCATACGCGCCTCCAGCCTCGCCCGTGCAAGCTTTTTATACGCTTCTGTATTCAACTTTACCGCGTTCGTTTCCTCGTCTGTCTGCAAGCACGAGGCGTAGCCCGCTTCCACAAGCGACATTATCGTATCGTAGGACAGCTTTCCGTTTTCCTTTTGCTCCAAATACGCGGAGTTTACGCTTTTGACGCTGTTTGTAAGCTTGTCGGCGGCTTCTTTGTTTTCTTTGATGACGGTTTGAAGCTCTTTGCTTGTGTCGATTGAATTTTTCGCACCGTTAGAGACTTTTTTTAAAGCGGCGTCTTGTTCGTATTCTGCCGCAGTCAACTCCTTTATGCTTTCCGACAGATCGTCGATTTGTTTTTTTGAATCTGCGTTGATTTCTCGGTACTGTCTGTATTCGTCTAACTCTCCGTAAGACAGCGGAAGACTGCTGCTTGGCGACATCAAGGCTTCGTTTGCTTTCTCGTCACCGTCAAGAGCGGCGTTTATAAGCGACACGGCTTCTTCGGTTAAGCCTTCTGTCAGCCTGTCCATTTCGCTTTTGCTGTTATAATACAGCTTATACATTTCCTTAAGCTCGTCCTCCAACGCTTCGGCTTGTACGGACAGCATTCTTTTCCGCACATACAGGTCCAGCGCTTCGGATAAATCGTTATACGAATTTGTAACGCCGTCTATAACGGTCACATCGTCTCCAAAGACCTCTTGAAGCTCTTCGGCAATGCTTTTAAGCTCTGCTTCCTCTGCCGCTGTTAATTCCGCCGCTGCTCTTAACTCGTCATATCTTTTTGCTTTGTTTTCAAGCATTGATATTTCGGCATAGCCATTGCTCAGAAAGTCCTGCTTGCTTTGATCGATCCTGTCAAGGGTTTCGTTATATTCCTTGGTTATCCGATTTGCGTCTTCGATTTTTTGGCAAATTTCAATTATT
>JAMPHV010000126.1 GCA_023663265.1 Bacteroides sp.
TAAGCGCAGTCATAAAAATAGTATATCCGATTTAGAAATTTTGGTGAAACTTAAATTTCGTTATAATAGTTGACAATTTTTTGAAGCTTTGGTATAGTTTTTTTACAGCCCCTTTTATGTATTATTTTATTTTGAATCCGTCAATAGCGCCGACAACTCCGCTAAAAGTCCCTTTCCTCCGTTTACGTTTATTTCCGAAACATGCTCGCATATTCTTTCGATATATTCAAGCTCCTTTAATTTTCTTAAGGTCGCGTTTTCGTCCATAAGCTTGGCGGTATTGAGCAGCGAACGGGTTGAGGCTACCTCCTCCCTGCGGGTGACAACGTTTGCCTGCGCTCTTTTTTCCGCCGCAAGGACCGAGTTCATTATATCGCTTATCTCTCCCGGCAGGATAATGTCCTTGATACCCGCGCTGCTTATATCGATATAGGAGCGCGCGGTCTTATCCCTCAGGGCGGCGATGACCTCGTCGGATATCTTGTCGCGGTTTTCCAAAATCTCGTCCGTATTGTATTTGCTTACATACTCGCGCAGAGTAAGCTGGCACAGGCTGTACAGATAGTCGTTTAAGCTTACGGCAACGTCGGCCACTCTTCTGGCGTCCGTTACCTTGTAAAACATTGTGAAGTTCAGCCTAAGGGCGACCTTGTCCGCCGTCAATATCTCCTGTCCCGTTACGGAAAGCTGCCTTGTTCTCATATCCTCGTGCTCGGCGGTAACGTTTATGTTTCCGTTCCAAAAATAGTACTTGCCGGGCTCCAGCATTCCCATATACTTATTGTCAAAATAAAGTCTTGCCGTTTCGTGAGGACCTACGTTGATCTCGGTGTACAGCTTGTCGGATATTTTTTGCACCACTGCGGTGGTAAAGGCGTAGGTAAGGTCGGGATTATCTATGTTGATCTTGCGAAACTCGTGCTTTCCGCCCTCCTTCCAAAAGCCGTACCGTCCCGCCGTAAAAACCTCCCGAAAATTGCCGTCAAGGTAGTGCATGCAGATTTCATTGTCCGCAACCTCGATCAGAGTAAGCTTTTCCTTTCCCGCCGAGGTTTCCATAATGCTGTCAAGGGTGCAGCCTGTCGGGACAAGGGCTTGAAAAATGCTGACAGGCTCGACGGTATTGTCGCCGAAAATGTGATATTTTCCCGCATCGAGTATGGCTGCGAATTTTCCGTTTTTGTAAAGTATTCCTTTTTCTTTTCCGTCGATAAGTACCTTCATTTGAATTCTCCTCCGAGAGCAGCGGAAGCCCTCTTTTTAATATATAAATTCCAAAGGAAAAATGCGCGCAGCCGTTCCCGCATTTGCGAAGCGGCGAAAAAATTAAGCGCACGCCTGCGCCGCGGTGAATAAATTCAAGGCAGGCTTCGGCGTAAGAGGGAACGCCTTATGTTACCGTTCACGGAACGCAAAACGCACCGAAGAGATCGGAGGATAAGACGGCTCCGTCAGCGCGGTATCCTTTTTTCGGCAGGGCTTCGGAAATGCCGCCGCAGGGACCCTCGCGGCAAGCCGCGGACAGACCTCGAAGCACGGGCACGGCAATTGTTGTTTGCAGGAGTCGAACCTGATTCGGGGAAACCGAATTTACCGATGCTGATACAGCGTTAAACGCCGTATACAAATTCTTTATGATTTTTCAGATCATAAAACCAAATCCGCTTGGCTGCCGTCATAGCAGGCGGGATTCGAACCCGCGTCAGAGCGGGACATGGCAATACATCGACCGCACAGCGGCGTGCAGCTTATCGCCCTACTTGTTTTTTGGAAAAAACTTTGGAAAACGAAGCCCCGCAAAAAAATTATATCTTAAATTTTAGCGCATTGCAATAGTGAAACAGTACAATTTATCGGTCGGAAAGTTAGAATTTTCGTGCAAAAATTTATTTTTTCGCTTGACAATACGGTATTCATATGATATACTATCATTGTGAGTTTCATAAATAAAGTTTTTAGTTTTCGCTTGGCGGTAAGCCGAGTTTTTTTTTGCAAAAACAAAATATCGCATTGCTTTTCGGTCAACCCTTGAGGAGCCGATGAAGTAATTTTATCAAGGGGAGCGCATCTTGAAGAAAAGGGCTTTATTTTCAATGCTGCCGGTTATTGTTGCACTTGCGTGGCCAACCGTTTTGGAGCAGGTCATGCAGACGGCGGTGCAGTACATAGATACCGCCATGGTAGGCGCCTTGGGCAAGCAGGCGACGGCGGCGGTGGGCGCTACAAGTACGGTAAACTGGTTGGTAGGAAGCACCGTTTCCGCTATCGGCGTAGGCTTTTTGTCGTATATCGCACAGGCTATGGGCGCGGGCGAGAGGGACAACGCGAAAAAGGCTTCGGGACAGGCGGCGATGTCCGTGCTTATCGTGGGGATATTTTTTACGGCGCTGACCACCTCCCTCAGCGGACTTGTACCTGTTTGGATGCAGGTCGATGTGAACATACGCGAGCTTGCTTCGCGTTATTTTCTGATCTTATATACTCCCATGCTCTTCCGTACCGCCAGCATCATTTTCGGAACGGTGCTGCGCGCTGTGGGAGACACCAAATCTCCGATGATAGTGGGCATTTTTGTAAACATAATAAACATTGTGCTTAACTTTCTTTTGATCTATCCTACCCGCACCGTTTCAATATTCGGCGAAGGCTTCACAGTATACGGAGCGGGCTTTGGCATAGAGGGCGCGGCTGTAGCCAGCGCGGCGGCGTACGCCTTTGGCGGCATTGCCATAACAGTAAGACTGTGGCGGCACAAGGAGATATCTCCAAGGGGGCAAAGTCTGCGCCCCGATCCGAAAATACTGAAGCCCTGCCTTAAGGTAGCGGTGCCCAATATGTTTCAGCGTTTTGCCACCTCGCTGGGTTATGTTGCCTTTGCTTCAATGATAAATTCATTGGGGGACACCTCCACCGCCGCTCATACCATAGCCAACACGGTAGAATCCGCCTTTTATATTCCCGGCTACGGAATGCAGACTGCGGCAGCCACCCTTTCGGGAAATGCTTGCGGCGCCAGGGACAAGGAAAAGCTTCAGAATCTTGCCAAGGCTATTATACCGTTGGTCGTAATTTTGATGATACTTTCGGGCGGTCTGCTTTTTCTTTTCGCTCCGCAGCTTATGACGTTGTTTTCAAAGGACGGCGAGGTTATTGAGCTGGGTACGGCGGTATTGCGTATGGTTGCCGTTTCGGAGCCGTTTTACGGCGTCCCTATCGTTATAGAGGGCATGATGCAGGGGACGGGAAAAACGATCACTCCGTTTATTTTCAACGTACTGGGCATGTGGTGCGTAAGAATTGTAGGCACCTTCATTTGCACGCAGATTTTAAGCTTCGGTCTGATCTCCGCCTGGGCATGCATGATAGGGCACAATTTGCTGCTGTTTATTTTGTTTACCGTTCATTATGCAACTGGAAGGTGGAAGCCGATCTATATGAGAACAGACAGGAAGAAAAGGGAAGCGTAGGACGCCTTGATGGTTGCATGCTTGTTTTTTGGATTATTGCCGTATTGATACTATTAACCAATTAAGGATTAGAAACATGGATTTTTAATTGGTTAATAGTGCTTTGGGTGTAACAACCATTTCAACTCTGTTTTTTCTTGTGTTGAAATGGTTATTAGTATGAGACGGTTTATACTGATTTGTGATAAATTTGTGATAAATCAAAAAAATACTTGACAAATTCATAAATCCATGTTATAATTTTTCAAGTTGATAATATTGCTTGGAGAGGTGTCTGAGTGGTTTAAAGAGCCGGTCTTGAAAACCGGTGATCCTGCAAGGGACCGTGGGTTCGAATCCCACCTTCTCCGCCAAGCAGTTATGCTGCAATAATTGTTCACCATCACGGAGAATTACCCAAGTGGTGAAGGGGCTCCCCTGCTAAGGGAGTAGGTCGGGAAACCGGCGCGAG
>JAMPHV010000127.1 GCA_023663265.1 Bacteroides sp.
ATACTATTAACCAATTAAAAATTAGAAATATGGATTTTTAATTGGTTAATAGTGCCTTGGGTACCACATACAGGAAAGCTGTTTTTATAAAAGTAATCGATTACATTTTTTGTATAAAAGGAGGCATATATGAAAATCAAAAAAACATTTCTTGCTTTAGTCTTGACAGGGTCAATGCTGATAAGCGCCGCCTGTAACGAGCAAGCCGAGGCTCCTGAAATTTCCGACAGCGCCGTCAATCAGACGGAAAGCGCAGCGGAGCCGCAGGAAACAAGCACGGCTGAGGAAACCGAGAGCGCCGTGAATACTGAAAAGTCTCAGACGACCGTCCCGACCGATACCGAGGAGACAACTCCCGAAACAACGACCGCCGAAGAAAAAGAAACCTCTGCGGACGAGGAAGAATCTGCTCCCGAAGCCGCCTCCGATACGGAAGCTGCGGCAGCAGCGGAAACCGCAGGCGTTGCCGAAAATGAAACGGAAGCCCCGCCGACCGCAACAACTGTGGCAACAACTGCGGCAACGACTGCCGCAGCCACTGCCGCAACAACTACCACAGCGGCAACTACAACCACGGCAGCAACGACCGCAGCAACAACGACCGTAACAACGACAGCAGCAACCGCCTCCGCGCTTGAGCCTGTCTCCAATTCGCAAATGAGAAATATTACCACCGCTCAGATAGTAAAGGAAATGGGCTTGGGCATAAATTTAGGCAACACCATGGAATCCTGCGGAGATTGGATAAATTCGAGCGGAGGGGTAAGAGCCTATGAAACCGCCTGGGGAAGTCCCGTAATAACCGAGGATATGATAAAGGGCTACGCAAGCTGCGGCTTCGGCGTTCTCAGAATACCCGTGGCATGGTCCAACCTGATGGGCGCCGATTACACCGTCAGCTCCGACTATATCGCAAGAGTTAAGCAGATAACCGACTGGACCTTAAACAGCGGTATGTACGCTATCATAAATATCCACTACGACAGCGGCTGGTGGGAAAAATTCCCCACCGAAAAGGAAGAGTGCATGAAAAAATACACCCGTATTTGGGAGCAGGTCTCCGAAGCCTTTAAGGATTACGGCGACAAGCTTATGTTCGAGTCGCTGAACGAGGAGGGCGGCTGGGACAGCGTATGGAACCGATACAGTGGAGGAAGCTCGGGAAAATCGGACTCCTACGGACTTCTGAATGAGATAAACCAAAAATTCGTGGACGTTGTAAGAGCCTCGGGCGGCAACAATTACCTGCGCCACCTGCTTATCGCGGGGTACTGCACCGATATCGACCTTACCTGCGACAGCGCTTTTGTAATGCCCTCGGACAGCGTTGACCGCTGCGCGGTGTCGGTCCACTATTACACGCCCTCCACCTTCTGCATTTTGGAGGAGGACGCAAGCTGGGGCAAGGCAAAAACCGACTGGGGCAGCAGCTCCGACGTTGCAGAGCTTCAAAGAAATATGGATAAAATGAAGAAAAGCTTTGTTGACAAGGGTATTCCCGTTATAATCGGAGAATACGGCGTCGCCGTCAAAAATAAGCAGCCCGAAACGGTGCGCCTGTTTGTGACGTCGGTGGCTAAGGAAGCCTATGACCGCGGTATGTGTCCCGTGCTGTGGGACACGACCGACCACTTTTACAGCAGACAAAGGTGCGAGTTTATTGACAGCGCTCTTTTGGAGCAGCTTATGGCGGTAAAGCGGTAAAAATCCAAGCCCCGTATTGACAAAATGAAAGGGTTAATTGGGAGAGCAATATTGTGCCGCTCGTACGCCGAGCCTGCGATATCGCAGATATTGCCCATGTCATTTGCGCCCGCCTCGTTTCCTCATATCCTTTCGGATCGCTTCCATCGGCGCCTGCGGCACGGCGCCTGTCGCACGGAAGCAGGCTGCCGTTTCTGCCATCGCTTCGTAGCTCAGTCTTGTGCCTTCGCCGTCCGAGAGATAGTCCACGGCTCTGTCGGCGGAAATGCCGAAACGGGAAGCGGTCTGCACTGCGTCGATATTTGCGCCGAGAAAGATAAACTCCCAGCCGTATTTTGATTTTTCATGCTCGATCATCTTCCTGACTCTATCGGCGGAATACACGCGGCTGGAATTTTCTTCGCCGTCCGTGACAATGACGAACATCACCTTTTCGGCACGAAAATCCTCCGCCGTGTTTTTCTGAACTCCGACGAGCTTATCGATCGTCGTGCCGACGGCATCCAACAGAGCGGTAGAGCCGCCGACGAAATATTCCTTTTCCGTTATGGGGCTTACCGCACGAATGTCAATGCGGTCATGGAGAAGCGTGTAACGTTCGTCGAACAGCACCGTGGTGATACGGCACTCGCCGTCAACGGTTTTCTGCTTTTTCAGCATGGAGTTGAAGCCTCCGACGGTGTCGCTCTCCAAGCCGGACATTGATCCGCTTTTGTCAAGGATAAATACAAGCTCGGTAAAATTATTCTTCATAGTGAAAGACCTCCTGTTTTTCTTTAGTATACCGCAAACAGGAGGTCTTTCGGTCGCTTTGAAAGCGACAAAATAACAGTATCATACGCCGAGCAGCGGCTGGTCGTATTTGAACAGCACCTCGTTAATGTCGAAAATGTTGTAATTGCCGCTTATAATGAAATATTCCACGATCACATCAAATTTACTGGCGTGGGAAAGAGCGTAGCCCGCCCGTTCCAGCAGATCGTCCGTCTCGTCAAGCGTCAGCTCAAGAGCGACGGCAAGCGCCAGGATCGTCGGCTTCTTCGGCGTATAACCCTTTACGGAGCGTATTTTTGAAAAGAGCTTGCGGTCAATGTTCGCTTTCTTATAAACCTCCGCGTCGGTCTTTCCCTTGCTGTCTATGAGACGGAAAAGCGTGTCCGAAAAAGGCTCGTCCAAATCCGATATCAAATCGTCCAAGGACTGCTGCGGCATGTACTCCACCAACGGAGCGGCGGAGCGATCCCGAAAATCCGCTTCGGCGATCGACGCTTTTTCGATATCCAAAAGCCTGCTTCGGCCTGCGCGGTGTGCGTCCGCATAGTGCTGATCAATATAGGTTTCAACCTCGCCCATCAGCTTTTCACTGACAACGAAAGCGGTCTTGTCAAAGACGGCTAAATACACATTCATCTCATATTTGGCAAGAAAATCTGTGACTGCGGCCGTTGCTTCATGCAGGGCTTCGTCCTTCGGGTAACCGTAAATACCGCTTGAGATCAGCGGAAAAGCAATGCTCTCGCATTTGTTTTCCATTGCAAGCGTCAGCGATCTCGTATAAGCGGAGCGGAGCAGCGCGGCGCATTTCTCTTTGTTTTTGCTGTTATAAACGGGACCTGCGGCATGTATCACATATTTTGCAGGCAAATTAAATCCCGATGTGATCGCCGCTTCGCCTATTTTGATCGGCGCGGCTTTGTCGCAGGCCTTTTGCAGCTTTTCCGCTCCCGCAGCCCTAAAGATCGCTCCGCAAACGCCGCCGCCCATTTGCAAATCCGTATTTGCGGTGTTGACAACGGCGTCAACAGTCATTTTGGTGATGTCCTGACGAACAATTGTAAACGGCATGACAAAGTCCCCCTTTTATTATGCTCAATGCTCTTCCTGCGGTCATAAGGCTCATATCTCGGAGCTGCGTCAATAACAGGCTCTAATACTATTTCCAAATACAAAGATAGACAAATGAATAGGAGTATTTGGAAATAGTGCTTAGGGTGTAATTCCAAATAGAATTATAAACCTTGTAAAATTTTGTCCATAATTCTATTTGGAATTAGTATAAGCTCCATAACATCAGCCGCCCGTAAAATTATAGCACCTTTTAATATAGCTGTCAATCATATCAAAATATTTAACACGGAAATCAATTTTCAAAAGTATTGACAAGCATGGTATAATAGAGTTATGAA
>JAMPHV010000128.1 GCA_023663265.1 Bacteroides sp.
CCTTTTGGTGTCACCTTAAGCCCCGCGCGGGAGCGCATTCTGCTCTCGCTTCCGAGCAAAAGCGACCATCACATAATATGCAATATTAAGAATTAGTAAATCGCTACTTTTATAAAAGTTAAACATTATCTTAAGCGCAATCATAAAAAACAGTATCTCTGATTTAGAAATTTTGGGGAAACTTAAAAAGCCGAAAAACATTGACAAGGCTCGAATTTCCGTATATAATAATATAAACGAAATCCCCGAGAAAGGAAAAAATATGAGAAGCTGCGGAATTTTAATGCATATAACAAGTCTGCCCTCCCCCTACGGCATAGGCACCTTCGGAAGCAGCGCGGAGCGCTTTGTGGACTGGCTCAAAAGCGCGGGGCAGCAGTACTGGCAGGTGCTGCCGCTGGGACCCACGGGCTTTGCCGACAGTCCCTACCAATCCTTTTCCGCCTTTGCGGGCAATCCTCTTCTGATCGATCTTGACGATCTGGTGCAAAAGGCGCTTATCACACGGGAGGAATGTCTTAACGCCGATTTCGGCGCCGACCCGACCTTTGTGGATTTTGAAAAGGTGAACCGCACCAAAATGAAGCTGCTGGAGGAAGCCTACAGGCATTTTAACGAGGACGTGGGCTACCTTTCCTTTGTCAAGGAGGAAGCGGCGTGGCTCGAGGATTACGCTTTGTTTATGGCGATAAAGGAAAGCTATGAGCTTAAGCCCTTTTGGCTGTGGGACAAGGCGCTTGCCAACCGAGACCCCGACGCGCTGAAAAAAGCGGCGGAGCAGCATGTGGAGCGTGTGGGCTTTTGGAAATTCGTGCAGTATGTTTTCTTTGGACAGTGGACAAGACTGCGCCGTTATGCCAACAGAAACGGCGTAAAAATAATCGGAGATATGCCTTTTTACGTTTCCCTTGACAGCTCCGACCTGTGGACCCACCCCGATCTGTTTCAGCTTAAGGGCGCGGGCATTCCCACAGCGGTGGCGGGAGTTCCGCCCGATTATTTTTCAGCCACGGGTCAGCGCTGGGGCAATCCCCTTTACGACTGGCACGAGATGAAAAAGGAGGATTACATTTGGTGGACGGCAAGGCTCAAAAAAGCGACGGATATGTACGACGTACTGCGTATCGACCATTTCAGAGCCTTCGACACCTATTGCTCTATCCCCGCGGAGGACCCTACCGCCGTTAACGGAAAATGGATGCAGGGTCCCGGAATGGATTTTTGGAACGAGGTGAAAAAGCAGCTTGGGGACGTTAACATTATCGCCGAGGACTTGGGCGAGGTGTTCGACAGCGTTAAGAAGCTGCTTTCCGACACGGGCTTCCCCGGCATGAGGGTAATGCAGTTCGGCTTTAACCCAAAGAACGAGGATAACGACCACCTGCCGCACAACTATACTGAAAATTCCGTCGCTTATACGGGCACTCACGACAACGATACCGTTAAGGGTTGGGCGAAGGAAAACAAGGCAGCGGCGGCGGTGGCGAAAAAATACTGCCGCGCGGGCTTTTTCGCGCCGCTCAACAGGGCGATGATAAAAACGCTGTACGGCTCCCCGTCCGCCTTGGCGATAGCGCCTATGCAGGACGTGCTTGGACTTGGCTCGGAAACGCGCATGAATACCCCGTCCACGGTAGGCGGAAACTGGAAGTGGAGAATGACCGAAAAGCAGCTTAACGGAAAAACGGCGGCTTGGCTGGCGGAAACGGCGGAAATTTACAACAGGAATGTAAAAAAGAGGCTGTAAAAGCTGCCAAACCTTTGAAAATTGATAATTGACAATTGATAATTGATAATTGCGGAGCGGCTCCGCCGCGTGATTTAAACTTACGCTTATACATTATTAAGCCGAGTTCATTATGATAATGTTATACCGACATCAAGCTTATAGATTTGTACCGCAAAAATCAAAATTTGTCGGCGAAGCCGACACCTTAATTATCAATTATCAATTATCAATTGTCAATTATTATGGAAAAACACGACCCATTTCAACGGATCGTGTTTTTTTACAGCCCCTTTTACAGCCTCTTCTACTTTTCCCTTATCCTCCCTCCCGTATATCTTCCGAGTCCTTGTTCCTCGATCATAACGAGAGAGTCTCCCGCAAAATATCTGTTGTAATAATTATGATCCACCAAATTGATCGTTTCTCCGTTTTCGTTTTCTCCAAATACCTCTTGAATATAATTTACGGCATAGTACCTGTCCGCAAAGCAAAATATCTCGCAGACCTTGAACCCGTCGCTTTCCAGCCGCTCGAGCTCGGCGGAGAGCTCGGCTCCCCGCTTTTCGGCTGCAAGCTCCTCCCGCTCTACGGGCTCTCCCGCTATCTCCTCGCCCGAGACGTAAAACATAAAGGGCTTCCATGTATGTCCGCCGCCGAGGGAAATGGCGTCGTATTTCGACTGATACAAAAGAAACGTGCCCGCCTCGGGACCCAGCAGGGGCTCTAAGCACATTCCCGCAACGGAGCATTCGGGCTCGTACCACGTTCCGTTCCTTACCCCGAAAACGCGGCAGCTCCCGCCGTTGCTGAAGGGCTGAGTAATAAGCAGACCGCCTATACGGTAAAAATAATCGTTTGCGTAAAATCCCTCCCGCGGCTCTATGTGCTCAAGACCCGAGCCGTTTATAAAATACATATCCGAAGACGCTTCCGTGCAGAAAAAGGCTTCATAAGCGCCGTCGCCGTCAAAATCGTCAAAAAAGTATTTGATATCCTCTTGCTTTAATATTTCAGCCGCCTCGCGCCGCCATTTTACGTAAAGATCGTAGACCTCCGCGGTCCTTTCAGCCATTTCCTCGTAGGATGCCTTTTCCGCAAAATCGCGGGCGCATACGGATACCCCGTTTTCCGCGCGGTAATACGCGCGATTGCTGTCATAATCGAATCGGTGATCCTTTCCCTCCTTGTAAAACAGGTCGTCCCGTTCGTTTTCCAAAAAGTAATCCGCCGTTTCCAGCAGAGGGTAATTACCGTCGGCAGCGGAATAGGCTTTAAAGTAAAGCTCCGAGCTGAAGCTCCCCTCCGAAAGCACCAGCCTGTCCGTTCGGGTCAGCCGCTCCGTCGGCTTTTCGTAAAAATTATGTACGTACACGTCGTTGTCGCAGCGGCTCAGCCTTGTAACGCCGTATCGGCAATAGCCCTCAAAGCTCCCCAAATATACGCCGTCCATATTGTAAACGTCGGCGGGCAGCAGTCCCTCGCCCGAATCGTCCCTCACCAAATACACCTCGGGCGTTCCGTCAAAATCAAGATCGTACAGCCCGATAAAGCACTCCTCGTTTTCCCCTTTGTTTTCCCAAAGTATTTTGTCGATTTGCTCAACGGCTTTTTCGTTTAAAAAGCCGTTTTCATCGGTGTATATGCTTTGAGGAGCTTCCTCCGTCGGTGAAAGATCGGCGGGTTTTTCCGTTTCGGCAGCCGCGGCGGTTGAGGTCGTTTCGGTCATCGGCGCGTTCGTACCGTCCGACGGGCTTACGGCTGCTGCCGATTCGGTCTCCGAAGCGTCGGATATGCTTTCCGAAATATCGTTCTCCGCGATGTCGAACGCCGTATTCGTCCTGCACCCGCCCAACAACAGCGTACAGGAAAACAGGCAGGCTAAAATTAACGCGGTTTTTTTCATGGCTGTGATCCGCCTTTCTTTAACGGGCTTTATGAATATTATCGAAATTATATCATATCAAAAAACAAAAAGCAATTACAAAACGGTTACAATTTTTTTCTATATTTTCTCCTTTAAGTTGCCCCAAAATTTAAGATGAAAAAATCTGGAAACCTTTACGAAAAAAGTAAAAGCTAACATCTTAAAATGAAAATAAGCATTGAATAAAAAGCAGAATGAGCTT
>JAMPHV010000129.1 GCA_023663265.1 Bacteroides sp.
AAGCGCAGTCATAAAAAACAGTATCTCTGGTTTAGAAATTTTGGGGAAACTTAAATGCGGAAAAGCTTGACAAACCAATTTAAAATATAGTATAATAAACTCTATAAACTTAAAAAGAAATACCGAACAAAAGAAAAACAAGGAATAAGAGGTGACACTGTGGCAAAGGAAAAAATGACGGTCGCGGCTGCTATGGTAAAGGCGCTGGAGCAGGAGGGCATAAAGCATATATTCGGCTATCCGGGAGCGGCTATTTGCCCTTTTTTTGACGAGATAATAAAATCGGATATCCAAAATATACTGGTGCGCCATGAAGCCAACAGCGGACACGCCGCATGCGGCTACGCAAGAGTTACGGGAAAGCCTGCGGTCTGCGCGGCTACCTCGGGACCCGGAGCCACCAATCTGATAACAGCTGTAGCCACCGCCCATATGGACAGTATACCAATGATCGCGGTCACGGGGCAGGTAGTCAGCAATCAGATAGGCAGAGACGCGTTTCAAGAGGCGGATATCACGGGAGCCTGCGAGCCCTTTGTGAAGCACAGCTATCTTGTAAAAAACGCGGAGGATATCGGCGAGATCATAAAAAAAGCGTTTTATATAGCGGGCACTGGCAGACCGGGACCCGTTCTGATAGACGTGCCCATGGATATTCAAAAGCAAGAGATCGAATTTGAGTATCCCGAAACGGTGGAAATACGTTCGTATAAGCCCAGCGTTGCGGGAAACAAATTACAGGTAAAAAAGGCGGCGGAGGCGCTCAAAAACAGCGTCAGACCCTTGATCTGCGCGGGCGGCGGGATACTGACCGCGGGGGCGTGCGGCATGCTCAGAGAGCTTTCGGAAAAATGCGATATCCCCGTTATCGCCACTATGATGGGCATAGGCTCCATTCCCACCGATCATAAAAATTATTACGGAATGTTGGGCGTTTTCGGAGTAAGGACCGCAAAGCTTGCGCTTGCGGAATGCGATCTGCTTATGGTGCTCGGCGCGCGTATGAGCGACCGCTCGGTGACTGCGCTCGAAGCCTTCTCCGATACCACCGTTATCCACATAGACGTCGATCCTGCCGAAATAGGGAAAAATTCCCCCGTAAATATACCGATAGTCGGAGATGTAAAAACCGTTTTGGAACAGTTTATGGGCGAGCTGGACAGCATGAAGCACGAGGAATGGCAGGATATGCTGTACCGCAGCAAGCTTATGAACGAGGAAAACGCAATGCTGAACAGCTTCAAAAGCGCTTTGGTCAGCCCCAAGCCTTTTGTCAAGGCTCTTTGCAGGGCTTTGCCGTCCAAATGCGTTATCTGCTCGGACGTAGGCTCCAATCAGATATGGGCGGCAAACAACATTGAGCTTACCGAGGAGGGCAGATTTATCACCTCGGGCGGCATGGGCACCATGGGCTACGCCCTGCCCGCCGCCGTGGGAGCGAAAACGGCGGACGATACGGCGGAGGTGGTTGCGCTCTGCGGCGACGGAAGCTTTCAGATGAGCTTTATGGAGCTTGCCACGGCGGTCCAGCACAATATAAACGTTAAAGTGGTCGTGTTTGTGAACAACTTCCTCGGAATGGTTAGAGAATATCAAGACAACAATTTCGGCGGCAGGCGCACAATGGTCGATCTGAGCGGAAGCCCCGATTTTCTGAAGATAGCCGAGGCTTACGGCATAGACGGCGAAACGCTTACCTCAAACGAGCAGACGGAGGAAGCCGTTCAAAGAATGGTAAGCGCGAAAAAGCCTTATTTATTGCAGGTAATGGTGGATATGAACGAAAGATCGCTCATCGAATAAAAGCACATCGTAAAGAAAGGAACTGCTATGAAACACACGATCTCTATTTTGGTGGAAAACAATGCGGGTGTGCTTGCAAGAATCTCAGGACTTTTCGCCCGCAGAGGATTTAACATACACAGTCTTGCGGTGGGGGTAACAGAGGACGAAAGGATCTCCCGCGTCACGATAGTCGCAAACGGAGACGATTACACCCTCGAGCAGATAGAAAAGCAGCTCAACAAGCTTATCGACGTTATAAAGGTGCGCACGGTCAAGCCCGACGAGCTTCTTGAAAGAGAGCTTATTTTGGTAAAGGTGAGCTGTACCGCCCAACAAAGGCACGAGCTTATCTCCATAGCCAAAATAACTCAGGCGAAAATTTCCGATATCTCCGTTGACTCGATGACTTTGGAGCTGTCCGACTGCCAGTCGCGGCTCGAAAACTTCCAGGAGCTGCTGCGCCCCTACGGAATAAAGGAGATCGTTCGCACAGGCACTGTCGCCATACAAAAGGGCACAGCCGCACTAAGAATATAACACCAATAACGTCCGTCTCAAGCCGAAAAAAGCTTTGCGGCGGCGTGAAAAATTCGCTTTAAGTGCAATGCTTTAAGCGCAGTAAAGAAAAGGAGAACACAATTATGGCAAAGCTTTATCATCAGGAGGACTGCAACCTGTCTCTTTTGGACGGAAAAAAGGTAGCCATCATCGGCTACGGCAGCCAGGGACACGCTCACGCTCTTAACCTTAAGGACAGCGGCGTTGAGGTCATTATAGGTCTTTATAACGGAAGCAAATCCTGGACAAAGGCGGAAAAAGCGGGATTTAAGGTAATGACCGCGGCGGACGCGGCAAAGGCAGCCGATATCATTATGATACTTATCAACGATGAGCGCCAGGCTGATATGTATAAAGAGAGCATCGCCCCCAATCTTACCGCGGGAAAGGCTATCGCTTTCGCTCACGGCTTCAATATCCATTTCGGTCAGATAGTTCCTCCCGCAGACGTAGACGTTATTATGATCGCCCCTAAGGGTCCCGGACACACCGTGCGCTCCGAATACACTATCGGCAGAGGCGTTCCCTGTCTCGTAGCGGTGCATCAGGACGCAACTGGCAGAGCTATGGATATCGCTCTTGCTTACGCTGCGGGCATAGGCGGCTCGAGAGCGGGTGTGCTTGAGACCACCTTTAAAATGGAGACCGAGACCGACCTGTTCGGCGAGCAGTGCGTGCTTTGCGGCGGCGTTACCGCGTTGATGAAGGCGGGCTTCGAGACCTTGGTGGAAGCGGGCTACGATCCTCAGAACGCGTACTTTGAGTGTATCCACGAAATGAAGCTTATCGTCGATCTTATCTACAAGGGCGGCTTCGGCATGATGAGATACTCCATTTCCGACACCGCCGAGTTCGGCGACTATGAGATAGGCAAGAGACTCATTACCGAGGACACCAAGAAGGAAATGAAGAAGGTCCTCGGCGAAATTCAGGACGGCACCTTTGCCCGCAACTGGATCATGGAAAACAAAATGGGACGCTCTCACTTCAACGCATGCAGAAGAATGGAGAGCGAGCACCAGCTTGAGCAGGTAGGCGCCGAAATACGCAAGCTCTACGCCTGGAACGACGACGGAAAATCCATCGACGAGATCGCGGACGCGGAATCGAGAAAGTAAAATACTATTAAACAATAATACAAGAAAGCCCGTCAAGGACTGCTTTACGCCGCCCTTGACGGGTTTTTGTCGTGCAAAGCAATGCGCAAGGAATTACACCCTAAGCACTATTTTTACCGAGAAACTTTTGCAGGCTTTTAAGCTTCCCCAAAATTCAAAGCAAAAAATGAATAAATCGTTATGACAAAAGTAAAAGCACACATCTTAAAATGAAAATAAGTATTGAGTAAAAAGCAGAATGAGCTTTAATTAAAGCTTAATAAATCATTATAAAACATCGGCAGTTATAATTCCAAGCGCCTGCATTTTTAAAAAACGGAATACCGACTTATATTCTAAAACTACTTCCAAAGCGAGGAAAAGGGGGTGGGAGGGGG
>JAMPHV010000012.1 GCA_023663265.1 Bacteroides sp.
GCTTTTATGACGGGATTTGTTGGGGGTGAGTTGGATGATTTTGGGGAAACTTAAAAAATTTTCTATTGACAAACCATTTTACATATGGTATAATTAACAAGATTGATTGTATGTAATAAAACGATAAAGGCTGCATCAATAAAAACCGCATTTTTTCAAAAATATTGAGGTAATAACATATAGAAGGCAGATGAGAGCTGAAAAATGAATACAATTACAAGGATCGTCAAATCTCAAAATGCTTGTTCGGACGAAAAAACGCTTGCGGAGCTTTTGTCTTGGGTAAAGGAAAAAAATTCAAATTTAAAGGTATCAATAACCCGAAATAAGCTTACCGACAGCGACAAATGGTTTTATGATAAAGCAAAAGGCGAGATACGCAATCTTAGCGGCACTTTTTTTCAAATACGCGGTCTGCGGCAGTATCAAGGCGATGAAATGCTTTTGGAACAGCCTGTTCTCATTCAAAACGAAATAGGATATCTCGGCATGATCTGCAAGGAAATTGACGGTGTTCTTCAATTTTTGGTGCAGGCGAAAATCGAACCCGGCAATGTGAACAAAATACAAATATCGCCCACTATTCAAGCAACAAAAAGCAATTTCACCCAAAAGCACGGAGGAAAAAAACCGGCATATCTGGATTATTTTTTAAACGCGGCTCCCGAAAATATAATAGTGGATCAAATCCAGTCGGAGCAGTCCTCACGGTTTTTGGGCAAGAGAAACAGGAACATTATCATAACGGTTGACGAGGATATAGAAGTATTGCCAAGCCATAGGTGGATGACGTTAGGTACAATAAAACAACTGATGAAGATCGATAATCTCGTCAATATGGATACCAGGACCGTTTTATCCTGCATACCGTATTGCATTGCAAAATTGCCCGACGCGGAAAAGAAAAGCATTTGCGAAATGTTCTCCGATAAGGCGCTTTTCCGTTCCATGTTCGATGAAAACGATAAGGACGGACGGGATTTTGTCAAGGTCTTTCGTTACATAAACGACTACAAAATGCTTCATTCCCGTGAAAATAAAATCGTTCCTCTGACGGAATTGGAAAACTGGGAATTTACCGACAGCGGAATTACTCACAAAACAGGCTATCCCTTTAAGGTGATTTTTTGCGACATTGAAATAGAGGGCAGGGAGGTCACTCATTGGACCCAGCCTCTTTTCGAGGCGGACGGTATGGCGACCTTCGGGCTTATTACTGCGGATTTTGATGGCGTGAAGAAATTTCTTGTCCGTGCTAAGTCGGAGGCAGGCTGCTTTGACGGCATTGAGCTGGCTCCCACCGTGCAGCTTGAAGCATCCGTTTCCGAGAACGATTATTCGGATATGGACAAGCTGTTTTTTGAGCTGTGGAACGGAGGAGCTGAGATAAAAAACAACGTTGTTCTGTCCGAAGAGGGCGGAAGATTTTATCACGAGCAAAACAAAAATATTATTTTAAAAGTAAATCCGGATATGATCGGAGAGCTTCCCAAGGGCTGTTTTTGGCTTGATTACACAACGCTTAATCATATGGTACAGTACAACAACGTTTTAAATATTCAGCTTCGGAATTTGTTGTCGCTGTTGGATTTTTAAGGGGAATTTAATGAGTAGCAAAATTAAGATCGGCGTGCTTTGTCCGTCGGAAATAGCGTTTCGCCGCTTTATGCCCGCGTTGGAAAAATGCGAAGACTTTGAGTTTGCGGGAATATCTTCTGCAAGCTCCGAGGAATGGTTCGGCGAATCGGCTGCAGAGCTGACAGCGGCGGAAAAAAACAAAGCAAAAAAATTTGTTGACAGCTTCGGCGGCAAGCTTTTTGGGAGCTACAACGAGCTTTTAAGCTCTCCCGATATCGACGCTGTATATATTCCGCTTCCGCCCGCTTTGCATTTTAAATGGGCTAAGGAGGCGCTTGAAAAGGGAAAGCACGTTTTGCTTGAAAAGCCTTTTACGGTCGCTCTTTCGGATACCGAGGCGCTTTTAAGGACGGCGGAAGAAAAAAAACTTGCTATGCACGAAAATTATATGTTTGTATTTCATTCGCAAATCGAGTGGATAAAACAAAAGCTCGGCGAGGGAGTGATCGGTGACATACGGCTTATACGTATAGATTTCGGTTTTCCATTCCGCGGAGCGAATGATTTTCGTTATGATAAAAAGCTTGGCGGCGGTGCGCTTTTGGATTGCGGCGGATATACGGTAAAATTGGCAATCTTGTTTTTAGGCGATACGGCGCGTGTCACCGCATCTCAGCTCAATTCCAAGGACGGCTTTGAAGTGGATATTTACGGCAGCGCAACGCTTGTGAATGATGACGGACTGACAGTGCAGGCGGCTTTCGGAATGGACAACGACTACCGTTGTAACCTTGAAATATGGGGCAGCAAGGGCACCCTTTTTACAGGCAGGATATTGACCGCGCCCGTCGATTTCGAGCCGACGGTCAGGATAAAAACCGCGGAGGGTGAACAGACGTTTACACTTTTAGCCGACGATACGTTTAAAAAATCGATCGAATTTTTTGGGAGATGTATCGGCGATATTGATGTGCGCAGAGAGCATTGCAAAGCTATTTGCAGACAGTCGAAAAATGTCGAAAAAATTCTGAGAGGAAATTGATATGATCAGATTTACAAAGTCATCAATTACGGAGCTTGAAGAAAAATATGTGGTTGACGCGCTGAAAAACGGAGCTTTGTCGGGTGACGGAAAGTATACCTCAAAGGTTTACGGACAATTCAAAGAACGCTTTGGAATAGAGAGAATGCTGCTTACCACCTCTGGCACCACTGCGCTCGAGATGGCGTCGATATTGATCGATCTTGAAGCGGGCGACGAGATCATTGTTCCATCTTTCACCTTTTCATCGACCGTGAACGCTTTTTTGCTTAGAGGAGCCAAGCCTGTTTTTTGCGATATCAGAAAAGATACGATGAACATAGACGAAGGCTTGATCGAGGGTCTTATTACTCCCCGAACAAAAGCGATATACTGCGTTGATTACGCAGGTATTCCCTGTGATTACGATGTTATAAACGACATTGCGAACCGACATGGGTTGTTTGTTATAGAAGACGCTGCACAGGCGGTGGGCTCGAAATACAAGGGAAAATATTGCGGGACCATTACGGAATTTGGCTGTTACAGCTTTCATGAGACAAAAAACTATGTCATGGGAGAGGGCGGCGGAATCGTAATAAGCGATGAAAAATATATGGAGCGTGCAGAGATAATCCGTGAAAAAGGAACCAACCGCCGCAATGTTTTGCGCGGACTTGTTGATAAGTACACATGGCACGATATAGGCTCCTCTTTCCTGCCCTCCGACGTATTGGCGGCGATACTTGCGGCGCAGATGGAGCGGTATGATGAAATAATGAGTAAACGAATCAATATATGGAATACATATCACGCCGCGCTTGAAGAGTGTGAAAAGGAAGGGAAGCTGATCCGTCAGTTTGTGCCCGATTACGCCGAGCATAACGGGCATATGTATAACATAATCCTGCCGACCGAGGAAATACGCACCAAGCTTGTTGCTGAGCTGAAAAAGGCGGAGATAATGGCGTATATTTGTTATGTGCCGCTTCACTCCGCGCCAAAAGGCTTGCAGCTTGGCTGGAATCCGCAGGATTGCCCCGTTACGGAGGATTATGGGAAGCGCGTGTTGAGATTACCGCTGTATGCGGATATGAGTACAGAGCAGGCGGAGATGGTGGCGGGGAAGGTTTACGATATTTTAAAATGCCTATAAGGAGAAGCAGAAATGAAAACTTTGCTTAGCTTTGTGATACCTTGCTACAGAAGTGAGTTTACTATCAAAAAGGTTATAAATGAGATAATTGAAACTGTTGCACAAAGATGCGATAAGTATGATTATGAGATAATTTGCGTTAATGATTGTTCACCGGATAACGTTTTTGAAGTTCTGAAAAAACTTTGTGAAGTTAATTCAAAAATAAAAGTGATTGATTTTGCTAAAAATATGGGAAAGCATGCAGCGCTTATGGCAGGTTATTCTTTTGCTGACGGAGATATAGTTGTTAGCTTAGATGATGATGGACAGTGCCCGCTTGATAAGCTTGATGAATTGCTGAACCCTTTATACGAAGGATATGATGTCTCTATAGCACGCTATCCGAAGAAAAAACAAAGTTGGTTTAAAAATTTCGGCAGCAAAATAAATCATTATATGGCGTGTGCTTTGCTTGGAAAACCAAAGGAACTACAGATATCTAATTTTTTGGCAGTAAAGAGATTTGTTTGCATAGAAATTCTTAACTATACGAATCCGTACCCATATATCGGTGGACTTATACTTAGAACTACTAACAAAATAAAAAATGTTGTGATGGAAGAACGAAATAGGTTAAATGGGAGTTCGGGATATACTTTTATTAAGTCGTTGAAATTGTTAATAAATGGTTTTACTGCTTTTTCTGTGAAGCCATTACGATTAGCCACAATATTAGGTTTTTTTACTGCGGGAGTTGGATTCTGTTTTGCTGTTTGGATTGTTGTGCAAAAAATTATCAATCCGGAAATCGCATCGGGATACAGCTCTATAATGTCTGTTATTCTTTTTGTAGGCGGTGTATTAATGTTTCTTTTAGGATTAATTGGAGAATATGTTGGCAGAATATATATTTCACTAAATAAGTCTCCACAGTATGTTATACGAAAAAAAATAAATTTGGAAGAAAAAAGTCTAAACCATTAAAAGTTAAAAATATGATATATGTGTCTCAAATTATAATACGTTCTAAGTATTTATGTACAAAAGAATACAGAAAATGAGGAAATATAATGAAAAAAATTATGGTAATTGCCGGTGGAAATTGGCAAATTGAACTTGTGAAAAAGGCAAAGCAAATGGGACATTATGTGATATGTTCCAATTTATATGAAGATTCTCCTGCTTTTCCATATGCTGACGCTTGTGAGGTAGCAGATGTTTTGGATAAAGAAAAAAATCTTGCAATTGCAAAAAAATATATGCCGGATGCGGTTGTTACGGATCAAAGCGATATATCCGTACCTACTGTTGCATATATCAGTGAATCCATGGGATTACAAGGTATCGGGACAAACAAGGCTAAGATTTTTACAAATAAATATGTTCTTAGAGAATTCTGTAAAATGAATAACATTGCTATACCGGAATATAAAATTTGCTATACGCCTCAAGACGCTGAAGACATATTAAAAAAATACAAAAAAATTGTTATAAAACCGATAGACAGTCAATCTGCCCGTGGGGTTTTTACAATTACAGATATGAGCGAGTTGAAAACTCACTTTGAGGAAACCGTAAAATACTCCAATACAGAGAAAGCGTTTATTGCAGAAGAGTATATTGATGGAGATGAATTTACAATTGACGGAATCGTTGTGAACGGACAACATTATCCATTATGCATTTCCATAAAAGAGATGTACAAGCTTAATCCGAATGTTTCTAAAATGCAAATTTACACATATAGTCATCCTGTGTATGATTATGAGGAACTTCGAAATATAAATCGTGATTTGATTATGAAAATAGGCTTACCGTTTGGCTTGACTCATACAGAGTACAAGTATTGTCACGGAAAGTTTTACTTGATCGAAACAGCCGCAAGAGGCGGAGGAAGCAATTTATCCGCCAAAATAGTACCTTACATGTCAGGCATAGATAATTACAGCTATTTGATAAGATCAGCATTAGGGGAAAAAATCGATGACAGCGAATTGAAAAATATGATTCTGCCGCAAAATCGTTTTGTTATTATGCGCTTTTTTGATTTTGGAGAAGGAAAAGTAAAAAAGGTACGTGGCGAGGATTATCTAAAAAGTCTTGAAAACGTATTGGATTATTCTTTGGAAGTTTCTGAAGGTGATATCCTACGAACCCCGGCTTACGGGAGATTACGCCCCGGACATTTTATTATTGGCGGTGATAATATGGAACAACTGAAATTGGAAATGAACAAAATTTTATCGACGGTGACTGTTGATTTTGTTTAAACTTAAATGTCTTAAATGTAAGGAATACATAGAATGAAAATATTGGATACAACTATACGCGATGGTAGTTATGCCGTTGATTTTAGGTTTTCTTGCGATGATGTTAAAGAAATTGTTTCAAAGTTGGACAAATTAGGTTTTGAATTCATAGAAATCGGGCACGGGCAAGGATTAAACGCAAGTTCTCCGGAGCATGGGATTGCAATGCATACAGACATTGAATATATGGATGCTTGTCAAAGTGTAATAAAAAACTCAAAATTTGGAGTTTTCTGTATTCCGGGTATTGCGAGATTAAAAGATTTATATATTGCTAAAGAGCATGGGGTATCTTTTATTCGTGTAGGTGTAAATGCAGATCAGCCTAAATTGGCAAAGGAATACATTCAAGAGGCAAAAAAGCTTGGTCTGACAGTAATGACTAATTTCATGAAATCTTATATAGTGCAGGCGGAGCAGTTTGCTGAAAATTCCTGTATAGCAGAAGAGTATGGGTCAGATTATGTTTATATAGTGGATTCCGCAGGCTGTATGTTACCAAGTGATTTGGAAAAATATTGCGAAGCAATCAGAAAGCGAACAAATGTCAAATTAGGATTTCATGGTCATAATAATTTGGGTTTAGCAGTGGCGAACAGTTTATATTGTGCACAGGAAAACTTTGATTTGATAGATTGTTCTTTACAAGGTTTAGGTAGGAGTTTAGGCAACGCACCCACTGAAATGTTTGTGTTGGCGTTGGAAAAAACGGGATATCATACAGGAATAGATATCCCATGCTTATTGGAATATGGTTATGTGCTTTTACAAGATATTTCTAAAAAGGAATTACAAAACCCGTTGGATTTAGTTTGCGGATATGCAGGATTTCATTCGGGATTTTTGCGGGACATTTATAAATGTTGTTATGAATTAAACGTCGATCCTTTGCGATTGATAATTGAATATAGCAAATATGATAAAAAAACATTAAACTATAAAAAGCTGTGTGAGATTGCTAAGGGCTTGCCAAAGGATTTTGACAAACACCCATATAATTTTAGAAAATTCTTTTCTTCAAATTATAAAGACTAAGGCAGGAGAAACAAATGAAAGCATATGGCGGATATTTACCCTTAGAACTTAGGCACGATCGTGAATATTATTGTAATAACGAGCGCATGAAAGTTAAAGCAATGAACTCAGGAAAAGCGGCGATTTATTATGCGATAAAATGTTCTAATGCAAAGAAAATTTATATACCTCATTATATCTGTCCCAGCGTAGTTGATGTGGCACGAAAAACAGGGATTGTAATTGAAAGGTATTATATTGACGAAAGCCTTTTGCCGCTGAATCTTGAATCACAAAATGAAGATTCCGCAGTTTTGTTAGTAAATTATTATGGTATTGTTTATAACAAAATAAAGGCAGAATCAGAGAAACATTCTAAAGTAATTATGGACAATACACAAGCTTTCTTTGCAGAACCGATATTACGCAAAGGAGTCTATAATGTATATTCTTGTAAGAAATTTATTGGGGTTCCCGATGGAGGATATCTGATAGCTGATACCTTGGAGGATTTTTTGTTCGAGCAGGATTATTCAAGTAAACATATGGATTTTTGCATACAAAGCTTAGAATACGGAACAGAGCATACATATGAACAAAAAAAAGAAAATGATTTGCGATTTCTGACAGAAATTCGGCAAATGTCATATATGACGCAGCGTTTACTACAGAATGTTGACTATAATTATGTTATTGAGAAGCGTAAGGAAAATTTTCAAAAGCTTCACGAAAAGTTGAAGAAATATAATAGGATGCAGTTTGATGGAGATGAATTTGTGCCATATTATTATCCTTTTTTCGGAGAACGGAATATGCAAAAAGAACTGATTTCAAAAAAAATTTATGCTCCTGTTTTGTGGAAGGAACTCATAACAGAAAAATTTGATAACAAGGCGGAAAAAGAATTTTCAGAAAAAATCAGTTTTATTCCTTGTGATCAGCGGTACGATGAAAACGATATGAATATAATTTCCGAACGCGTATTGGAAATTATAAGAAAGAGCGAAAAAATATAAAATGAAAAATATAATCTTTGGAAACGGTGATTTTGCAGATATATTAAGCGAAAAATTGGAAAGCCAAGGGATTAACATATATGGATATACAGTGAATCAAAAATGGCTCGAAAGTGAGTCATATCATGAAAAAACGGTAATTGCTTTTGAAGAGCTTGACAATGAAATCGATCCTGCGGAATGTAATATTTATATCGGTGTTATCGGAAAACATATGTTTCAGCTTCGTGAGCAAATATGTCAATTGATTATTGATAAGGGTTATAAATTGCCTAATTTTATTTCCAAATCTGCTCAAGTTTTAACGAAACATATAGGATACGGTAATATCATTATGGAAAATGCGGTGATTGAAGCACACTGTAAGATCGGAAATGGAAATATTATTTGGCCAAATGTAGTTTTGCCGCATCATAACGAAATAGGTGATTTTAACAATCTCTCACCGTCTGTTTCTTTTTCGGGATATGCCAAAATCGGAAACAGATGCTTTATCGGAAATAATGCTTGCTTGAATAATCGTGTTATGATCAAGGATCGTGCGTTGGTCGGAGCAGGTGTCTTTGTGCAACATGATTTAGGAAATGAGGAGGTATTGGTTTCTGCGAAGAGTTATGTTTTACCGAATAAAAAAAGTTATGATTTTAAATAACTGCAAATTTAAGGAGGAGCTTTTCTATGTTATTTCAATACAATAAATATTTGACGCAGCCTTTTACTTTACTTAAGATGAAAAAACATTTTTCCGCCATGCCATATAAAAGCAGAAGTGAAATTGAGGAAGATTCTTTTAGAAAATTAAAAGATTTATGCATATACTCCGGACAACATGTTCCTTATTATAAAAATCTTTTTAAAAGCATTGGATTTGTGCCTGAGAATATGAATTCATATGAAGACTTTAAGAAAATACCGATTTTGGATAAGGATATTGTAAGAAAGCATACCGAAGAACTGTGTTCTGATGAAATCAAAAAAATGAATGTAATGCCGGCGAATACTTCCGGCTCGACCGGCACCCCGCTCTCTTTCTATTTAGACATAAACGCTAATATGGCGATTTTTTGTAAGCTTTGGCTAATGTGGAATCAGAGCAAAAAATGGCGCATTGGAAAAACAATGCTCTCTATCGGCGCCGAAAATCCGGAATTAGCGGAAAAAGATTGGTGGTTTAATCCAAAGAACAGATTTTTGTATTTTACTTCAAACCGCATGACTCAAGACAACGTAGAAATGTATTATAATTTGGCAAAGAAATATAAGGCGGCAGCTGTATGCGGCTTTCCGTCTACAATATATTTGTTCGGAAAACTTTTGAAAGAAAAAAAGTTTCGATTAGAATTCGATACCATATTTGTACATTCGGAAAATCTCTTGGACTATCAAGAAAAATTTATAAAAGAATTTTTTGGGGCAAGGATTGTAAATCAATACGGCAATAACGAAAAAGCAGGTTTAATTCATTACTGCAAAAATAATGTGCTTCACAGCCAAGATGATTACGCATATCATGAAGTTATAGACGAACGAGGAAACGATTCATTGCCGGGTGAAATCGGAAGATTGGTCTGCACTAACTTGTTTAATTACTGTATGCCGCTGATTAGATACGATACAAGAGATAAGGTAGTTTTTTCAGACGAGAGCTGTACCTGTGGAAGTAATTTTAAAGTAGTTAAACAAATTATCGGCAGAGCTTCCGATGTTATTTATACCTCCGATAACAGAAAGCTGTCAGTAATTGATACGGCTTTTTGGGATAGTGACAATATAGAAATGGCAAGCATATATCAGTCGGTAAAGGGAGAAGTAATCGTATCAATCGTAAAAGGTAAGGATTATTGTGAAGAAAACGAGAAGGCGTTAATTGATGGTTTTAAAAAGCAATCGGCAGGTAATTTAAAAGTTGAAATAAAATATGTACAGGAGAAGGATATACCGAGAACACCTGCGGGAAAGGTCAAATTTATTGTTTCGGATGTAAAAGAAGAATTATGATAAAAAATAAATTTTAGTGTTTTAAGGTGCGCTTATGAAAAAATCTTATATAATTCTTAATGCGATCTTGTTTTTTTATTCCCTTAGCGGTATCTGCTCAAAAACTGCCTCACAAAAAGATTTTTTTTCGTTTGAATTTATCTTGCTTTACGGTGTCGCACTGTTTATACTGGCTGTATATGCGCTTTTATGGCAGCAAATTATAAAATCCATACCACTGAACATAGCCTACGCCAATAAAGCTATTACATTAGTTTGGGGAATGATCTGGGGCACAATAATCTTTAAAGAACAAATAACGTTTTTCAATATTATAGGCGCAGCTTTGGTTCTGTTCGGTATACTTTTAATAGTAACGGGCGGTGAAAAGAAAAATGAGTGAGCTTACTATATATTCTTGTCTTATAATAGGCGGTGCCTTGATTTCCTCTTTTTCCCAGATATTGCTCAAAAAAAGCGCACAGAAAACCTACGAATCCAAAATAAAGGAGTACTTAAATCCTCTCGTAATAATTGCCTATGTTCTTTTTTTCGGGTGTACTTTTCTGGGTATGTATGCACTTAAGGTGGTTCCGTTATCAATGTCGCCTATTTTAGAGGCAAGCGGATATGTTTTTGTGGCGATACTAAGCTACATTTTTTTCAAGGAAAAGCTTACAAAAAAACAACTTATTGGAATGGCACTGATAATATCGGGAATAGTCATATATACATTAAAATTTTAGGAGACCATAATGAAAGGTATAATCTTAGCCGGTGGCAGCGGCACCCGCCTTTACCCCTGCACGATCGCCGTATCCAAGCAGCTTTTGCCGATCTACGACAAGCCGCTGATTTACTATCCTTTGTCGGTTTTACTGCTGGCGGGGATCAAGGACGTCTTGGTTATCTCTACGCCAAAGGATACTCCGAACTATGAACTGCTTTTGGGTGACGGCTCAAGATTAGGTATACATATAGAATACAAGGTGCAGGACAAGCCCCGCGGTCTTGCTGACGCCTTTATTTTAGGCGCAGACTTTATCGGCAGCGACAGCGTGTGCTTAGTGCTTGGCGATAACGTTTTCTACGGTCAAGGCTTTTCGACCTATCTTAAAGCCGCTCAAGCAAGGGCGGAAGAGGGCGGAGCGGCGGTTTTCGGCTATCCCGTCAAGAATCCGAGGGAGTTCGGCGTGGTGGAATTCGACGAAAATTTCAAGGTAATTTCAATTGAGGAAAAGCCAGCCCGACCAAAATCGAATTATGCCGTCCCCGGACTGTATTTTTACGATAACAACGTCGTCGATATAGCGAAAAACGTCAAGCCCTCCGCGCGCGGAGAGATCGAGATAACCTCGATAAACAATCGTTACCTTGAGGAAGGAAAGCTTACCGTAACCTTGATGGGTCGGGGAATGTCATGGCTTGATACAGGCTCTCCCAAGGGTATGCATAAGGCGAGCGGCTTTGTGAAAACCGTTCAGGAAATGCAGGGCTTTTATATTTCCTGCATTGAAGAGATAGCGTGGCGGCGCGGGTTCATTACAACGGAGCAGCTTTATGCGTTGGGCGAGGAGCTGAAAATGACCGACTACGGAAAATATATTCTTTCACTTTCGGAGGAGCTGCTATGAAAATTATCGTAACAGGCGGCGCGGGATTTATCGGGGGAAATTTCGTGCATTATATGCTGAAAAAATATCCCGATTATAAAATTATCTGCGTTGACTGTCTGACCTATGCGGGAAATATGGAAACGCTTTCACCTGTTATGAAAAATCCTAATTTCAGATTCTGCAAGGCGGATATTACCGACAGGGAAGCGGTGTTCGGAGTGTTTGAAGAGGAGCGCCCCAACATTGTGGTCAACTTTGCTGCGGAAAGTCATGTTGACCGTTCGATCGAAAATCCCGATGTGTTTTTAAAAACCAATATTCTCGGAACACAGGTTATGATGGACGCTTGCAGAAAATACGGAATATATCGTTATCATCAGGTTTCCACGGACGAGGTATACGGGGACCTGCCTCTCGACAGACCCGAGCTTTTTTTTACGGAGGAAACGCCTATCCATACCTCAAGCCCCTATTCCGCTTCCAAGGCAAGCGCCGATCTGTTAGTACAAGCGTATCACAGGACCTTCGGGCTTCCCGTAACGATCTCGCGCTGCTCCAATAACTACGGTCCTTATCAATTTCCCGAAAAGCTGATCCCATTGATGATAGCCAACGCGCTGAACGATAAGCCGCTGCCCGTTTACGGAAAGGGCGAGAATGTGCGCGACTGGCTTTATGTTGAGGATCACTGCCGCGCGATCGATCTTATAATTCACAAGGGCACCGTGGGCGAGATATACAATATCGGCGGACACAACGAGATGAGGAATATCGACATTGTGAAGATCATATGCAAGGCGCTGGACAAGCCGGAATGCTTGATCACTTTTGTGACCGACCGCAAGGGGCATGATATGCGCTACGCAATCGATCCCACCAAGATACACAATGAGCTGGGCTGGCTGCCCGAAACAAAATTTGCGGACGGTATACCAAAAACAATTAAGTGGTATTTGGAAAACCGCGGCTGGTGGGAGAATATTATCAGCGGCGAATATCAGCAGTATTATGAAAAAATGTACGGCGGCAGGTAAAAATAACCGATTAGAAATCGGAAATCCGATTTCTAATCGGTTATTTTTATTGGCTCAAATGTTTGCGCCAAAACTCAAATGAAGTGATCTCCGCGCTCCTGCAAATATAATTTTTTTGTACGCTCCTATATTTGAAAAGCAGCACAAAGGACTGTCCCAAAGCGCGGAAGCCGTATTTGACAAACTTGGCGAAGCTGCGGCGCGTTAATATCCCCTTGTCTCCGCCAAGCTGATATTGAACGGCGGATTTTCTTAAAAAGGTGTCCTCTGTTCCGATTCGGGAGAGCGGGTACGCCTTGATCTCCTTTTTCAGCGCAAACGCGGGTATTATGTGTCCGCCAAGGGTCAGTACCATTGCGGCGGTGATCTTATTGCGTCTTGCGTGCTCGTCGCTTCGCATTGTTTCGTTCCATTCGGGGAGCTCAGACAGCGGAACAAGCTGCGGAACAAGCTGCGAAAGTCTGTTGTTAAGCTGCTCCTCGTCTGTTTCAAGAAAAAAATCAACTCCGCGCAGAAAATCGCGGACAGCCATAAAAACGATCTTGCAGTTATCGTAGCGGTATAAGATCAATTGCTTTAGTATCTCAAACCAAAAGCGCTTTAATGCTTTAAAGGTGCCGTATTTTTTATGCACGGCGTTTATTGCAAGCTCATTGCGGACATTGTAATAATACAGAACAAAGCTTGTTTTTCTGTCAAACGCCTCGTGGCGAACACCTATCGCGTTCATTGTTATGATCTCGGTCCCGTGATTTTTTCTGAGACCGTATTCAATGTCGTCTCCCTTGATAAAAAAAGGAAAGGGCAGCCCGTTTTCCGTAACGGAGATCGGCATACACAGCGTCCACCACGCGCTGTAATCCAGATTGGGATTATCTAAATTATCGAGCAGATTTTTTTGTTGGCGCAAATCGATTCTGTGCTTATGGCTTGTAAGCTCGCCGTTCCACTGCGCGCCAAGCTCAAACTGCTCCCAAGGCTTATCCAGCGGAAACATTCCCGTGCCGAACCAGCTTTTTGAAAATCGCTCTGTCAGCAGAGAGATAAAAACCGTTATCTGCTCCAAGGTTTGAGGGAAAAACTCCACATCGTCGTCCATCAGTATAATGTGCGAAAAACTGTTGTCATACGCTTCAATAAGCCCTCTTGTAAATCCGCCGCTTCCGCCGTAGTTTTTATTCGGCAGAACCTCGATAAAGCTGTCGGAAAGTGAGGGCTCAAGCGTTTTTCCGTTATCCACAACAAAAACCCTGTTGATGAAGCTGAATTTATAATTACGCAGCAGCTCGATATTTTTCAGCACATATTGTTCTCTCTTGTATGTGCATATAGCGGCGCATACGTTTATTTTGTTCGGCTCATATTCCGCGCTGTATTTTCCCCCGATAAACTCACAGTCGGATATTGCGGTTATTTTCGGATAAAGAAACCCCTTTTCGGGAAGCTCGGAAAAATCGACAGATATTTCGGCGGAATTTTCCGCTTGAGCTTTCCGAACGGTCCTTTCCTCGCCGTCAAAAACGCAAAGAGCTATTTCCGCTATACCGCTGAAGCTGCATAAAAAGCTTACCGAGCCGACGCGTGTATAATCGCGGTATTTCGTGTATGAGAAGCTGTTAAAATACGTGTCGAAGGATAAGGCTTCCCCGCTTTTAAGCATAGTATCGCCGCGGTAAAACATTGTTTCATCAATATTATCCTGTGGAAAAATTATTTCCTGCAATTTCATACCGCTCACCCTAATTTGAGAATAGTGTTGACTGTATCCAAAGCCGCACGTACGACCTTATCCATATCATAATATTTGTACTGCCCTAACCTTCCGCCGAAAATAACATCGGGACGGCTCCGCGCCAGCTCTTGATACTGTTCAAAAAGCATATTGTTTTTTTGGTCGTTGACAGGATAATACGGTTCGCTGCCGGGTCTCCATTCCTCCGAATATTCGCGGGATATAACTGTCTTTGGCTGAGTTCCGTATTCAAAATGCTTATGCTCGATTATTCTGGTGTAGGGGATTTCTGCGGAGGTGTAGTTTATGACCGCATTGCCTTGATAATTCTCGGTATTAAGCGTTTCGTTTTCAAACCTTACCGAACGGTACTCCAACGCACCGAGACAATGATCGAAAAACTCGTCGATACAGCCCGTATAAATAATTTTTTCCGCGATTTTTTCATCGCGGACGTCTTTATAATCCGTATTAAGCTTTATTTCGACACCGTCAAGCAGCTTTTCAAAAAGCTGCGTATACCCGCCGTTCGGAATACCTTGGTACCTATCGTTAAAATAGTTGTTATTAAAGGTAAATCTCAGCGGCAGACGCTTTATTATAAATGTCGGAAGCTCGCTGCATTTCCGTCCCCACTGCTTTTCCGTATAGCCCTTTACAAGCTTTTCGTATACGTCTGTTCCCACAAGAGACAACGCTTGCTCCTCAAGATTTTTAGGCTCGGCAATATTCAGCGCGGCTATTTGATTTTTAATAATTTTCTTAGCTTCGTCGGGAGTTTTTACGCCCCACATTTTGGCGAAGGTATTCATATTGAAGGGGAGGTTGTACAGTTCGTTCCCGTATACCGCCAGAGGGGAATTGATATAGCCGTTAAATTCCGTAAATTGATTGACATATTCCCATATTTCCTTGTCGGTGGTGTGAAAAATATGCGCGCCGTATTTATGGACGTTTATCCCCTCGATACGCTCCGTATAGCAATTTCCGCCGATGTGCGCCCGCTTGTCGATCACTAAGCATTTTTTTCCCTTGGAGTTCATTTCATGCGCAAAAACAGAGCCAAACATACCTGCGCCGACAATAAGATAATCATACATTTCGTTTTCCTCCGAGAGATTTTAGTATTCTCTTCGCGGCAAACCGTCTTTTGCTTTCGGGCGGGAACAGCGCGCAGCCGATTCGTTTTTTGATAGGGCTGTTTACGTCAAGCCTCGGAAGCTCCTTTATTTTTGCACCGTTTTCACGGCAGTATAATATATATATCCCTGTAAAAATTTCTCCGAGATATCCGTCCGTTCTGTCGGATTGAAAATCTCCGTGCGTTTTTTTTCGGCGGTCAAATTCCTCCAAGGCATTAAAAAGAATCCCGCAGTATTCAAAAAAAAGCGCCTTGTTCATGATAAACATATTGCAGAAATACTGTTTGTTCTGTGAAAGATACTTTTTTGCGGCATTGGTCAGCCGCGGCGCTTTTTCGGTCAGTATGTCGAGAAACAGGCGCAGGTCCTCGGCATAATGATATTTTGAAGTGCAATAATGCTCGTACGCGGGAATACCCATATCCTCGCTGCGCGGAGCGATTATTTCATATTCGGAGATAAGCTTGTGCCAATACTCCTCGTTTTTAAGAAAGAGCAGCTCTTTTTTTTCGGACAGCGCTCCCTCTGCGATATAAGGGAGGTCTGTGCAGTCCTCGGCGGCAAAAAAACGGCGATAGTGGCAGAAGCCGTAATGCTCGGCGGGTATATTCCTCCATACGTAATAATGCGCCGTAAGCTCGCAGTATTCTCGGTTCTTTTGAGAAATATTTTCGCCCATATTGTCGCGGTATATCGCGTTTATGGGAGGATTTAGCGCCGCTCCGCACTGTATAGGCTCGCACAGGGGAGGTACTGTTTCGTACTGTTTGTGACAGCACATAAATATTTTTATTTTGCTCATAGCTGTTTTATTTTTTCGGAATACTTCCTATTGCTTTATTTCGGGAATAACTCCCGTTTTCAGAAATTCCTCGTACTTATCGCAGATATCTCCCGTTTCCCCGAAAGCGATCTGCTTTCCTTTATTGAGCCAAAGCACCTTATTGCACATTCTTCTCACTTGAGCGATCGAATGGGAAACAAGGATAGTCGCCTTACCGTTGCGAATTATTTCCAGCATTTTTTTCTCGCTCTTTTCGCGAAACTCTCCGTCGCCAACGGAAAGCACCTCGTCAAGAATAAGTATTTCGGGCTCGACCATACTTGCGATAGAAAAGGCGATCCTTGATTTCATGCCGCTGGACAATTGCTTGAACGGACGCTGTTCAAAATCCTTTAATCCGGAAAATTCAAGTATTTCGGGATACTTTTTGTCCATAAACTCACGGGTATATCCAAGCATTGCACCGCGCAAATATGCGTTTTCCTTAAGATTTAGGTCACCGTCAAAGCCGCTTCCCAGCTCAAGCAGCGCCGCGATCTTTCCGTTGACCTTTACCGAGCCCTCCGACGGCTGCATGATCTGCGTAATGACCTTTAACAGCGTGGATTTTCCCGCTCCGTTTCTGCCGATGATCCCCAGCATATCGCCCTGCTCCATAACAAAGGAAACGCCGTTGACCGCCATAAACGATTCCACCCTATACTTGCCTGTGAGCTTTTTCATAAAAAACTCTTTAAGACCTATATTGCGCAGATCCCCCACAAGATACTTTACGGAAACATTTTTTACTTCTATTACAGGATTATTCATATTCTTCCTCGATCAGATGTAATATAAAAATTTATAATTTTTCTTTTTATAGATGATCATTCCGATAACAAGCACCACGATCGCGTAGCCCGCCGCCAGTAAATGAAAGGTCGGCTTAGGTATCGTCGCCTCGAGAATGATCTTACGGAAATATCTGATATAGACATAGATCGGGTTGAGGTAGAACCAATACTGCTTTTGCTGCGTATAGGCGTCGATGGAATAAAATATTGCGGACAGGTACATCAGCAGCATTGTAAAAATATCATACAGATATTTCATATCGCGGAACATCATATACAGCGCCGACAAAATAAATCCCATTCCAAGATTAAACACGACAAGGCAGACAATTGGGTACAAAAGCAATATAAATTTCCATGTAAAGGTAACTCCGTCGATAAGGCAGAAAATAAACAGCATTATGATGTTTATCCCGAAATTTATAAGCGATGAAACGTTTTTCGACAGCACAAACATATATTTGGGAACGTTCACCTTGGAAAAGATACCCGCGTTGTTATACAGAGCGGTCATACCGGAGCTTGTGGACTCCTTGAAAAAGCTGAACAGCAGGTTTCCGCAGAACATATAGATGATATAGTGATCCATTGTTCTGCCGAAAAACTGCGTGAATACTATCGCCATTACAGCCAGCGTCATAAGAGGACCCAGCACGCTCCACAGTATTCCCAAAACAGTGCGCTTGTATTTCTGCGTGAAATCTCGTTTTACCAATTCCTCAAACAGGAAACGGTACTGTTTGGCTTTTAAAATTATTTTTTTTGTCATTTTTTTCGCTTTCGTTTTGTGTGAGTATTTTATAAGAAAATGTTATAAGAGTTATTCTCTGACATATTTACATATATCCAACGATGTATTAAGATCGACTTTTTTATAGCCCTTGTCTGTATAAGTGGCTTCATCATAAGGATAACCCGGATATGCCACATAAACGGTATCATATGATGTGAAATCGGTATACATATCTATATGGTTTATTGAATCACGTTCTCCTTTATGTGACAGATAATATTCAAATCCGCTGTTTATATTGGTATTACCGCGGACAACGGTAACTGTTGTCGGACTGTATATATCATTTTGTCCCATCAAGTAATCTGAAATCGCATTATAGTTATCTCTTGTATCGGCGCTTTGATTGTTCCAGCTCATAACGCACATATAAACGCACGCCGATAATGTCAGCGCCATTGACGCAAAATTTTTGATAAAGCTTTGGTTTTCATTAAGCAATTGTATTAAAGTATCAATTGCAACTGCGATAAATATTTCAAAGAAAACAATTATCGGAACAAAATATCTTTGATTAAAGATAGAACCGTTTATAATGGTATTTGTAATTATTATAATAACTGCGAAAAGCAGGGGCGGCACAAGGACAAAAACCGCAGACGTATAATCCGATTTCAAATTGAATTGCTTTTTATAGATTCGATATATCAGATATCCTACCACCAACGTATATCCGAAAATAAACAGAGCCACATAAAGCCAATTGCTTCCGCATAAGTAATAAACAAAATTTATAATGCTTTTAACCGAAGGCGTGCTTGCCGCAAAGCGTTTACCGGTTTGCATTCCTTCAATACTCAATGCAAATGTTGTAAACAGCCAGTAAACTCCATATATTGCAGGTATAATAAACTCAATAAAGTTTTTATACCTCTTTTTTACAATAACTATTATAAAATCAAAAATCATCATCAAACCGGCGGTAACAAGTCCGAACGTATGCGAATCCATCACTATAGCAAGAGACAGTCCGTAAAAAATAAGCACCGATATCTTTTCATTACCGATATTCTTCTGCTTCTTTATAAAGAAATACACCGATAGAGCCATTCCCAAAATTACCATTGGATAGCATCTGAATTCCATGCTGCCCTGAAATATGATTGTCGAAGACGTTGCGCCGAGGGTTGACATAATTACGCCTAATCTTTTGCTTTTCAGCTCAGCTCCGATCAAACCGAATACGTAAACCATTATGGCGATCCATATTTCCGATAAAAGAAGCAGGTATTCTTGACCATAAGGCATTATATTAAACCATACCGTCTGTAATATACCTGAAAAACTCAGATATGGAAAACCGTCATATACCCACCCTATATTCCATACTTCATCGCGCCATAAAGTTCCGTCTTTACCGATTATAAATGTAACAATCAGTCCTGCAAGAGCGACCGTTATATAATAAAGCTTGTCCCAATTTCGTGTGAACCATTTCCAAATACAGTCGTAGCTGAATTTTTCGACCGCATAAACAGGATAAGCCATCAACAAAATAACAAACAAAACCAAAAGTCCTACGCGTAGCAGTTTTGCGGCATATAGAGGAAAGGTATTTGTATCGGGAATCGGTGCATATAGAATCGTTTCCGTCATATCGTCCGATTTAAAAAGATCGTAGCTTTTCGTATTGCCGTCGTATGTTACTTCTACAATACCGTTCCATTTGCTTAGCCCGAATTGTATGGAGCGGTCACGTCCATAGGGAAGGTCGAGCGTAATGCTGCGGGTCGTGCCCTCGGGTTGACGAGTGTCGTTTTCGTTGCGCCAGGTATAATTTTTGCCTTTCCAAAACCATTTTCCCTCGGACGGTTTTTTTAATTCGTATTCCTCGCCGCCTATAAGCAAATTTGTAATATAAATCTCGTTTGAGGAGGCTTCCTTGTTTTTTTCTCCCGTTGCGGTAACGATGACTTTATCCGTTGGCAGGGGTATCATATTTAATATCCAATTGGAAATTACAGCAGAAATAATTGTGCATATAATCAATCCCACAATTGTGCTTTTTTCTTTTTGCTTGATTTTTCCAAAGTAAATTACCAATACGGCAATTAACGCTATAATTGCTAATAGTTTAATAATATCAAACATTATAAATCCTCACATTCTTTAATAGCCAAATACTGTGATATAATGGTAGTTTCAAAATAATTTCTTAGGATTTTTTTGCGTATTTTATGATTTTTACCGAGGTGTTTTCAGAAACTTTCACATATCCTTCATCTGCATAAGCTTCATCAAACTGATTATATAATCTGTCATAATGCTGATAGCATACATAAATAATGTCAAATTCAGAAAAATCAGCTTCATTTTCTTGGTGATTTATTGACTGCCGCCTACCGTTTTGAGTTAGGTAATATTCAAAACCGTCGTTGACAAAATTGGCTCCGTATACGATAACAACCGTAGAATCGCTGTATATATCATTTTGCGTCATCAAATATTCGGCTGTATCTTTATAGTTTTCGGGAGAATAGACCTGTTGATCAAGCCAACATATCGCGCACTGTGATATAGCAAAAGCAAAAGCGACAGTCAGAGATACAGCGTTAAAATTAGTAGATGCCACGTCTTTCCCTTCAGCAACAACATCAATTATCATATCTATGGCTATTCCAATGATTAATATAAAAAACGAAAATATCGGAGTAAAATATCTGCTTACAAATAATGAAGATGAGGTAGAACTTGATCCGGATACAACTATATTGACAAAAAATACAAGCACAGGTGTGCAAAGAAGAACAAGCATTGTATAATCCTGTTTAAAATCAAATTTATATCGTGTAATTTTTGCAATTAAACGGCAAACAATAAATACCGATCCCAAAACGAATAGGATAAATTGCCAGTTACCTCCGCACAGACTGATAATAAAAGTCACAACACTTTTAAGAGTTGGTTTGGACGCCCAACTGTTTCCTCCGCTCGTATACACTGCAAGACTCGGAAAAAAAAATTTACAAAGCCAATAAACGCCGTATACAGCTGGTAATGCAAACTCTATCAATCCTTTAACTTTGGCTTTTCGCATAACAATCAGAATAAAATCAAAAACCATAATTATTCCTGCGGTTACCAATCCGAATAGATGCGAATGCATTAAGAGAGTTAAACATACTCCGTATAAAAGCAAGGTTATAATTTTTTCTTTGCCAAGCTCATTTTGTTTTTTAACAAACATATATATCGTTACGACCGAGAAAAACAATATAAACGCATAGTTGCTGAATTCAGTCCCACAGGAAATTAAAAATGCACTTGAAGTTGCGCCCAAGGCGGCTGAGATCACACCTAAGTGTTTGCCCTTTAATTTGTTGCCGATCAAGCCCAATACATAAATGCTGAATGCAACCAACAGCTGAGGCAAAGCCAAAAGATATTCCTGACCGTAAGGCATTATATCGACCCATATATCGGTGATATAATCCATAATATTAAAGCTGAAATTGTTTTTTAAAAAAACTCCGACCTTCCACAGCTCGTCAAACCACAAGGAGCCCTGCTTGCCAAACTCAAACATAAAACAAAAGCAGCAAAAGGCAATAGCAATGTAAGCCAGCTTATCCCAATGTTTTTTCCAAAACTTTTTTATGGTCTCATAATCGAATTTCAAAGACGCATAAACGGGATACGCTGTCAATATAGCTATAAACAGCAAAAAAAGCACTTCCCTAAGCAGCTTAATACCATACAGCGGGAAAAATTCTGTATCGGGAATCGGAGCATACGGTAAGGCTTGCTCTTCATCGCCGTTTGAAAAAAGATCATAGCTTTTTGTTTGGTCGCCGTAGCTTACTTCGACAATGCCCATCCACTGGCTGCGGGCAAACAATATGGAGCGGTCTTGACCGTAGGGTATATCAAAAGTAATGCTGCGAGTTAAGCCAGCGGGACGGCGAGTATCGTTTTCATTGCGCCATATATACCATTTATTCTGAAACCAAAACCATTCGCCCTCAGAGGGCTTTGGAAGCTCGTATTCCTCTCCTCCGATTATCAAGCTGGAAATAAAAACTTCGTTGGAGCCGGCGTTTTCGTTTTTTTCTCCCGTAGCGGTAACAACGACCTTTTCCGTAGGCAAGGGAATAATACTCAGCACAGCGTTGGAAATAACGGCGGCAATAGCCACGCATAATACCAATCCCGCTATAAGACTCTTTTTCGCATGTCTGATCTTGCCAAAATAAAATATCACAGCGGCGATCAGTACTATGACTAATGCTATCTGAATTATACCAAACATTATAAACCTCTTAAAATTTAATTATTCGCCATACAGCATAAGCGCTTCTACCCGACTCGGGGGCAATAAAGCCGAGGGCACATTTTTCTTTGCCATGCAAGCCTCAAGAGCAGCAGACCAACGCTTTGCCTTGTTTCTGAGCCATATGTCATCTGAAATGCCAAGAATGATTATTTCGGCATTGATGTTATCGTGAAGCCGCTGATCCTTTCTGCAAAGAGCGGCGTTAACAATAAATTTATGTCCGTATTTTTCGGTCATTTTTTCTGTGAAGCCCAACGGTACCGATGCGCGGAAAACGAAGACAATTTCGGGATTTATTTGCAGGGCTTTACGTACAGTATCTTCGACGAAAACTTCGTCGATTCCCTCGCTTCCCGAAAAGACGAAAAATTCCGACCGTTCAATGGTATATTCAAGATCGTCATATTGAAGAATATACATAGGTCCGTTTTTGCGCAATTCTCTCTCTCTCTCTCTCTCTCTCTCCTCTCTATTGCTTGCAGCTTTAGAAGGGTTGTTCACATAAACTAAATTGTTTCGTCCAAGGAAAAAAGCTTCACTGTGATCTTCGCTGTCTATAACAATAATGTTTGCTCTGGTGCGCGGCAAATATTGCGAAGCGTTAAAACCGCTGTTGTAATACTTTGGATATGACTGTCTGCAAGCGTTTATACATTCAGCGACGGCAAATACTCCGAAAGCATCCTTTTCGGGATGACCGCCATTTTTTTCGGTGATCGAATTATACGCTTTATTAAATTTATCTTCTCCGTAATATGATGTGTAAATATCCTTTATTGAATCATTTTCAAGATACATTTTCAAAAAATCTTCAACGGGAAACAGCCGTGGAGTACTGCCGCCCTTGTATTCCCAAGATGTCAAAATGTTCAGCGGCTCTTCCGAAGTGTCATCGCTTACATCAAATGAAATAGGCATAGAATCGCTGATTTTCTTTGCTTTTTCAATAGTTTCAGATTTAAACGATCTGTTTTTGTCAAAGGGAAAGCTCAGCAGATCGGGGGCAAATCTATACATAACATAACAGCAAAGAATATCGTAGTCATCGTTTCCCTCATATATCGGATCAACGCAGATCAACATCGGGTCCGCTATCGGGGAACACATAAACTGGTTTGCAGTTTGCATGACCTGTATTGAAGTGCCGTAGTTATATCGCCCTTTTCCGTAATTGTAAGCATAATTCAGTAAGTTGCTTTCTCGGGTTATAGAATAGTTAAATCTTTTTTCAACATAGTCAAAGGTTTCTTCGCAAACCTTTCTTATCGCCGCCTTGCTCACCTCTGTATCGATACAGTCGCGATAACAAAAACGGATAAATCCGTCCGTGCTGTCTTGAAACCAGCATCGCATACACCCATATCCGCCAAACATAAATACCGGCTTTTCATAACAGTTATAATGGTTGTAAGGAAGAAACTCCTTGTGATTTCCCAATCTTGAAAAGATATTTGCGTCAAGAATGGTTTGCGGATCCATATTATGATGCTTGTAATTTTTCATCATAATCTCGTTAAGCTTAAAATTGTAATGCTCGGCGATTTCTGAGGCAATTTCAAGGTCTTCTTTAGCGCCAACAGAGGATTCGATATTTATCTTATCCATATCGATACCCGAAGCAAGGATCAAAGCCATAACAAAGCGTGAATCAAAGCCGCCGCTAAGCTGAACGTTTATTTGCTCCCCGTGCTTTGCCAAAAGGCGAACAAATTTTATCCATTTGTATGCCCATTTATCGATAGCCGCAAGACCTTCGGCAGTATTCATTTTAACTATCGGATCAAAAGGGAACCGCTCAATCGACATTCTGTTGCAGCTTGTATCAATAATTATTTCTTCGTTCAGCGCAAGCAGCTTGATCTCCTTGATCAATGATCTTGAATGAACTATTGTACCGTAATGCGGAACGCCCGAAAAAAGATATCCGTATTCGGAATCAAATGTGAGCTTCACTCTGGTCTTAAGATATGTCATAAGCTTATAAAACGAATTGGAAGCGGCAAAAAATTCTCCGTCGTTATAATAATATACCAATCCGTAGCCCATAGCGTCCATGGATATTTTTATTTTGCCCTGCTCTTTTTTGATAAGGGTAAAAAATCCGACGTTTTCCTTGGTAAAATTCGGAATTGACGAATCGGGGAAATTATAATTATGGTACATGGTATTTCCGTCTATAACATAACCGTATATCCTGCTCGAAAACTCCTCATAATTGTCGGAAGCGAGCACAAAGTAATTTTGGTCGGTAAATAAGCTCATGGTGTTTATTTTCTCCTTAATCCCTAAAATAAATATCCCTCGTATAAACCTTGTCAGCGAATGCGTTAAGCTCCTCGCTCATACGGTTGGCGGCGATAACGTCCGCTTCCTCCGCGAACCTTTTAAAATCGTTTATAACGCGGTAGCCGCAAAATTCCTCGGATTTTATCGTAGGCTCGTAGATCAGTATATCCGCGCCCCTTTCGCTCAGAAGCTGCATTATTTTTTGTATTGCGCTCTGCCGAAAATTATCCGAATTGGCTTTCATGATAAGACGGTAAATGCCGACCGAAGCCTTGCTTCCTCTTTTGTTCTTTTCGGCTTTGTCAAGTATGCTTACGGCGATATGCTCTTTTCTTGTGTCGTTTGACTTTACTATCGCTTCGATAAGATTTTGGGGAACGTCGTTGTAATTCGCCAAAAGCTGCTTGGTATCCTTTGGCAGACAGTAGCCGCCGTAGCCGAAGGAGGGGTTGTTGTAATGATTCCCTATTCGCGGGTCGTAGCCGACGCCCTCTATGATCTGTCTTGCGTCAAGCCCTTTAAGCTCGGCATAGGTGTCCAGCTCATTGAAATAGCTCACTCTGAGGGCAAGAAAGGTGTTGGAAAACAGCTTCACCGCTTCCGCTTCGGTAGACCTAATGAAAAGTGTGGGGATATCCCGTTTTAAAGCGCCCTCTTGAAGCAATGCCGCAAATTTACGCGCAGCCTCGGTCATTTTTTTGTTATCGGACGGAACGCCGACAATTATCCTCGACGGATAAAGGTTGTCGTACAGCGCTTTCCCCTCGCGGAGAAACTCGGGGCTGAACAGTATATTGTCCGTGCCGTACTTTTTACGCATATTTTCCGTAAAGCCTACAGGTACCGTTGATTTCACGACGATGACCGCCTGCGGGTTGGTTCTCAGCACCTGCTCGATAACGCTTTCTACCGAGGAGGTATCAAAAAAATTTTTTTCGTCGTCGTAGTTTGTGGGCGTTGAAACAATAACAAACTCGGATTTCTTATATGCCGCGTCTCCGTCGAGCGTAGCCGTAATATTGAGCGGCTTTTTCGCCAAATATTCCTCGATCTCTCTGTCCGCTATGGGCGAAAGACGGCGGTTTATCATATCCACCTTTTCCTGTATCACATCGACGGCGTACACCTCGTTATTTTGCGCAAGAAGCACGGCGTTGGACAATCCGACATATCCCGTTCCCGCAATTGAAATTACAGACATTTTCTTCTCCTTAGCTTAAGCTTTTTTTAAAAGCTCTCTTATTTTTCTGGGTATAAAAGTAAAAAATCGACCGATCTTAAAGGAAAGCGAATCGTATATACCTGCGATCTCTCTGTTTTTCTTTTTTAACTCATCGTTTTTCTTTCTCAGCTCCGATTGAAGCTTATTGTACTGAGCAACGCCGTCGTAATGATCTCTTATCAACGTATCGCACATCATTTTTGTGGACGGAACAACCTTATTGCGGACATTGCCGATACTGTCAAATATCAAACGCCACTGCCTGCCTATATCAATGTTATACATTTCCTCAAGATACCTTCTGCCTTTATCGCCTACGGCTTTCAACCTGTTTTCATTGCTTAAAAGCTTAAATAATTCACTGACGGCGGCGTCGGTGTCTCTTTGTTTCACGGTGATTATTCCTTGATTGTTTTGATCGACGGCAAGATAAGGCAATTCGTACATAACTATGGGCATACCGAAGGAAAGCGCTTCGCAAAGCGTCATGGGAGCGCCTTCATGAGATGAACAGCTCAGAAAAATGCTGCATGTTTTATAGTATGTTTCGACATCGCTTGTAAATCCCGTCATGATCACGTTATTTTCGAGCTCAAGCTTTGCGATACGGTTTTTAAGCGACTCTATGTATTTTTCATCGTCCGACGAGCCGACTATATATAATTTAGCGTCGGGCATTATTTTCACAAGCTCCCTCATTATGGTTATTGCGTCTTGAGGGTGCTTGGCTTCCTCGTTTAATCTGCACAAAAAAAGGATATTATGATTATTTCTCTCGGCGGGAGCGACCTCTGCCAAATCAAAGGTAAGCGGGTTTAATACCGTGTGAACGTTGAAGTTAAAATTTTTCCACCACATGGCGCTGGTATCGTCCAAGCAGACCACACCGTCGGCAAGACCCGCGAAAACGGGCACCGTGGTGAATTTGGCGTCGTTGTATCTGATAAAGCGCGTAAAAACGTTGTGCTCGTATATTACAAAGGGAACGTTAAGACCTTTGCAGACGCACATATCGTACAGCAGCACGTCCGAAAAGTAGGAATGATAGACCATGCAGTCCACCTTATGCTCATACAGAAGCTGCGCAAGGCTTTTTCCGCGGTTTACGTATTTACCGCGCTTGTTTTTTGAAAACGAATAGCCTATGGACACCCTTTCGGCATATTCGGGAATTTCATAATCGTTTTCTTCCCGAGGATAATCGGTGAAAACAACGACCTTATATCCGAGCTCATGCCAATAAGGTATAAGCTGAGCTATGACCCTCTGTATTCCGCCGTTGTCCATTCTGTGATAGTAGGTGCCTATGACGCGTATGTCGGCGCTCTTTTTTGTAACGGTAAAGGCTTTTGATCTCGATACCGCGTCGGCAAGCTCGATTTGCGCTCCCCATGTAAACTCCGCAAGCGCCGCCGAAAACCGCGCCTTGTCAAGTGGGCGCGTCCAGTACTCGGCGAACAGATCCAAGCCCTCGGCTTTATCAACTGACGATAAGCGAGTAAAGCTCCTTGCCGTATTGCGTATAAGCGAAAGGCGTGAATCCTCCATTATTTGCGCATAGTCTGCCGCCTCGCTCGGGCGCTCCTTCATTATTTCGGAAATAAAGTCCTCCGTGCGGACTTGTGCAAGGTATTGCCTATAGCGTTCTATTGTCAGAGTATCTTGGCTGCCCTCCACTCCGAGACCGTGACTGTAATTATACAGCTTGTCCTCAACTCCGCGGTAGGTAAGGTCCTCCTTATGCCAACAAACCGCCCAGTACAGCGCCTTGTCCTGCCCTTTCGGAAGAACTCTGTCCGCTCCCCATTTCTCGATCACGGATTTAAGAAGCTTGGCGTTGAACATCTTATTCCATAAATGTCCCTCAAAGCTGTGTTCGATAAAGCTTTCAAATATATCTTTCCCTTGAAGCTCAACCAACGGAGGCTGCAAATAATCAATATAATTTTGCATGCTTTTTTGGGGAATATTTCCGTAGTTTTCCACGTTGGTCCCGAAATGAAGTATATCTGCGGGAGACTCTTCCATCAGCTCATAAGCTCTTTCCACCGCATTTGGCTGAAGACTGTCGTCCGCGTCGGCAAACATAATATACTTTACGGAAGAGGATACGGATAAAATCCCTCTTGCTCTGCTGACCCATGCGCTGCTGTTTGTCTCGTTGCGCAAATAGTGAAAACGGCTGTCCGCTTCGCAATATTCCTTCATTATTTTGGGGCTATTATCCGTCGAGCAGTCGTCGGATAACCAAACCTCCCAAAAGACCGCGGTCTGGTTTTTTATACTGTCAAGGCAGGTGCGTATATAATTTTCATCGTTATATACGGGAATAATTATTGCCACCAAAGGCAATTCATTGCTTGCGACGTTACGGTCCATTTTTCGGTTTTCCGCCTTTCGGTTATTTTTTGAGCTTTCTTAACGCTGCTCTTATCTTTCTCGGTATAAAAGTGAAAAATCTGCCGATTTTAAATGAAAGGGAATTGCGGATATTTTTAATTTCCTTGTTTTTTCTGTTCAGCTCGGAGCATTTTTTATCAAATTCGGTCCGAAGATCGTTTATTTCCCTGCTTTTTTTATTGGCTTCGGCTTGAAGCTTACCTAACTCATAGATTTTTCTGTTGAGATCGGCTTGAAGAACGGCTGCTTCATCGTATTGCTTTTCAAGCTCGGTCTTTGTCTTGTTTAATTCGCTGTGAAGCTTTTCGGATTCGCTGCATTTATCATCAAGGTCGGCTTTTACCTTGTTTAATTCGCCGATCTTAACGCTTAAATCGTCTTGCAGCTTGTTTAAGGATTCGGTTTGTTTATTATATTCGGCTTGAAGCTTATTAAAATCGCTGCGTTTTTCTTTAAAGTCATTTTGCAGCTTTTTATGCTCCGAGGCGCCTTCGCGGTAATCATTTATAAGAGTATCGCACATCATTTTTGTTTCGGGAAAAGAAACCCGAGTATCGCCTATACTGTTAAATATTTCGCGCCACTGCGCGCTTATATCGGTGCGGTACAATTCCTCGATATATTTTCTGCCCTTATCGCCTGTTTCGATCAGCTTGTCTCTGTTGTTAAAAAGCTCGTATATCACTTTTACGGCGGCGGCTGTGTCTCTCTGCTTTACGGTGATCAGCCCTGGATTGCTGCGAACAACGGCAAGGTAGGGCAATTCATACATAACTACGGGTATATTAAAGGAAAGCGCTTCGCAAAGCGTCAGACAAAAACCCTCATAAGGTGAACAAATAAGAAAAACACTGCACATTTTATAGTATTTTTCAACTTCCTTTGTATAGCCCGTTAAAATCACATTGTTTTCAAGCTTCAGCTTTGCGATTCGATCGTTAAGCCTTTTCAAATATCTTTCGCTTTCGGGCTCACCGACCATATACAATTTGGCGTCGGGCATGATCTTCACAAGGTCTCTGATCACGGTGACAGCGTCGTGGGGGTGCTTGTCGTTTTCGCTTAGTCGGCATAAAAACAGTATGTTATGATTATTTCTTTCGGCGGGAGAAGCTTCGGATAAATTAAAGGTGAGCGGATTCAGTACGGTGTGCACGTTGCGGTTAAAGTGTTTCCACCACATCGCGCTGGCATCGTCCAAGCATATTATTCCATCGGCAATACCGATAAAACGGGGAATCGACGCAAATCTGGCGTCGTTTTTTCGGGTAAGCAGTGAAAAAGTATTATGAGTATGCAATATAAACGGAATATTAAGACTTTTGCACAGCAGCATTTCATACAGCAGTATCTCGTTGTAATGCGAATGATAGACCATACAATCCACATGATATTCATTTAGGAGTCGCGAAAAGCTTATGCCTCTTTTAAAATAGCTATTGTCGCTGCTTTTATAGCTGTAACCTATATCTGCTCTCGTAACATATTCCGGAATTTCGTAATCGTCCTCTTCCTTGGGAAAATCGGTAAACAGCACTATCTCATATCCCAACTCATGCCAATAACGAACTAACCGCGTTATGACATTTTCTATGCCTCCGTTTTTCAATCTATGGTAGTAGGTGCCTATTACACGTATATCCGCTCCTTTTTTTGTCACGGTGTACGCATTGGAGGCGGAAACCGCTTCCGCAAGCTCAAGCTGAGTTTCCCACGTATATTCCGCCAAGGCAGCGGTAAACCATGCTTTGTCAAGCGGACTTGTCCAGTATTCGGAGAACATATCCAAGCCGTCGGGCTTATCGGACGACAGCAGGCGCGAAAACCCCTTTGCCGTATTATTGATCAAATTCAGCCGCGATTTTTCCATGATTTGCGTATATTTTTCCGCGCTGTCGGAATGCTCCTCCATTATTTCGGAGATAAGGCTTTCGGCTTGTGACTGATCGAGATACTGTTTATATTGCTCTAAGGTGATATCGCTTTGACCTCCCTCGAGACCCTTTCCGTAGCTGTAATTATACAGTCTTTCCTCAGAGCCGCGGTAGGTTAGGTCGTTTTTGTGCCAGCAGATCGCCCAGTACAAAGCCTTATCTTCTGCCTTATAAAGAACCCTGTCGGTTCCCCATTTATTTATAACGGATCTGATCAGCTCGGCGTTAAACGCTTTATTCCATAAATGCCCCTCAAATTTACGTTCCGCGAAGCTTTCAAATACCGACCTTCCTTTAAGCTCGGTCAACGGAGGATTTAAATAGTCGGAATATGCTTGTATGCGCTTGCCCGAGATGCTCGCAAAATTTTCCACATTTGTTCCGAAGTGTAGTATATCTGCGTGGGATTCTTCCATAAGCGCATAAACTCGCTCCACCGCATTTGGCTGTAAGCTGTCGTCCGCGTCGGCGAACATTATATATTTTACGGAGGGAGAAACGGATAAGATGCCTCTTGCTCTGCTTTTCCATTGACCGCAGTTTATTTCGTTTCGCAAGTAATGAAAACGGCTGTCAGTATTGCAGTATTCTTTCATTATATCGCCGCATTTGTCGGTCGAACAGTCGTCTGTCAGCCAAACCTCCCAAAATGGCACGGTTTGGTTTTTTATACTGTCAAGACAGATACGGATATAATTTTCATCGTTATATACGGGAACAATTATTGCCACTGACGGTGATTCATGGCTTGCAATACCGTTATCCATATCCTTTATCCTTCCGTTATTTTCTCAAAGACCCTTTTTACCGTACGCTTTAGTCCGAATTGCCTGTAATACCTCTTTATTTTTCGCCGCAGGCTGATCTGCTCGGGCTTTCCATCTCCGCAGCCTGCCAAATAATCGTTAACTATGATATCGGCAGCTTCCGACATAGGGTTATCCGTAATTTTATGTTCGATTATATTTTCGTTTTTAAGCGAGTCGAATATTTGCTCCCATTTCTCGCCAATATCGTATGAATACATTTTTTTCGTAAAGCTTTTTCCCTTTTTTCCCGTTTCCTTAAGAAGACCGTCATCCGCAAACAGCCTGCATATTGCGTCTGCCGCAGATATTTTGTCGTTTTGCGGGACGCTGATTATTCCGGGATTCCCTTTAACTATCTCCAAATAGGGGAGCTCGTACATAACTACGGGCATACCAAAGGAAAGCGCCTCGCAAAGCGTCATAGGAGCGCCCTCATGAGACGAGCAGCTAAGAAAAACGCCGCATTCTCTGTAATATTTTTCCACGTCCTTTGTGAAGCCGACAAAAAATATATTATTGTCAAGACCGCGTTTTGAAACGCTTTTTTTGAGCGTCTTAACATAATCCTCGTCTCCGCTTCCGACTATATACATTTTAGCGTCGGGGAACCGTTTTACGACCAGCTCGGCAATATCCGCCGCATGGTCGGGTCTTTTGTGCTTTTTTTCAAGACGGCATAAGAACAGTATGCTACGGCTTCTGTCCGACAATGGTTCACTTGCGTTCGGGCGGAAGGTAGGCGGATTAAGCACCTTATAGGTATTGGGGTTAAAGCACCTCCACCATTGCGCGCTTGTTTCGTCGAGGCAAACCACGGCGTCTGACAGCCGAGAGAATTTCGGTATAGTGGAAAATTTCGGATCGCCGTACAGAAGATACCGCGAAAAAACATTGTGAACATAAAGCACAAACGGCACGCTGACCGCTTTGCATATACAAGCGTCATAGAGCAGCACATCGGAGAAATAGGAATGATACACCATACAGTCAACGTTGTATTGTTTAAGTAAATGCGCTAAATTTTTTCCGCGCTCCGCATAATTTTCGGTTCTGCAGGCGGAAATCGGACGGCTTGTTTTTACTCTGACAACATAGCTCGGGAGGGGATAATCATCGGGAGAGGGTTCGCAATCCGTAAATAAAACCACGCCGTATCCCTTGCCGTGCCATATTTCGGTAAGCAGCGAAATGACGCGCTGTATACCTCCGTTATCCATACGGTGATAAAACGTACCGACAACCTTGATCTCCTTTTTAAGAGGGGAGCTTAAGAAGTCGGAGCTGTATAAAACATCGGAAATTTCCGATTGACGCTTTCGGGAAAATTCTGCCAGTGCGCAGACTATATCGGTCTTATCCGTTTCTTTATTCCAATAATCGGTTATTATGTTAAACCCCGCGACCATATCGTTACGGCTCAGTCGCAGCAGATTTCTGACGCTGTGGCGGATAAGGTTATATCTTGATTTTTCCAAGATCGGGTCAAGGCTTGGATCATAGATCGGCGAGCGTTTTGCGATCTCGTCAATTTTATTTTCGGATAATGCCTGTGAAAAAAATTTTTTGCACTCCTCAAGCGATATGCCGCCTTCGGTGCCTTCCGTACCGCGACCGTAATTATAGTTGTACAGCCTGTGTTTTACTCCGCGGTAGGTAAGCTCGCCTTCCGTGCAGCATACCGCCCAGTACAGGACCTTGTCCTGAGCCTTGGGCAGATTTATTTCGGCTCCGATGTCTTCTATTACTTTTTTCAGCAGGGAAGCCTTGAACATTTTGTTCCACAAGTGACCTTCAAAATCGCTTTCAACAAAGCTTTTCAATATATCGGCGCCCTTGAGTACGGTTATTTGGGGCTGAAGGTATCTGTCATAGCGTATGATACGTTCCTTTGAAATATCGCCGCAATTTACAACGTTTGTTCCGAAGTGAACAATATCAACGGGAGTTTTTTTTATTATTGCGAAAAGCCGTTCAACGGCGTCGGGTCGGAGCGTATCGTCCGCATCGGCAAACATTATATATTCAACGCTCGGAGAAACGGCTAAAATGCCTTTTGCGCGGGCGGTCCATGCGCTCAGATTCTCATTGCTGCGGATCAGATGGAAACGGTTATCGTTATTTTGATATTCCTCGGCTATTTCGGCGCTTTTATCCTTTGAGCAGTCATCGACTATCCATGCTTCCCAAAAGGGAGCCGTTTGACATTTAATGCTGTCCAAACAGCCGCGGATATACTTTTCGTCGTTATATGAGGGAACGATTATTGCTATAACGGGAACGCCGATATTTTTTTGTTCCGATCTCATAACAATTATTCCCCCTTTGTAAGATATTTCGGAGGTCAAACCGTATGATCAAGTCTTATCCTTATCCGACAGTATCTTTTCGTTGTTATTGCATTCGGCGCCTTGCCCGTATTTTTGCAGCATTGCAATTATCTGCGCATTGGCTTCGGACAACTCGTCAAGCTTTATTTCGAGCTCCGAAACAGAGCGTTTAACGTCTCCGAGCTCTCGGTTGAATATATTAACGGGAGGGGGGACTATCCTTTTCAAAAAAGCTCGGAGCCTTTGGTTCATAAGATATCCACGATATGTGCCTCCGACGATTTTTTTGTAAAGCTTATAATCTCTTGGGTCGTAATTGCCTTTCTCCAGCGCGTCGAAATTGAATTTGGGAAACCACTCCTTTTTCATAAGGCTAAAGCACTTTTTCTGCGGCTCTCCCGCAAGCGTAGTGAAATGCCATAGCCAAAAATTCAAGACCCAACGGTAAAACGAGCTTTGGTACAATTCCCACAGGCGGTTGTCCTTCATCATTTCGGAAAATATCATAACAGCGTTATAAGGGGACTCGATATGCGACGACCTGGAATTTGACACGGAGGAGCTTCTGTTCATTCTTCTGTGAACAAGGACCTTGTCGATAACGCTGATCTTTTTAGCCAAAACAAGCGCTTCAAAAACAAAAACCAAATCCTGCGAGTTTGGGAGATCGGGATATTTCAAGCCGTGTCGTCTGACGAAATCCGTTCTGAACATTTTATCCCAGGGCCACCCTTGAAACAGTTGAAACAAAACGTCGGATTTATCCGAGGGAGAAAAGGTCAAACCTTCGTTAAGCATTCCAATGGGCATTTTCCATTCGGAAAAAAGTGTTTCCCCCGTGATATTATCAAAGGAATCCGCGCGGCAAACAACCATATCTGCGTTTGCGTCCCTTATTTCCCGTACCATACGCTCAAGCATGGACGGTTCAAACAAATCGTCGGAATCGAGAAAGATCACATATTCGCCGACAGCTTCCTTCAACCCATGATTACGGGCGCTTCCGGGACCGCGGTTTTCTTGGGAAAGAAATTTTACTCTCGGATCCGCAGCCGCATATTTTTTCAGTATTTCCGCGGACATATCCGTCGAACCGTCGTCGACGCATATAATTTCCGTTTCACGAAGGGTTTGACGCAAAAGGCGTTCAAGACATGCTCCCAAGCTTCTTTCGGAATTATAGACCGGTATCACTACGGAAACAATACAATCATTTTTCATAACGCACATTCCTTTTTCCGAAGCAGCCAAATTCAATCGCGCCGTATATCGCCTCTACAAAACGCATAATAACTTAATTATTATATCATATTTGGGCTAAATTTGTCAAGTCCTTTTATTGAACGCTTCACAGCCTGTTTGTCAAACATAACAATAATATTTTTTTACAAAATCAATAAAAAACAAACCAACAGCCGTTTTGTCCGTTCGTTTGTTTCTTATTGATTTAATAAAATGTTCGTTGAAACGGCAGGGCTCCGACATACTCCCACCCGTCCTCCTTAAGGCTCTCGGGGGTTTCTGCGGAAAAACCGCCGCCGCAGGTGAAATTATAAAAGAATAAATATTTTCGTCTGCTGTTCCGAGGTAAACACATTCGCTGAGCTCGCCGTCGGAGGTTTTCAAACAAATAAGGTAATCCTTTTGCTCGCGCGGCTGCCGAGACGTCGGCATTTCTTATTGCGTACTTTTTGCCGTACACCTCTAAAGACGTGACCGAAAGCGAAAAATTCACCTTTTTTCCGTTGTCGAGCAAGATCAAGTAATACACGGTCTCGCCCTCTTCTGCGGCTACGTCGGTCTCAACGGCGCCCTCAAGCCTTTTTGACAGCTCGCTCAGCTCTTCCTTGTCCGCTTTATCCTCAGACATAACAAAGCTCGTTGAATCGCTTTTATATACTCGGACGCCGTCAGCTAAAACAAGCTCGGAAAGTTGATCGGGAACAGACTTATCCGAATTGAACAATTTTTCCGTCGGCTCCGAAAGCGTTTGTGCGTATAACGGCGGCTCAACGCCCAAATTTTCGTATATGTTTTCGGGATAAGGGCGGCGGACGAAAACAAGCGTTATTGCAGTTGAGAGAAAAAGCAGCAGCGAAACGGTCAGGCTTATAATATCGGTAAGCTTTTTCGCGCGCTTTTCCCCCTCCGAAAGATCGTTTCTTTTTATCTCGTTTTTTATGCTTTCAAGCCTTTCCTCGGGGTCGATCTCGTTTTTTCTTGATTTTCCGCGGCTGTCCTTAAATCTCATATGCTTAATCCCCGAAAGAAATTCCTATATCCCTCGCCGCTGCGACCACCTTATCGTCGTTGGGTACAAACTTGGTTTTCATGGTAACGTCGGATAAGGGATTTTCTCCGATCTTGGTGCCGATCTTCGCTACGGTATAGCCGTATTTCTCGTCTAAAATAAGTCTTGCGGCTCTGGTGCCGAACTGTGTGGCAAGGACCCTGTCGTAAGCCGAAGGGCTTCCGCCTCTCAGCATATGCCCGGGCACAACGGTCCTCGTTTCATAACCCGTCATTCTTTCGATATCCTTGGCGATCCTCACGGTAGCCGTGCCGTAACCGTTTTCCGCTCTTATCCTCTGTCTGTCCTTTTTCTTCATTTTTGCTTCCTCAAGGTCCATGCAGCCCTCCGCCACGGCTAAAATGGAGAAGGATTTTCCCGCCTTGGCTCTTTCCTCTACCGCCTTTGCCACCTTTTCTACATTATAAGGTATTTCGGGAATAAGAATAATGTCGGCGCCGCCCGCAACGCCCGTGTATAAGGTTAGCCAGCCCGCCTTGTTGCCCATGATCTCGATCACCATAACGCGGCTGTGAGAGTTGGCGGTGGTGTGGATACGGTCAACCACCTCAGTTCCTATATCTACCGCAGTGTGGAAGCCAAAGGTGACGGAGGTGCCCCATATGTCGTTGTCTATGGTTTTGGGAAGCCCTATAACGTTCAAGCCCTCCTCGGACAGCAGATTAGCCGTTTTGTGGGTCCCGTTTCCTCCAAGGGTCAGAAGACAGTCAAGCTTGCGGCTTTTATAGGTCTGCTTCATTTCGGCGACCTTGTCTATATTGTCCTCCTCCACTACCTGCATAAGCTTGTAGGGAGTTCTGCGGGTGCCGAGAATAGTGCCGCCTGTCGTCAATATTCCGGAGAAATCCGATTGATCCATTTCGCGGCAGTCATTGTGGATAAGTCCGTGAAATCCGTCGGATATGCCTATTATCTCGACCTTGTCCTCTCCGAGAAGGTTATAGCACGCCTTTGCAACGCCTCTTATGGTGGCGTTGAGTCCCGGGCAGTCGCCGCCGCTTGTTAAAATTCCTATTCTGCGTTTTGCCATGGTAGTATTCCTTTCTTTTTGGGGAGCATTTACTATGATAATTTTGCTTCCCCTGCTCCTTAATTATACAGCAATCGGCTTTAAAGGTCAATACAAATCCGACGAAATTTCTTTGAGCTGTTTTTCGTACAGAAATCGAAGACAAATTTTTGTGTAAATCGCATAAAAATATATTGACAAAACGCGTAAAATATATTAAAATAAATATAAGGTTTGGTTTATTTCGGTAAATCAAGAACAAGAATCAAAACGATTACAACTATAGGAGGAAAACATCTGATGAGCGAATTTTTCAACATTCCGAAGATCCAATACGAAGGAAAGGCTTCAACCAATCCTCTTGCCTTTAAGTACTATAATCCCGACGAGACGGTGGGCGGAAAGCCCATGCGCGAGCAGCTCAAATTTGCGCTTTCCTGGTGGCATACCATGGGCGGAGACGGCACCGATATGTTCGGCGTAGGCACCGCGGATAAGAAGTGGGGCGGCAGCGAGCCCATGGAGATTGCCAAAAACAAGGCGTACGCCGCTTTTGAGATCATGGATAAGCTGTCGATCGACTATTACTGCTTCCACGACAGAGACATTGCTCCCGAAGCGGGCTCGTTAAAGGAAACAAACGCTCGTCTCGATGAAATTTCCGATATTTTAAAGGAGCTTATGGACAAATCGGGCAAAAAACTGCTGTGGGGCACCGCCAACTGCTTTAACAATCCCCGCTATATGCACGGCGCGGGTACCGCTCCCGACGCGGACGTTTTCGCTTTCGCCGCGGCGCAGATAAAAAAAGCTCTTGACCTTACCGTAAAGCTCGGCGGCAGCGGCTATGTTTTCTGGGGCGGACGCGAGGGCTACGAAACCTTGCTTAACACAAATTTAGGTCTTGAACAGGACAATATGGCGAGACTTATGAGAATGGCTGTTGAATATGCGCGCTCTATCGGATTTAAGGGTGATTTTTACATCGAGCCCAAGCCCAAGGAGCCCACCAAGCACCAGTATGATTTCGACACGGCTACCGTTCTCGGCTTCCTGCGCAAGTACGATCTGCTGGGCGACTTTAAGATGAATATAGAAGCCAATCACGCCACCCTGGCGGGACATACCTTCCAGCATGAGCTTCGCGTTGCCCGCGAAAACGGAGTATTCGGCTCTATCGACGCCAACCAGGGCGATATGCTTCTCGGCTGGGATACGGACCAATTCCCCACAAACATTTACGACGCGGTGCTTTGTATGTACGAGGTGCTTAAGGCGGGAGGCTTCACCAACGGCGGACTTAACTTCGATTCCAAGGCGCGCCGCGGCTCCTTTACTCCCGAGGATATTTTCTACAGCTATATTGCGGGTATGGACACCTTCGCGCTGGGTCTGCGCATGGCTGACAAGCTTATCAAGGACGGCAGGATCGACAGATTTGTCGAGGACAGATACGCAAGCTGGAAAACGGGAATCGGCGCCGACGTTATCTCGGGCAGGGCTAAGATGGCGGAGCTTGAAAAATACGCTCTCGAAAAGGGAGACGTTATCTCCTCGGTTGCAAGCGGAAGGCAGGAAATGTTGGAGAGTATTCTTAACAACGTTCTTTTCTCCGATTAAGAAATAAAGAAAGGACAAAAAACATTGGCTTATATTTTAGGTGTTGATATAGGGACCTCGGGCACCAAAACGGTGTTGTTTTCCGAGGACGGCGTTCCCGTTTCCTCCGCTACGTACGAATATCCTCTTTATACTCCTCAAAACGGCTATGCCGAGCAGGAGCCCCTGGATTGGTGGAACGCGGCGGTGAACGGTATCAAGCAGGTGATAGGAGAGAGCGGAGTCGCCGCTTCGGAGATTAAGGGCATAGGTCTTTCGGGACAAATGCACGGTCTTGTAATGCTTGACGGCGACAACAAGGTCATTCGCCGAAGCATCATTTGGTGCGATCAGCGTACCGCCAAGGAGGTCGTTGAAATTACCGATAAGGTCGGCGCGGACAGAATGATCGAAATTACCGCCAACCCCGCCATAACGGGCTTTACCGCGGCAAAAATTATGTGGGTAAAGAACAATGAGCCGCAGAATTACGAACGGTGCCGTCATATTCTTTTGCCCAAGGATTATATTAGGTTTATGCTTACGGGCGAATACGCCACCGAGGTTTCCGACGCTTCGGGCATGCAGCTTTTGGATATACCTAACCGCTGCTGGTCGGACGAGGTGCTGGATAAGCTCGGGATCGACAAGGCTCTTTTGGCTGAGGTTTACGAAAGCCCCGAGATCACGGGTAAAATAACCAAGCAGGCGGCGGAGCTTACGGGACTTTCCGAGGGTACAATAGTTGTGGGCGGCGCGGGCGACAACGCCGCCGCCGCCGTCGGCACGGGCGTTGTCGAGGACGGAAAGGCGTTCACCACCATAGGCTCGAGCGGCGTGGTATTTGCTCACACCGGCGATATTTCAATTGACAAAAAGGGAAGAGTGCACACCTTCTGCTGCGCCGTTCCCAATTGCTGGCACGTTATGGGTGTCACTCAAAGCGCAGGTCTTTCTCTAAAATGGTTCAGAGACAATTTCTGCTGGAGCGAAATGGAGACCGCGCTCAATATGGGCGTTGATTCTTACTATTTGACCGATAAGGAGGCTATGGAGGTACCCATCGGCGCCAACAGACTGCTCTATATGCCCTACTTAAACGGTGAAAGAACTCCTCATCTCGATCCCAACTGCCGCGGCGCGTTCGTGGGTCTGTCTGCCATGCACAAGAAAAGGGATATGATAAGAGCGGTTATGGAGGGCGTTTCCTACTCTCTCAGAGACTGTGTTGAGGTAATGCGCGAGATGAACATCAGCGTTACGGATATGATGGCGTGCGGAGGCGGAGGAAGCTCCCCCTTGTGGCGGCAGATGTTAGCCGATTTGTACGCTTGCCCCGTCAAGACCACTCAGAACAAGGAGGGTCCGGCCCTGGGCGTTGCTTTGCTGGCGGCTGTGGGAGCGGGGATATATTCAAGCGTTCCCGAAGCCTGCAAGACTGTCATTCTTCCCGATAAGATTCAGAAGCCTGTTGAAGAGAATACGGCGGAGTATGAAAAGGTATACGCCGTGTACAAAAAGCTGTATCCCGCAATGAAGTCTTGCTTTGACGAGCTGGCTGCGTTATAATCAATAGGTCTAATAAAAAACAGAAAGGAACAGATCAAAATGAAGCTTTTTATCGACACCGCAAACGTGGCGGATATCAAGAGAGCCAATGATATGGGTATCATCTGCGGCGTTACCACCAACCCCTCGCTTATCGCCAAGGAGGGACGCGATTTTAAAGAGGTCGTTACCGAGATCACCAATATCGTTGACGGACCCATTTCTGCCGAGGTCATTTCACTTGAAGCGGATAAAATGGTAGAGGAAGCGCTGCCTCTTGCCGCTATCAACAAGAACATAGTTATCAAGCTGCCTATGTGCGAGGAGGGCTTGAAGGCATGCAAGCAGCTTACCGCCAAGGGCATCAAAACAAATGTCACTCTGATTTTTTCCGCGGCTCAGGCGCTGCTTGCCGCAAGAGCGGGCGCAACCTTTGTAAGTCCTTTCCTCGGAAGACTTGACGACATAGGCATGGAGGGAATGGCTCTTATCGAGGAGATCGTTGATATGTTCAACGCTTCCGCTATAGATACCGAGATAATTGCCGCCTCTATCAGAAATCCCATTCACGTTACCGCCGCGGCAAGGGTCGGCTGTCATATCGCTACCGTGCCTATGAACGTATTGCTGCAAATGATAAAGCACCCCATGACCGACAACGGTATCGAGAGGTTCCTTAAGGATTGGGAAGGATTTACCGCAAAGAAGTGATTATTAACGGAATCTTGTTGTGTAAACCTTACAATAATATTTTTCGGATTTAATAAAAAATCGTAAAAAATATCCTTTGACATCAGCCGACTTTTTTTCTATAATAAAATCAAGATGTGTAGCTTACCGCGTAATTCCGATCGGCGGTAAGCTGCATTTTTTTTGGAGGCGGTTATTATGGATTTAAAAAATGAAAAAATGGCGGCTGCTCCTGTTGGACGGCTTATGCTTTCGATGGGCATACCGATGATTGTTTCGATGGTATTGCAGGCTGTTTACAATATAGTAGACAGCGCATTCGTTTCAAATATGCCCGTGGGAGGAGAGGACGCTCTTAATGCGCTGACGTTGGCTTTTCCGCTCCAGGTCTTAATGGTGGCTGTGGGGATAGGGACCGGCGTGGGAGCAAACGTTCTTATTGCCAAAAGCCTTGGACAAAAGGACGGAGAGCTTACGGACAAAACCGCGGGGAATGCGGTTTTTCTCGGATTTATGATCTATATTGTTTTTCTGCTCTTCGGCATATTCGGAGCGGAGGCGTATATAGGCTCGCAAACGGACAACGCGGTCATTGCCGCGATGGGAACGGAATATTTGAGCATATGCTGTGTGTTCTCGTTCGGAATGTCAATGTTCGCGATTTTTGAAAAAATGCTCCAGGCGGCGGGACATTCCCTTTGTTCAACCGCAGCGCAGATACTCGGAGCGGTCACGAATATCGTTCTTGACCCGATTTTGATTTACGGCTTGCTGGGCTGTCCCGAAATGGGAGTTAGGGGAGCGGCTTACGCTACCGTTATCGGGCAGATCGTTTCCTTTGCCGCGGCGCTCGTTTTTCATTTGAAGTTCAACAAGGATATTCGGATAAGACCGCGGTATTTTAAACCCACGCTGAAAATTGTCGCTATGATCTACTCGGTGGGACTGCCCGCCATTATTTCGCAGGCTCTTATCTCCGTTATGACTTACGGAATGAATTTGATCTTAAGCGGTATCAGCGAAAATATGGTCACGGCTTACGGGCTTTATTATAAAATACAGCAGTTTCTGTTGTTTGCGGCGTTCGGAATGCGCGACGCGATCACTCCGATCACGGCGTACAGCTGCGGAATGGGCAGCGGCAAGCGAATAAAGGACTGCGTGAAATTCGGGCACCTGTTCACATTTATAATTATGCTGGTCGGGTGCGCGGTATTGGAGGTTTTCGCCGTGCCGTTTTCGGAGCTTTTCGGACTTTCGGGAGAAACGCAGGCGCTTTGCGTAAGCGCGATACGTATCATCTCCGTCGGTCTGATATTTGCGGGCGTAAATATTGCCTTTCAAGGGATCTTTCAAGCGGTGGGCAGCGGGATCGGTTCTCTTATGATATCGGTTTTCAGACAGCTTTTGTTTGTATTTCCCTTTGCTCTGGCATTTGCACAGACGGCGAAATCCGATATGGAAGCGAGTGGGCTTATGTGGTTAGTTTTCCCGATAGCTGAAGTACTGACGGCTATAGCTGCTGTGATAATATGGAGAAAAATATCGGTCAGAAAAAAATTGCGTCTTGCCGTACAGGCGGGGTGATTGTGAGCCGATAGATCTCCTAAAAAGAAAGGAGCGGTCAAAAATGTGGAAATACATCAAGAGATATTTGGTTTTTGCGATAGCCGCCGCGCTGTTTATGATAGGAGAGGTTATGCTGGACCTTATTCAGCCGAGGCTTATGAGTCAGATCGTAGACGACGGAGTATTGGGCTTGAGCAACAACGGTATCGGCAGCATGGAGCTTATTTGGAGCGTAGGGCTTAAAATGATACTGCTGGCGTTGTTCGGCGGATTTTGCGGCTCCATGAACAATGTGTTTGTGCATTTGTCGAGCCAGAACATCGGAAATGAAATGCGCAAGGACTGTTTTCGCAAGATCATGACCTTTTCCTTTCCGCAGCTTGACAAATTCGGTACGGGCTCCGTCGTAACAAGGGTAACCAACGACATTACGCAGGTGCAGAACTTTGTGTCTCAATTCGTTCGCGGTATGATACGCACAACGTTTCTGACCTTCGGAAGTATGTTTTTTATGTTTAGACTGAACACTGACTTCGGATTGACCGTGCTGTGCGCTTTTCCTTTTGTGGTAGGCATCATGGTGTTTTGTCTGACAAAATCCGATCCGCTGTTTACGAAGCTGCAAAATCAGTTGGATTCGATCAATTCCATTATGCAGGAGGATATTTCGGGAATACGCGTTATTAAAGCCTGCGTTCGTGAAATTTACGAAAAAGCGCGCTTCGGCAAGGCTAACGGAGAGCTGATAAAGACCCAGTTAAAGGTGCTGACCGTCTTTGCTTTTATGAATCCCGTTATAAACGCGCTGATGTATCTTGTGATCGCGGTGCTTCTGCTTGAGGGATCGTATCGGGTGGAATCGGGAGCGGTAACTCCCGGTTCGGTAATGGCGGCTGTTACATATACAACGCAGATGCTTCACGGGATACTTATGTTGGTTATGCTGTTTCAGAATATATCGAGAGGATATGCTTCGTGGAAGCGCGTTAAGGAAATTTTAAGCACCGAGCGGGAGCTTGAGGACGGTGATTTTGAGGGCGGCTCCGACAGCGTTGGAACGGTCGAGTTTAAAAATGTGTCCTTCGCTTATCCGAACACGGGAGGAAAAACCGTTTTAAGAAATATCAATTTAAAGATCAACCGCGGAGAGACGGTCGCCGTAATGGGCGCCACGGGCTGCGGGAAAACCTCGTTGGTAAGCCTTATCCCGCGCTTTTACGATGTAAGCTCGGGCGGTGTTTATGTGGACAATGTGGACGTTAGAAAATACAAGCAAACCGCCTTAAGGGAAAAGGCGGCGGCAGCGCTTCAAAAAAGCGAGCTGTTCAGCATAACTATCAGCGAGAATATCGGTTGGGGAGATACCTCGGCGAGCGCCGAAGAAATAAAAAAAGCCGCCGAAATCGCTCGGGCGGAGGAATTTATTCAAGCTTCGCCGGAGGGCTTCGATACTGTTGTAGCCGAGCGGGGAATGAGCCTGTCGGGCGGGCAGAAGCAGCGAATTTCCATTGCAAGAGCCGTGCTTAAATCTGCGGAAATACTTATATTCGACGATTCGACCAGCGCTTTGGACCTGAAAACCGAAGCGGAGCTTTACGAGGCTCTTGACAGCCACTGCCCCAACGTTACAAAAATAATAGTGGCTCAGCGTATAGCATCGGTCAGAAAAGCCGACAAGATCGTGGTGTTGGACAACGGGGAAATCGCCGCCGTGGGCACTCATGACGAGCTGAAAGCAAGCTGTCCCATATATCGGGATATTTGCCGTTCACAGATAGGGGAGGAGTAAATTATGTCGGAGCTCAACAAACAAAACGACCCCAAGATCGCCGAGCGGAATATTCCGGGAATGATGAACAGAAGCCGCCGCTTTGCCGAGGTAGAGCATGCCGAAAATGTTATGGGAACATTAAAACGGGTCGCCGTTTATTTCGCCGAGGAAAAAACAATGGTTTTCGGTATGCTGGCGATCGTTGTTTTCGGAACGCTTTGCGGCGTTTTCGCACCCGCTCTGCAAAGCGCCGCCGTGGATATCATTGCCGGCAGCAAGAGCGGAAGCCTTTTATTTACCTTAATTCTAATGTCTGCCGTTTATCTTTTATACAGCGGAGGACAGCTTATACAGGGGCTTATCGGCGCCAAGCTGAGCCAGCGCATTGTTAAACGAATGAGAGAGGAGCTCTTCGGAAAGATGATGGACTTGCCCGTCCGTTATCTCGACACCCATTCTCACGGCGATGTGATGAGCCGTATGACGAACGATATTGAGAATATCTCTTCTACCGTATCTCAATCGCTTCCGTCGCTGTTTTCGGGGGTTTTGACAATAATCGGTACCGTGTCCGTTATGCTCTTGTATTGTTGGCAGCTTGCGCTGCTCAGCTTTGCTACGGTATTTTTGACGGTTATTGCTACCAAGGTGCTTTCCAAAAACGTAAGAAGGTTTTCACGGAAAAGACAGTATCTTTTAGGCAGACTCAACGGCACTGTCGAGGAGATGGTTTCGGGTTATCACACTGTTTGCGCCTACAATCACCAGGAAATTACCTCCGAGGAATTTTGTGCCACCTCGGATTCTCTTACCAAGGCGGGAATCAAAACGGATATTTTCGGCGGGGTAATGGGTCCGATTATGAATTGTATCGGAAATATCGGTTTTGTGATAATCGCCGCCTTTGGAGGATATTTTTCCGTGAACGGACTTATTTCGGTGGGAGTAATATCGGCTTTTATCGTTTACGCCAAGCAGTTCAGCCGCCCCATAAACGAGATAGCGCAGGTCTACGGACAGCTTCAAACGGCGATCGCAGGTGCGGAGCGCGTGTTTACGGTGCTTGACGAAAAAAACGAGGACAAGCTCGGCAACGCTTTAACGCAGTCCGAACGGGCGGAGGTGTCATTTAAAAACGTTGATTTTTCTTATATCGAAGGTAAACCGATATTACGGGATTTTTCCTTGACCGTCCCCTCGGGCAAAAAGGTTGCCTTAGTGGGAGCAACGGGAAGCGGAAAAACAACGGTCGTCAATCTTTTAATGCGCTTTTACGATATTGACAGCGGCGGGATCTATATAAACAATCAGAATATCGCCGATATTTCGAGAGACGAGCTGCGCAAGAGCATCGCCATAGTTTTACAGGATACCGTCTTGTTTTCGGACACAATAAAAAATAATCTGAAATATGCAAGGGAGGAAGCCAAGCTCGAGGAAATAGAGAAAGCGGTAAAAATGAGCCTATGCGAGGATATGATAAAGGCGATGCCTGAGGGTTGGGATACGATTCTGACAGGCTCCGGAGAAAACATCAGCCAAGGACAGCGCCAGCTTCTCGCCATAGCCCGCGCTTTTGTCGCCGATCCTAAAATTCTTATCCTCGACGAAGCTACCTCAAACGTGGATACCCGCACCGAAAAGGCTATTCAGAATGCCATGCACACTATTATGCAAAACCGCACAAGCATTGTGATCGCTCATAGGCTCTCTACCGTTCGTGACGTGGATATTATCGTTGTTATGGATAAGGGGAGTATAGTTGAGGCGGGGGATCATGATACGCTGCTTTCTCAAAAAGGGAAGTATTACGAGCTTTATATGACTCAGTATGCGGGCAGGGCGATCTGAGAGCTTAATACTATGTAGCTTCAAATTCCCGTCGAGCCAAAGCCGCCGCTTCCTCTGACGGTGTCGGAAAGCTCCTCCGCGGGCTCGTATTCCGCCTCCTCAACGGGCATTATCACAAGCTGGGCGATACGGTCGCCAACGCCGATAACGTACTCCTTATTTCCATGGTTAATGACGGGTACGGAGATCTCTCCTCTGTAGTCGCTGTCGATAACTCCGACACAGTTGGCGAGAGATATACCGTGCTTGCTTGCCGTCGAGCTTCTCGGAAATACAAACCCGCCGTAGCCGAGCGGTATCTCCACCGCTATGCCTGTGGGGATAAGCAGTATTTCTCCTGCCCCCACAGCGGCGGGGGCGTCTATGCAGGCGAACAAATCGGCGCCCGCGCTGCCCGATGTGGCTTTATAGGGCAGCTTCGCGTTTTCTTTTAATTTGACCGTCTTAATTTTCATTTTATTATACGACCTTTCCATATAATGGGAATCGAGCTATTCCACTCCTCTGTAATAAAGCCCGGCGGTAACGCTTCCGCTTGGCTTTTCTCCTTTTATAAAGCTGTTTACTGCGTCCGCTATATTTTTTTCATCGGTAAACCTCATAATGAAAAAATTGACGGCGGGGAAGTCGGACAGCCTGTTTGCGATACTCAAAACGTTCGGATTCAGCAGCTCCACGGTGTTGGAGCAAATGAGCCGTATTTTTTCGCCTCTTCTGTCCTCCAAAAAGCCTCCGCAGCTTTTTTTTCCGCCGCAGGGCTTTCCGTCGTTTATCGGACAACGTCTTGTTATCATTAAGGGCAGTCTGCCGTAAGCGATTATTCCGAAAGGAATCCTGCAGCTTATACGGTTTATTCTTTTCGCGGTAAGCTCGCAGGACAAAACAATATCCGCAAAGCGGTCCTCCGCGAAAAATTCGGCGGACCTGCTGTTTGTTATATTCAGCCTTAAGCCCCCATGAGGTATCATTCCCGCTTTTTTGATCAGCGGTATATGCCCCACAGTATGAGCCAGGGCATGGTCGAAGCCCGACGCCTTGAGCTCGCATAGCTTTTTAAGCGTCTCCTTTTCGCAGTCCGCCAAAAACACGGGAGGCGACGCGATGATTTTATTTTTCCGAGGCGTGCCCGCGTTCAGCAGCCTCGCGGGAGCGTAGACAAAGCGAAGCTCCTCCCGTTCCAAGGCTTGTATAAGCTGTGCTTCGCTGTTTACCTCCGCTCTTAAATTCAAGCTGTAATTTTCCATAGGATAATTATAACAGAAACAAGGCGAATAATCAATAGACCTCCTCGGAAACTGGAGAAGTGCCGTATGACGCAGCAATTTTGCC